>NZ_JBIRAW010000010.1:0-309440 GCF_044326315.1 Actinomadura sp. 9N407 | reverse complement strand
CCTGCGGCCGCGTCGGAGCAGGCGGCACCACCCGCTGGAACAACTCCCACAACTCCTCCGGAACCAACCGCTCGACCATCTCCACGAACGGCAGGCTACAACCGAACCACCAAATGAGATGGCGTCTAAAGCCGACGGAACGCAGCTCGCCGCTGATTCCGCATCATCCCCCCGCTGACCTGCACAAGAACACCACTGACCGGGTCGGTGGCTCCCGGCCATCCCGCATATATCCCGGATCTTGGTCCTAGAGTCCGGAGTGGCCGGCGGACCGGGAAGGCATGCCCGGCGTGCAATCCAGATGACCGAGAAAGGCTCCAAAGCTCTTGACCGAATACACGCTCCGCGCGATCGGGCGCGTCGAGTCGAATCTGACCGACCAGGCGGCGGCACCCCGGCAGCCCGACGAGGGAGCCCCCGACGCCTGGCTCGTCTTCGATGTCCGGTACGCCCCCGCCCTGGACGGCCTGTCCCCGGGCACCGACGTACTCCTGCTCACCTGGCTCGACCGTGCCGACCGCGACACGCTCACCGTCCACCCGCGCGGCGACGCCGCCCGGCCGCTCACCGGTGTCTTCGCCACCCGCGCGCCCCACCGGCCCAACCCGATCGGCCTGCATGAGGTCCACATCCTCGCCATCACCGGCACACGCGTCCACGTCCGCAACCTCGAAGCACTCGACGGAACCCCGATCCTGGACGTCAAGCCCCTCCTCACGCTGAACCGCTGACGCCCTTCGTACCCTGGCCCGACCCCATGGAGCCGCGCCCCCGCCCGAACACGGGCGAGGGCGACCAGACCTAGGAACCTCGACCCACGCGACCTGTCGTAGAAGCCCTGCATCCAGGCAATGGCAGTCCCTGCCCTCCATCTCTGGGCAGGGACTGTTCTGCTTGGCGGGCCTGATGAGCGGCTGACGGCTCCCTGGGGGAGAACGCCCAGAATGCCGCGTTCAGGCAGCGCCGTTGCGCGCCTGCTGTGGGGCATCGATGGGTTGATTGGCTCTATGACCGCTCAGCCCGAAGGACCGACGACGCCTTGTGATCCTGGCGAGGACCCGGCCGCGATCTTCGATGCGCTGCCGCCGTCGCACCAGGGCCCTTAGGAGGCATGATCGGTTTGGTTCCCAAGCTGGCAGCGCGGGCTCGATTCCCGTCACCCGCTCCACCACGAAGGCCCAGGCCAGGGACATGATCCCTGACACTGGGCCTTGATCGTTCAGGGCTCGCGTCGCTCCGTGACGCGGCGTACTCGCCGAGCTTGACTTTGTCTCGCTCTGGGGCCGGTCAAGACCTGGGCTGGTGGATAATCGCCGCACGATGATCAAAGAACTGCCTGATCCGCGTGTGCTGCTGGCTGAGACCGACTGGAACGCCTTGGATACCTGTTATGGCGGGAGTGGCGGGGATGGTTCATTCGGCCCTGGGCTGTCCACGCAGGCGGCATTGGCGGCCTTCACCTCTGGCGACAAGGACGCGATAACCCGGGTCTTCAACCGTATTGGGGATGCCCTGCTGCATCAGAACACTCTCTACGGTGCGACATGTCCGGCGACTCTCTACGTTGCTGCGCTGCTCGCCGACGCCCGCAGCCGGGAGGCGCTGATCCCCGCGTGGGAGGCCGGGCTTCGGCCGTTGCGCGCCAAACTGCTGGACTGGCTGGCGGCAGTGGCTCACATCGTCAGCGACTCCTGGGAGGAGGAGTGGAAGGAGATCATCGGCGACGACTACTTTTGGGGATCCTCGTCCCGGGTACGCGAGATCCGCTCTTGGCGACCCGCTTTCTTCCAGGGGGTTTCCGCCTGCCTCGCCGATCCTGACTCCGCCGTTCGCGAAGCCGCCCACGCTGCCGCGATCCCTCTGCTGGACGCTCCCGAGCTGCTCCATCTTCGGACCGAGCTGATCCCCGTACTGCGCCACGAACTGGCCGTCAGTCGCGACTACAGCCACCGCTTGGGAGCGATCGTCGGACTGCAGGCTTGGGGCGAGGACACCACCGGTTTTGCCGCCCATGCCGAACTCATCGAGTTCGAGCAACGTGAGAAGGAGTGGGAAGAGAAGCGGGCTGCTCAGGGGATGAGGGCTCTCCACGGGCCTTGGGCGGACGACGAACCGCCGTTTTGATCAACCCATCGGCCGCAGCGGAGGACACAGCGTCAGGGCGGCTGATACCGCGCAATGGGAAGCCCGAGCAGGTGCAGCACGTTGCGCGCAATGCTGAACGCTGAGGTCATCGGTGCCGTAGGACGGGCAATTAGCGGGCAATTAGCCAGGATGATCTAGGGTGCTCACGGTCACTTGTGGGAGGGCCGGAGGCAAGGTCAGCGGCCCTAGCAAGCGTGATGGGTTTGGTTCCCAAGCTGACAGCGCGGGTTCGATTCCCGTCACCCGCTCCACCACGAAGGCCCAGGCCAGGGACATGATCCCTGACATTGGGCCCTGATCGTTCCTAAGGTCGATGGCTTCAGTGTCGCGGACGGTGTCAGGACATTCGTTCCCGCCGGAACAGTGGGCAGTGGCAGACCATATGAGGTGGTACCACGTCGTCGTGTTCGTGCCGGATCACATGGGACTGCTCGTCGAGGTACTGCATCTGCTCGGCGGTGAAGTTCCGGGCGTCCCAGATCAGCTTGACCGCTTCGGGGGCGGCGTTTGGCGGCTGGTCGAGTACGTCCACGCCAGCGAGGGCGGCTAGATCGCCAGGGGGGATGCCGAGCACGGTCGCGCAGGCGGCCACCAGATCGGCGGACGTCTCCTTCTGCCGGGAACCCACCATCCGGAGCGTCGTGCGCGCCCACGGACCGAAGCCGGCCAGGAGCCATAGTGCTCCGACGGCGTCGAAGTCCCTCATGTTCCGGTTGCCGAACAGGCGCAGGAGTGTGGCACCGAACCCCGGCACGAACCACTCGTCGTACGCCTGGGGTGGTGCCTGTTCCGGGTGGGCCTGCCTGGGCAGAGACCGAACCAGTTCGAGCACCTGCGGTCCGGCCTGCGGAATGCTGACCAGGTGCCACACAAGGGAACTGACACCCGGCTCCGCAGGCCCCATGGGTGCCAGGTCGTCCGGTACCTGATGTCCTGCGATCAGGAACAGGTCCGAAGTGTGCAGGCCGAGTGCGGGCGCGAGCCCGCGCAGCATCGACGGGCTCGGCTCGGCGCCACCGAGCACCGCCACAAGCTCGGATTCTGGCACGCCGGCGACCGTGGCCAACTCGCCGGCATCAAGCCTTCGATGCGCCAGCAGGCGCGACAGCATCGCCTCGAAGTCCTCCGAGCCCGCCATACCGGCAGGATACGGCGGCGATCGGTCCTCGTGCTCGCCGTGGCGGTCGCCGCCGCGCGACTTCCAGCGCTCGCGCCATGCCCGGCCCTGCGCCCGACCCGCTTGCCCGGTAGTGCGGATGCGGTCGCAGGCCAACAGGAACTGCTGCACAGCACGGGAGTACAGCAACGGCCCCTAACAACGGCTCACGCGGGCTTCCGGCGGCGCACCTCGCAGGCTGGAAGGGGGCGTGACCGGCCTGGAGTGCCGGCAGTTCGGGACGAAGAGATACAGGTAACGGCGTCAGGTCGGCTCATCGAGCTTGAAGCGGGGGTCTCGCGACCAGTAAGTCTCGGGCGGCCTGGGCATGGCGGCAGGGAGAGCCCAGGCCGGTGGTGCAACACCGCGGACCTGCACCACTGGATTGATCAGATGCAGGCGGTACACCAGGTCCCGGAAATCCTCGCTAACGCTTCCGGACCTACGGCCCTTGCGGAACTTCCGGCCAGGATCGGGGCGATAGGTCATGGCCTGCCACATCCGAAACCCTCCGCCGTCCCACCGGACGCGGGCAAGGGCGAACCCCGCGCGTGCACCCGCCGAAGCACCGATGTCGGTGAAGCAGCGCACATCAACATCGATGCGCTGCCCAAGACCGGTGACGGTCAGGCGGCCATCATCCGACAGCACCACATCCCGCGCCAGCAGCAGGTTCACGACAACGGCCGGCACAACCCCCACAACCATGTGAGCCAGGTAAACCAAAGTCCCTGCGTCCAGGGCCAGCAAATACAGCGGGAACAAGGCAGACGCCGCTACAACCACGATGATCACGGTGATCCCCGTCGGCAGATACGCCCGATAATGGAGAGAAACTCTACCCGCGCCGTCACTCTCCGCCATCGGCCCCAACTCCATCACGACCGGCGATCACTCACACCATCAGCCTGACATTCCACAACTCGCTCGACAATCCCTTGATCTTTGGGACGGGGCGCTGAGTGCCCAATGTGGACCCCTCACCGGTGAACGTGCGGAGGTGCCACGGTGTACCCATGCGGAGGTCCTTAAGGCGGAGTCACAGGCCACCAGGCGCGAAAGCGGGCTAGACGCTCGCAGACGGTCCGGACGACGAGGAGCGTGATGAGGCCCATGCCGATCACGATCGGAGCGGCCAGCCACATCGCCCAGCCCATCCAGGTCGCCGGGGACCAGACCCACAGCAAGCCGAAGAGAATCCCGAAGCCGGCCACGCCCAGCGCGCCGACGTAGACCCAGCGGGACGAGGATCGGTGTCACCTCTCGCTCCAACTTCACATCGATCGGAGCAGCGAACACGGAAGGGCGTCGCGGGGGGCGTGGGGAGTCGCCGGGAGCCATCACGGAGGCAAGATCACCGCATGAAACAAACGGAGGTCAAACCCGGTCTCTCTGTACCTCTCGGCGTGCCCTGCGCGTGCCCGTAGGGCGGTTAATCGCGAGGACTCAAAGGGTTTCACGGTAAGACAACGAGAACGGCCCCTGACCGGGTTTTGCCTGTTCAGGGGCCGTTTCTGCTGGTGTGGCGGGTCCAGGGTTCGAACCTGGGTGGGCCAAGCCGACGGATCTACAGCCCGCCATGGATCTTGGCGCCACTCCCCCACTGACCTGCACGGGAACCGGCATCGTCACCCCGTGAACGCTGAGCCATCCCGCGCATATCCCGTGAGGCGGCGGCCCGTTGTCGCATGGTGTCCGGTCCCCGTGAGGCCTTGGGCGTGCGGCGTAGCCGCTGTTCTTCTCCCCACCTTCCCCCCCCGGCCCCGACGAGACCTGCACTTAGCGACGGACACGGTTCCGTCAAGGGTGGCCGTAGGCCATCGGCGCAGCCGACGCGCAGCGCCCTTGACGGGTTCTGGCCGTCGCCATCCTCGACGGGTCGGGGTCGGGGTCGGGGTCGGGGTCGGGGTCGGGGTCGGGGGAGCCCCGCACCTTTCCAGGCGGCCTGCAACTCTCCTGGTGCGGGGAACTCTTGGCGTGAAGCTAGAGGGACATCCAGCAGTACAGATGCCTGCGTTGCTCGCGTGTTCGCTGGGCGATCTCGCGTAGTCCGCGCATGATCTGCTCCAGTTCGAAGGGGTCGGCCGCGCCCCAGAACTCCTCTGTCTGTGACCAGGGCGGGGCCGCGGCAGCGAACTGGTCGTCACTCGCATCTGCCATGAGGGTCACGAAGTCGTCGGAGACGGTCACAACCCATTGCCCGATGTCGCTCTCTTCGTTGGGAGCGATGAGGTCGGCATGGCGGGGACTGCTGCTGACCTGTTCGTAGGGGCGTCCCGTGAGGATCGCCTCAAGGGTGCCTAGCTGAACAGCCGGATCAATCCCGCCTTCTACGTGCTCTTTCGGTGGTTGCCCTTCAGGCGGGTGGCCGGGACCCGCACCCCAGTCGATGATCTGGGCGGCCTCATCGTCGGTTGTCGCGATGAAGTAGTCGTAGAGAATCCCCATGCGGAGCAACATTGCCAGACGCTTTGCAACAGCTCGAAGCACCCTGCGGCTCGCCGGGAGGCGGCGCGACACCGGGACCGCCGGCGGCCGGGTGGCAAAGCTTGGGCTGCGCGATGCGCGGCCGGGCGCGCGGGGCCGGGGGACCGGCGCCCACGCCGCACGCCCCGGCCGCGCTGGCGGCGGGCCGCGCCAACGGCGCGAGCGCCGCCGCCCTTGACGGCCGTACGACCTTCGCCACGCCGGGGTTTCGCTCTGGTTCAACTCCGGTGTTCCGGCAACCGACGTCGCCGAACGGGCGGGGCACAGTGTGAAGGTCCTGCTCCAGTCACTGCTGTCAGCCACCGACTCCGGAAGACGCGTACCCGGTCAGCACGGGCAACCCCGCTGGCGACCGCACGCGACCGTGATCGTCCGCCGTAACGGGCACGCCCCCGTTGCCTGTCACCCGCCCTTCTTGGCAGCTTCCTCCCGGCTCAGGCGCTCAAGCCGTCTGCTGGCATGAACGTCGGTCTTGGCTCGCATGGCCAACTCCTCAACTCGCCCGGCTCTCGCAAGTAGGTCCATGTGCCAGAGGTGCGCATTGTGCAGGAAGGAGTCCCTGCTGTAGCACTCAGCGACCGATTCAATCACTGAGATGGCTTCGTCCAGGTCGCCGCGCTCTTCCGCTGCCTGAGCTACGTCGTGCCACTCGTACATCCGAGCAGTATGACCGTGGCCGCTGCACGGTCCGAAGTGCTTAGTCGCGCGGACGGCGCGACGGTGTGACAGACGAAATCGCGCGAATGAGTGCTTCGGCGCGCGGGAGTCCAGAGGGCTGCGAAGCCCTTTGGTTCGATCTCGTCCAAGTGTCCCGCGCTGCGACCGTCAGACGGGCGGCGGCGTGTACCCCGTGGCGACGGTTGGCTGGGGGCCGGCGCCCGGCGGCGCGGGCCGCGGCCGTCCGGGCCGCCGGTCGGTGACCGGCGCCCACGCCGCACGCGCCGGCCGGCGGAGCCGGGCGGCCGGTGCGGCGACGCGAGCGCCGCCGCCCCTTGACCCCTGAGCAACGCGGGCTCAACCTCCGGCCGGTGAGTGAGATCCGTACGGTTCCGATCCCTCCGGCGCTGGTGAAGATCCTCCGCGAGCACATCGCGACCTACGGGACGGCTCCGGACGGGCGGATCTTCCAAACCGAACGCGGTGGCATCGTCGGCTCGACCGCTTATGGCGATGTGTGGGCGGCGACTCGCGCCCTGGCCCTCACTCCTGCCCAGGTCGTCTCTCCCTTGCCTCGGCGGCCGTACGACCTTCGGCACGCGGGGGTGTCGCTGTGGCTCAACTCCGGTGTTCCGGCAACTGAGGTCGCCGAGCGGGCGGGGCACAGCGTCAAAGTTCTGTTGCAGATCTACGCCAAGTGCATCGAGGGCCAGCAGGATCGGGCCAACAGACGGATCGACGATGCGCTCGACGAGTAGCGGGCAGGCTGGGCCCAATGCGGGCCCAAGCGTCGGCGGGCTCGGCTATCTTGCGGGGACCCTGGTTCATGCCGGGGTCCCTTCGCCGTTCCTGGACGGACCTGCGGAAACGCTCCGGATTCCATTCCGCGTATATTCCGCGACCAGTGACATAGGGCTGCTTCTGGTGGCGTCCGGCTGCGTGCGGGGGATCCTGGGACGCGAACAGCCTCTGACCGTTTTACCTGGTCAGAGGCTGTTTCGCTGGTGTGGCGGGTCCAGGGTTCGAACCTGGGTAGGCTAAGCCGACGGATTTACAGTCCTCCCGCCAAACCGCTCTGACCTGCGACTTCCCAGTCGTGAACCCAAACTTCGGCCCGTATTCGGCACAAGCACCGAACACGCCCTGCACGGCCTCGGCCGGCTGGACGGTGAACACGCGCAGCTGGCTCGCCGACATCATGCCTGGGTTCAAAGGATGTCCCCCTCGGAGTGCTGGTGTGGATCTGACGAGACTAGCGAGTGGACACCTTCCAGCCGGGACCTTCGAACGGCTTCCAGCCGGTCGGAGCCTTCCCGACCAGGCACACGCACAGCCGAAGATGCCACGGAACGTCAGGTCCGTTCGTGCGCTCAACCAGTATTCTGCTGCCCCCCTCATCGCGAACCCTGTGGACATACTCCAAGAGCAAGTCTGGCACCCAGCCCAGCGAGTACTCGCCACTGCTTGTCACAAGGAGCGCCCTTGGATTCACCGGGTTAGATGGCTCGTCGATGAGCGTGAGTTCGTCGCCAGATTTGAGGTCTGCGATGCGTTCCTCAGCTCCGAACTTCGCCATGTGCCGCACCCCATGAACAAGGAACGAGTACTTGGTTGACCCATCAGCTTGAACAGGGGGCTCTGGAAACAGCATGATCGCGTCCCCTTGACGAATCCCCGCAGAGCGGCTGAGGATCTCCATGGGAGCAGCATCTTCACCCAGACCAAGGGTCTCCAGATACCGAACATAATCTGGACGCTTTGGGTCCATAACTCGCTGCCGGAACAACGGGAAGAGGCGTGTGGAGTCGTAGGAGCTAGCGAGGTCAGGAAAACCGATGAACGGCTTAAATCCTTCCACTTCAGACGCGCGCTGCAGGTATCGGAATGAGTAGCGGTTGCCCTGCTGTTCCAATCTGCCGACCGGCGAAATACTCCGGCTCTGCGGGTGCTGCCACGCCACAAGCAGGCGGTTGACCATGTCGGCGCTGGCTTGATCTTGAATCTTACTCTCGGCGGCACTACGCATCCAGCAGCCTCCTGCGGTTGATCTCTAGAAGCTCTACAACGAACATACCCGCGACGTCTGACATTCCGGGAGTACCAGCGACGAGCGAGGCCCAAGCCTCCTTCTCGATCTTGGATAGCTGCGCCATCCAGTGCTGGTGAGCCTTCGGGGACGCTCTCGCCAGCGCCCGATGTGCGAAGTCGACCAGCGAGGCGTCCTTGCCGTCCTGGTACCTGTGAGCGGTCGCCTTCCTCGTTGCGAAGTTCCCAACCTCACCCGAAGCGAGAATTTGCTCCAATTTGGATCTCGCTAGGTGATAGCCAAGGCTGCTCGCGTGATCGTAGGAAGGCGATAGGCAGGGGGCGTCACTAGGACCGGGCCCTCGCAGAACGGCCCAGTTCTCGGAGTGACGGTCTCGGTTGGCGATCCAGGCGTCAAGGACCAGGAAGCCAGCAAAGGTGTCAAATGCATCGAACTCGGACGGCAACCCCGGCCATCCCGGAGGGGCGGCATAGCCGCGGAGGACTCGCTGCACATTTTGCAAAGTGTGACCCACATGCCCACCCTTGCGGGTCAGGTCATATTCCGGATCCAGGGCGCCCACCAGTACAGTCCCGGGCTGCATCTCCCAATGCTGGGGTTTGAGATTGAGCGAGATACTTCCAGGCACGCCGTCGCGGCTAGCCATCTCCACCTCGGCTGCAGGCACGCTCAAAAGCCGTGCTAGCTCCGCCGAGATCTTCTCTGCCCAGTCTTCTCCCTGTCTGGGATCCAGTTTCGAATGAGGATTTGCGTGATGTGTCACCGGCTTGTAGAGCCAGCGGCGCCCGGTAGCCGGCTCGATCAGCCAGAGCTTTTCTTCCAAGCCCGCGGTCTCAAACGCCGCCACTTCCCACTTGGTGACGTCTACCACCTGGAAGACTGTGCTGCTCACCGAACCACTCTAGTGGCGGAACTGGAGAGTCCGTGGTCCATGCCAACACTTTGCCCAGGCACGGCGACGTTCCTCCGGACCGTCCCGTTGTTGGCATCGCCTCAGCATGCCCGTCCCGGAGGGTGCTCCCGCGCGAACGGCGAGACATTATGACAGACAGTTTCGCGCGGGAGCACCCTCCGGCCCGCGGGGGGCTGGGGGTCGCGAGACCCCCGCTTCGGGACGCCCAACCAGCGCTTGGCCATCAGCGCGGTGACCGTCTGCTTTTCAGCTATAGCAAGGCCCCAGCCGAGTGCGTGGAGGTCGAGGTCGGACGGCTGTCGGCGTGGGCTGGTGGTTGAGGTTGCTGTCACTGCTGGGGCGCTGACCTTGGTGCGCCAGCCCCGCGCTGGCCGTTTGTGTTGGCTGGCTTCATCGGCGCGTTGGTGACGAGTCAGTCATCTTCGGCAGACTTCAGGGCGGCCGCGTAGCCGATCTCTATGGCCTGGGTCAGCATATGCAGGACCTCCGAGGGCACATACAAGAGGCCGCTACCCGACATGAGGTTGGCCGCCGCTTCGCCGACTGTACGCTCGTGACCACTGCCGTCTACCTCGATCTCCCAAAGGGCACCGATCCTCTGGATGCAGTCGTCAAGCTCCCCACTTGATACCTCAGGCATCGGCCCAGTATCGGGCTGTCCACCGCGGTTGAATACCCCCTTGATCCGGCTGCAGGGGTCGGGGTGGTGCACACCCCGGCTCCAGCTTGCATATCCGCCTGGCGTCCGCTCTTGTCCACCGCTGTCCAAGCCTGCGGTTAGCGCCGCGTTCGCAAGATCGGTAGGCAACGAACCAGTTCCGACTGCGCCCCACGCCAGTAGGAGACTACAGACGGTGTTCTAAGCGGGACTTGCCCGTCTCGCCCCGGAGTGCTCGTCCGCGCGAACGATGGGACGGTGTGACAGAGCTTCTCGCGCGGACGAGTGCACCGGCTCGCGGGGGTCTGGGGGCGGCGAAGCCCCCAGAGGCGCGCTCGCCCGGCCAGTTCGATGCACACCACAACCAGAACCTCGCTTGCCGCCCTGACCGTATGGCCCAAGTCCTCCGTACGCTCCATAACGGGGAGAATCGCGTCAGGAACCACGTAGCCTCTCAACGTGACCTCGAGCCCCGACCTCACGAAGAAGCGCCTGCGCGTGTACGTCGTTGCTCGGTCCGGTGAGGTCGAGCTGAAGGGCCGGGCGGTCAAGGTTGCCCCTGGGCCGATCGTTCTGAGCGTCGTCGGCCACGCCAGCCGAAGGATCCGCGTCGATGGCACGGACCGTCGGCTCTCAGGCGGAACTACGGGTGTCCTCACACTCGACTACACGCGCTCGACAGGCTTCCACAGAGTCGAGGTCGACGGTCAGGTATTTTGGTTCGCTACCGAGGACCGCAAGCTGCGTCTCGAGGGCATCACACGGATGTTGAGCCATCTCCAGAGCCTTGGGACCGGATGGACTGGTCAGGCCCTGTTCTCCGATGGCAGCGGCTACCTGGATCCCCACGTCGTCTACGGGTGGTTCGACGCCAACGCGGACGAGGCGCTGGACGCCATCGAGACCGTGCTCGCCGCACCGCGTACCGATGAGGTCTCGGTCCGGGCGTTGAGCCGCCGTGGCGGGAGTTCGGTCCTCTCTATCCCGACGATGCGATTTCTCAGATCCGACCCTCGGAGGAACGTGATCGAACAGGAAGATGGCTTGCTGACCGCTGCGGGTAAGAGATACACCCCGACCCGCGTGGTCGCGCGCCGACGCCAGCGCACCGTGGACACTGTGGCCAACCGCCGCGCTGTGCACCTGCTCGGTCTCATCCACCACCTGCTGTCCGAAGTGATGCGCACAGAACTCCCCTCCGGACCCCGAGCTCGGTGCCGACTGTGGCGGGAGCGCGTCGGACGGCTCTCCACCCAGTCGCTCGCGGTAAAGCTCCGGCTGAAGCCGAGCGCCCTGGCAGCGCCCCGCCACGGCCCCGAATACACCGATCGCAGCTACATTAAGGTCTTCGACCTCACGAGGATGGTCGGTGAGTTCGGATGGTCGGCCAGCACGGACCCGGCACGCCGGTACAGCTACATCAAGAGTGCCGACTGGATCTATCAGGCATACGCCGCGCACCGCGTCGCGTCGGTGCTCGGGCTCACCCAGACGGCTGGCGCGCTCGGGTCCAACCCGCTCGCATTCACGGGACCTGACTTCGACCTGTACTACGACACGCTTCCGCCTGCCGAGGTCATCGCCTCGTGGCGAGCCCTGACTCCGGTCCCTGACGCGTCGAAACCCGATCTGCTGCTCCATGAGAAGGCAACAGGCAAGGTCGCAGTGCTCGACGCCAAGTACAGGGTCGGAAAGGACGGCCACGCCACGGAGGACAGCCGGAAGGAGGTCGCCGCGTACCAGAGCCTCTATGGGCTCTCGTCAGTCGCGATCATCTACCCGGGTGTGGACCGGGAGGCTAGGGTGATCATGGACCATGACAAAAGCGTCGTCGAGATCCCCGTCGTGGGCCCGGACGACGGGCTGGAGGAGGCGATTGTCCACGTCCTGGACCGGCTGGAGTCGCCCCCGTACTTGTAATGCCTCAGAGAAGCGGCAGGAGCTCGTCGGACGGTCCGGCCATCGTCTGGTCGATCAGGCGACCGATCTCCTCTGCGTTGGGTAGTGTCGCCGACGCTGCGAGCAGAGGTTGCACGTCGGAGTGTGTCCCCCGAAGCTGATGCACGAGCTTGTCGGCGACGGCGTGGCCCAGGGCAGTCAGCTCTGCTCCTGTGTACCGCTCAGCCATCACGAGCGCCATCACGATGTCCCGAAGGATTCCGAGCGTGAACCATGACCGACCGCTTGCGGTCTCGAGGACGGCGTTGGCCACGCTCACCAGTGCCTGCTGGGCCTGCGCGCTGAAGTCCACGCTGCCGGACACTGAGCGGAGCGCCGTGAGTCTGAGCGCGTCGAACTGCGACGCGCGTCCCGCGTTCTCGCGATCCTCGACGCGGTTTCGTTCGTTGGCGATGAGCGCCTCAATGACGCCTGTGACGGCAGTGTCCGGATCATCCTCGTAGCGGTCGCCGAGAACGTTGGGCATCGTGATCGTGGTCGATCTGCGCTTGGTCGGCGAGCTCACGCGGGTGCGGGTCTCAGGCTCGTCGCGGAAGGAGTTGCAGGTCGCGAGGACGAAAGTGTCAATCGGCAGGTTGGCGACCTCTCCGTTCGGTAGTCGGACGAGCCTCTCGCGCTCCTGGGTGGCGACGAGGACCGCCGACAGATAGGTTTCCACCGAGGCCAGATTGAACTCCTCGAAGATCACGACCCGGGCTTCGAGTGGGGCGTCGTCGAGGAGGATCGCGCGCGCGAAGTCCTGCAGATGGACAGTCCCGTCGAGTCGCTCGTAGCCGATCAGCTCGGCCTCGTCGAAGTCGGCTCGCACTGGAATTAGCAGCGGTGCGTCCAGGTCAAACTCCTTCTCCATCGCGCTTCCCAGGAGGGTCGCGAACAGGGTCTTTCCCGTCCCGGGCTGGCCCACAAGCACGACCATGTCGCCGCGGAGCCAAGCGGTGAGGACGCGCCCCACAAGACCGGGAGGCAGCTGGAAGCCCTTCGCCGTGACGCGACTCTCCAGACTCGTGATGACGGTCGACAGGTCGTCGGTGACACTCGGAGCTGGTGGAAGGGCACCGAGTTCCTGGTAGGTCTCGTCGGAGACCGGATCAGCCGCGAATGGGACGGTTCGGTACTCCGCCGGGATGTCGTCCTGGAAGATCGTTCCCACCAGGTCGCCGCGCTGTGGCTCGAACTCTTGCTTGAACCAGGCGTCGAGCTTGTCGATGTCGTCTGCGCCCAGCCCGAGGCCGGCGGCACTGAGGATCGCGGGGTCGATCGCCGAGGTATCGACGCTGCGGCCGATCCAGAGCGCCAGGTCGATCAACCGAACGGGTTTCTTCGTCTCCGCGAGGAGGTCTGCGCCCGCGGTCGGCGTGAGGCCCCACACATCCCCCGACAGCCCGGTTTGGGCTCGCTTGCGCTGAATCAGGACCTCACCACGATTCGCACGCTGGCTCCGCTGGCGCTGGAGCCCTCCGCCGGCGAACTTTCGCGTTTGCCAGGTCGGGTCGTTGCTCCAGATGGCTCGGTACGGACGATGCGGATCGGGTGCACCGGGAAGCGCGTAGAAGTCCTTGAGGTACTGCTCTTCGACGCCGCCGCCGTATGGGACCTGAGCCGTCGTAGGGTCGACCTGTGCCTTCCTCGCCTCGCGAAGAAGTGCAGGTAGCGTCACGACAGTTAGGGCGTGGGCACCTTCGATCGCTGCGGCAGCTCCGAGGAGCAGACGAGCGGGCACATATGACATGGGCCAACGCTACTTCAGGCTGCCCCAGCACCGCACAGAGAGCGAAACGATCCGGATGACCTATGCGGTCGACTCGTCAAGCTTCTCTAGGTTCTCTGAGATGAACGCACAGAAGTCCGGGTTGAGTTCAATGCCCACCGAGGACCTGCCCATCTCGTCTGCGACGTACATGGTGGTTCCTCCGCCAACGAACGGGTCAAGGACTGTCCCGCCTTCCGGGCATCCGGCCGCTATGCATCTCTCAACGAGCGCGCGCGGGTACGGCGCGTAGTGCGTGCCGCGGGCGAGCGACCTGCGATCCGGCTCGATGAACCACACGTCCTCTTCGCCGTCAAGGCCCTCGCGATCGAAGAAGTAGCGCGGTGACTTCGAGAACAGGAAGATGTGCTCGTACTTGCGCCAGGGGCGATCCTTGCTGGTCGGCTCCGGGATCGCCGACTTCCGCACCCAGATGATGGTGCTGCGAAGCGTCCAGCCATCTTCCTGCATCGCCAGCGCGACGCGCCACGGGATGCCGATCAGAGACTTGCGGGGGAGGCCGAGTCCGGGGCCGTCCACCGCGCGAAGACCAGGCAGGCGACGACTGCGGTGCTTATCGTCCTTTCCATGCGGTTTGCCCTTGGCGCTGTAGTACGTGTCTCCCAGGTTGAGGAAGACCACGCCGTCATCGGCCAATGCCGGACGCAGCGCTGCGAACGTCTCGCGGAGGTTCGTGACGTAGCCGTCGATCGTGGGCTCGAGCCCGAACTGGCCGTCGACCTCGTAGTCGCGCTGCCAGTAGTAGGGCGGGCTGGTGATGACGCAGTTGATCGAGCCGGGAGTGAGCGCGCTGGAGACAACCTTGCTGTCGCCATTGAAGACCGTCCACGACGTGCCGCTGTCGCGCTCACCCGAGGCGTACGGCGGGTCCTCTTGGTCGAAGTCCTCGTCATGCATGGACGATAGGTTCGCAGCGGGTTCTGACATTCCATCAGTGTAAGACATCTCCGACGGAGGTTTGCACTGGGGTGCCAGCGTGTCACAAGACCTGACTCGATCACCTGAGAGGCGGTCTGGGGACCGTAGGCTCAGACCGTGTCGAATGCAGCCGAGAGTGACCTAAGGGCCCTCGCCGTGCACCTTGTGGGGCCAGCGGAGATCGGCGAGCTGTTGGGCGTCGATTCGAACACGGTGAACGTCTGGAAGGTGAGGCATGCACAGTTCCCAGCGCCTGTGCGGCGTCTGCGCTCGGGCGACATCTGGGACAAGCGTGAGGTCATCGCCTGGGCGACGGCAACAGGTCGCTATCCGACCGAAGCGGAGACCGTGAAAGCCCCTCCGAAGAGCTGACGGGGCCGCACACCTTCGTTGTCATGGCCTCGACCGCCAACCCAGACGAACCATGACGAGATGACCGTCAGAGCGAAATCTGGCGGTGGACCCCTCGACGGCTTCTATCTCCCCTGTTGCAAGCCGGGGCCGGTTGGCCGGGGCGGGTCGGCCCGGAGAGGCCGCATGCCCGGCCCGGACGGACCGGCGGCGCCGCGTAGCGGCGCCCTTGAAACCGTAGAGAAAGTTCTCATTCTGAGCCGTCTGCTCTGCTCAGGGCCTCCTGCATCAGGGTGCACGTGGCTGTCTGGCGGCAGGTTCCTGCCCTGGTCATCTCGGCGCGGAGTGACGCTGGGGCGTTGGGATGGTGGGCGACGGCTTCTCGGTCGCCGAGGTTGCGGCTGCCATGAGTTCGGGACTCCAGGTCGGCGAGTCTGCGCAGGCCCGCCTCAGGCATCTGAGGGTTGAGCAACGCGTTCCACGCCACTGTGTGGTGCGCGTCGTCGGCAAGGTGACGTAGGACCTCCGGCGGCGTACGCCGGTTCTTGGCGAGCGCGATCCGAACAGCCGTGATCGGGTCACTGACCAGCTCGTGAAGCCGCTCGGGCTGGCCGCCTTGGGCCCTTGCTTCCAAGACACGCCGGTAGCCGGCCAACTGCTCGGCGCGTGAAGTCGTCCCGGTCACCTAGCGATGTTCTCAGACCGGACCCCGTGCCCTAGGTGCTCAGTTCATGAGTTTGCGGAGGGTGTCGCGGGTTTGTTCGGCGAGGCTGGTGGCTGCGCCTAGGCGGTTGTCGATGGTGTGGCGGACGCCCGGCGGGGGCTGCTCGGTGTTGAGGGTGCTGGTGTACTCGTCCCAGTGGTTGAGTTTCCAGTGGTCGCGTGGGGCGTCGCGGACTTCGATGTACTCGCGCATGGTGTCGATGTCGTTGTGGACCCAGATCGCGGTCACGTCCACGCCTTTGGCCTGGCATCGGTGGGTGAGGCGGGGTAGCCACCCGTTGGTGTTGAGTTCGGTGATGAACGGGGCGGCGAGGATGATCGAGACTCCGGACTCGATGTTGCCGTAGGCGCTGTTCATCAGGCTCCGGTACTCGTGGGGGCGTACCTGGGTCTTGTATAGGTCGGTGTGGCGGTCGTGGGGGTCGGCGGCCATGGAGATGAGAAGGCGTTCGGTGGTGCGGCGGGTGAGGGCGTCCTTGTCCAGGCAGGCCCATCCGGTGAGGCCGGACAGGAAGCGGGCGAACTCGGTCTTGCCCGATCCGGCGTAGCCGCCGACCAGGATCAGGACGGGGCCGGCTCCGGCGTTGGCGACTGCTCGGCCGTGCCAGGCGTTGGCGATGCGGGCCTTGAGGTCGTTGGCGCCGGGGAAGAACGCTGACAGGTCGAACGGGTCGCCTTCGGGGCTGGGCTGGTTCCCGCGGGCGTGGGCGGCCATGCGTTCCAGGACGGCGAGCGGGACGTTGTGCGCGCGGGCGATGTAGGGCAGCCAGTCGTCGGGGACGCGTCCGCCGCGTTCCCAGCGTGAGACCTCGTTGCGGGTGAGGCTGCCGGACTCTGCCAGCTCGCAGAGCAGCTCCGCTTGGGCGCGCTGGCTTCGGGTGCCGCGTAGGCGCGCGAGGTACGTGCCGAACTCTTTGCGTCGCTCGGTGGTCATCGGCGGCCACCTCCCCTGTGTTCAAGTCTGGCCCCCTGCTGGCCCCCTGTCAGGCGCCTTTGCCGAACACGCATGCGCGGGAATTTGGAACGGCTCGATTCCTGCAGACGGATCCGGCGGTGAACGGCTGGGTTCGGGCTCGAACGTGAGGTCTCCCGTGATGCATACGTACGCAAACGCCGATGATCAGGCGCTTATCCGGCTCCGCGCGGACTTTTCCGGTCATCGCATCTGGAGGTCGGTCCGCTATGACGGACGGCTCGGCGACTGGGTGGCGACGCTGCATGACCCGGCGGCCGGCCTCGATCCCACGGTGATCCGCAGGGATCCCGGTGCGCTGCGTACGGCGCTGGAGGCCGAACGGCGGATGGCGATGCAGCGCAATGGGGCCCGGTGATGGACGGCGAGGGAGCGCCTGTCACGTCACCGGCTGGGGCCGCTTGCCGCGGGGCGGTCTCTGAGGGGGAGGAGAAGGCGGCGCGGTCGGTGGGGTTCCCCCCGGACACACCGGCCGCGTCGTCCTTCGCGGCTCGCTGGCTGCGGGCTTGGGCCTGTCGGCGGCTCGATCGGCTGGCGCGTGATCTGCGGCGCGCTGGCTGGGCGACGGCTCGGCGGTACGAGCATGACCCGCCGGTACTGCACGTGTTCGCGCCGAGTGCCCCGTCCGTGGGGGACAGCGTCTCGGTCGTCCGGGGGCCTGGGCTGTGGTGGTATCGGTCGAGTACGGGCGCATGGCTCGGGCCGTGTCAGGAGCCCTGGCGGGCGGCTGGTTCGGTTACGGAGCAACTCGCCCTGTGGTGCATCACCACGGGTGGCGTGCGGCGTGCGCGATGACGGGCGATCCGTGGCGCGGTCCGCCGGCTGAGGTCGCCGTGGGAGATCTGCGTGAGCAGTTTCCGGGCGTGGTGCTGTGGTTCGGCTCGCACACCGGGCGGTTCTGGGCGCTGGTACGGGTGGCCGGCTTCCCCCGGCTGGTGGAGGCGATCACTCCGCAGGAACTCGCGATGGCGATCCGGGCGCCTCGGGGCTGGCCCTGGCCGCCGCAATAACGATCAGAGCTTCACGGCCTCGATGACCTGACGGGCCGCTTCGGCGGGCTCGGCCTGGTCGGTATGAACGGCCAGGTCGAACGGCAACGCGTCGGCGGCCCGTAGATCGGCGTCCGTCTCGTCCCATGCCCGTAGGCGCTTGGGGGTGTCGGCGTCCCCGCGCTGACGTGACCTCTCGGCGCACACCTCGCGCGGCACCCACAGGAGTACGGCTGTCCAGTCCAGCGGAACTGACGCGCGCAGGCGGTCCAGGTCGGCGAGGTTGCCCATGTGCACGACCGGGACGCGCCCGGCCTCGGTGATGGCCTCGATGTCATGGCGGTCCACGGCGTAGCGATTGCCGTAGCGCCCGGTTTCGACGACCAGGCGCCCGGCCTCACGCAGTGCGGTGAGGTCGTCGGCCGACACGGATCGGTATCCCGTGGTGCGGCCCGTTCCGGCTTTGAGCTTGGCCAGCAGTGCGAAGCGGTCGTCTTGGCGTGCCAGTTCGGCCGTGATGGTGTCCTTGCCGCTGGTCGGTGGGCCGTACAGGATCACGCCTTGCCTGGTCACCCCAGGATCTTACGAAGGATGTCGCGCGTCTGGTCGGCGATGCTGATGGCGGCGCCCTGCCGGTTGTCGATGGTGAGGTGAACGCCCGGCGGGCTGGCCTCGGTGTTGATGCCCTGGCTGTACTCGTCCCAGTGGGTGAGCTTCCACGTGTCGCGCGGGGCGTCGCGGAACTCGATGTACTCCCGCATGGAGTCGACGTCGCAGCGAACCCAGATCGCGGCGACCTCGACGCCCTTGGACCTGCAGCGGTTGGTGAGGCGATTAAGCCAAGCCTCGTCGTTCAGTTCCGAGATGAACGGAGCGGCGAGGATGGTCGATATGCCGCAATCGATGTTGTCGTTCGCGGTGTCCATCAGGCATTTGTATTCAAGCGGCCTGATCTCGTTCAGATAGAGATCGGTGTGACGGTCGTTCGCGTCACCGCCCATGGAAGTCAGAAGACGCTCGACCAATCGCCTGGTCAGAGAGTCCTTGTCCAGGAACGCCCATCCGGACACGTCGCCGAGGAAGCGGGCGAACTCGGTCTTGCCTGATCCGGCGTACCCGCCGACCAGGACGAGCACGGGCTTGTTGTGCCCGTCGCTGAGGGCTCGGCCTCGCCACGCGTTGACCAGACGGTCTTTCAGGGTGTCGCCGGCCGTAGGGTCGCCGTCCTGGGTGCCGTCGGTCACCTTGTTCAGGCCACGGGAGATCGTGACGGCGGCCTCCTCGGTGGCCGCTGGGCTGGCTCCCGGCGCGGGCATCGGCAACGCCGCGTCCTCCGCGACCGGCTCACCTGGCAGAGGCAGCCGAAACCCAAGGTCGGGTTCGTTGGACTGGTACATCAGGCAGTACGCGCGCCGGTAGTGCGGGCCTGGGTAGACGGTCCCGCTCTCGTGGCCCCAGAGGGTCTGGAAGTTGGCCGCAACGCGGAGCTCTGCCCGGTGGGCGACTTGGCGCAGCTCGTTTCCGGCTGCCTCCAAGCTCAGGCCGTGCGCCTCGCGTAGCTCGCGGAGCCTGAGGGGCTGCCAACCGGGACGTTCCTTGGTTGCGGTCATGCGCTCGACCTCTCCGTTCACTGTAGATAGCGGCGCAAAGCGGACGCTTAAACGGTCTACACGGGGGATGTGAAAGCGGATGTATAAGCCCGCGTGAAAGCTTTTGATGATCGATAAGTGATGGGCTCTGCGCGTCTCCCGCGATGGAATATCGGTGTGCCGAACGAGGGAACCGATCATGACGGGAGACGATTTCGAGTGACGGCGGAGCGCAAGCGGCGGCGGACTCCGGGGGAGCTGCTGGCACAGATTCTTGCGGAACTGGACGACCTCACTTGCCGGATCGACGAGCTTTCGGCGGCCCTGGAAACACGCTCGCCTCAAGCCGGGCGACCCGCTCCCCCAGCTCCCGGACGGCGCCGAGAACCTCCGTCAGTTGGTCGGTGAGCGTGTCGTCCCCGGCGAGCGGGGCCGGCGGCTCGTCCGTACTTCGGTCCCGGATGAACACGCCCTTGCCCTGCTGGCCGATCACCACGCCTTCGGTGCGCAACACGCTGATGGCGGCCTTCACTACACCGGCGGACACGTCGTACTGCACGCGTAGCTCCGCGGTCGACGGCAAGGCGTCACCGGGCCCCAGTCGACCGTCTGTGACCTGTTCTCGCAGGTCATCCGCGATCTGCAGATACCCCGGCCGTCCTGTCCTCTTGACCATCGTCCGCCCTCCGTCATGGCTGCGCACTCAAGTTCAGCACAGGCGACCGGCCAAGGGAACCATGGTGCCCTTGACAACTTAGCCGTCTAAGCAGACTATGCTGTCCAAGTGCTCAGCCGATCTCAGGAGGTCTCATGCGCAACATTCCGGTAGACGTCTCGGTTCTGACGTTCGTGTGTGTGTCGCCGCCGCGCCCGAAGCTGGTCAGTCAGGACACCGGTGAGGTGAAGGTCGACCGTGCGGGGAACACGGTGTTCACCGTGGGGTTGTCGGCGGCCGACCCGATGGGCCGGGTGGAGCTGATGAACGTGTCGGTCTCCGGCGACCAGGACGTCACGATCGGGCAGATCGTCGCGCCGGTGGGCCTGGTGGCCTTCCCGTGGGAGCAGACCCGCAACGGCGAGAAGCGCTGGGGCATCGCCTACCGCGCCAACCAGATCGCGCCCGCCGCCGTCCCGTCCGCGCCGTCGTCGGGGTCCGCTGCTGCGGACGCCGCCTGAACGGGGGCCGCGACGTGAATGACACGCTCCTCATCGCGCTCGGGGTCCTGGCCCTCGTCGTGGTCGGGCTGTGGGCCTGGCGCCGCTGGCACCCGGTCTCGTTCTGGTACGGCGTCGCGTTCCCCGCCCGCGCGGTACTGGTCTACCTGACCTGGCATCACGTCGCCTCGGGCTGCAAGCTCACCCGCAACCGGCGCCGCTGGCGGCTGACGCTGGATGCGGTTCCGGTGTTGGGGCCGGCGGCCCGGTCGGCCTCCGGCATCGTCCAGCACAAGCGGCGGATGCGGCGGGTGGACATCGAACGCGCTCCCCGCCTCGGCGCCCTGCGGCCTACCGCGCTCGGCTGGCGGGTGCGGCTGCGGCTGCATGACGGCCAGGTCCCCGCCGACTACGAACGCGCCGCCGAAGGCATCGCGCACGCCTGGCGCGTCCACGCCGTCCGGGTCGTCGACGTCAAACCGGGCCTAGTCACCCTGTGGGCCACGATGCGCGACCCGCTCACGACGGTGGAGACCGTTCCGCAGACTGGTGAGCTGCTGCAGGTGCGGCCGGGGAAGCTGGAGAACGGTCGTGACTGGGTGATCGATTTTCGGGCGGTGCCGCACTGGCTGAACGCGGGCGCCACCCAGTCGGGCAAGTCCAACCTGGCCAACGCCATCATCGCGGGCCTCTCGCCTCAACCGGTCGCCCTGATCGGGTTCGACCTCAAAGGCGGCGTGGAGTTTACCCCGTACGCGCCTCGGCTGTCGGCGCTGGCCACCACCCGTAAGGAGTGCGTCGACCTGCTGGCCGAACTGGTCAGCGAACTAGAGAGCCGCATGGCGGTGTGCCGCGCGCACGGCGCCCGCAACGTGTGGAACCTGCCCGAACACCTGCAGCCGGTTCCGATCGTGCTGCTGATCGACGAGGTCGCCGAACTGTTCCTGATGGCCGACAAGAGCGAGAAGGACGAGGTGGCCCGCACCGGTACCGCCCTGCTGCGGGTCGCCCAGCTCGGCCGGGCGTTCGCGGTCCACCTGATCGTGTGCGGCCAGCGCATCGGCTCCGACCTCGGCCCCGGCGTCACCGCCCTACGCTCCCAACTGTCCGGCCGCGTCTGCCACCGGGTCAACGATCCCGAGACCGCGAACATGACCTTGGGCGACATGGACCCCGCCGCCCAAGACGCCGCCCGCGCCATCGCCGCCGAAACCCCCGGCGTCTGCGTGGTCGCCGGCCAGGACGGCTCCTGGCACCGGGCCCGGTCGGTGTACGTCTCCGAACACGCTGCTGAGCAGGCCGCGCGTGACCACGCGCACCTGACCCCGGCCTGGGACGCCCTGATCGGCTCCGTCCCCACCACCCGCCCGGCTCTGCCGGACGCCGCGTAACCCACCCCGCCCCCTCCCCTGCGGCTCGGCGTGAGCCCTGATCACGCCACGTCCCTACCCGCCCCATGCCCGAAACGGCTCTCTGGAGGTTCCCTGTGACCGCCCTCGTCCTGGCTGTTCGTCCCCGTCCCCGCCGCGCCTCCGTGTCCCGTCCCCGCTCGTCCCGGCCGTCCTGGACGGTCCCGGCCGTGACGATCGGCTGGGACGGGCTGGGGTCCCTGCACATCGCCCACTGCGGACGGTGCGCCGAGTCGTCCGCCTCGACCCGCCTGGGTGAGGTCGACGACTGGGCCGACTCTCACCGCTGTGACGCTGAGCTGGCCGCGCTGCTGGCCGAGATCACCGCCCGGCGGACGGCATGACCCGGCGCCTGGCCGGGGCGGTCGCCGACTCCGGACCCGTCCTGATCCTCGCGAGCATCGCGGCGGCCGGATCGTTCACCCACATCCGCGACACCGCCACCGAACACGGCCAGGGCGGCTGGATGGCCTGGGCCATCGCCATCTGCATCGACCTCACCTGCGTCATGGCCGCCCGCGAACGGCAACGCGACAAGCGCACCGGCCGCGCTGCGGGGCGGCTGTCGTGGCCGACGCTCGTCCTGATCGGCGGAATCCTGCTCTCGCTGGCCGCCAACCTCGCGCAAGCGGACCCGACGGCGTGGGGCTGGATCACCGCGGCCACTCCCGCCGGCGCCTTCCTGGTCGCGGTCTCGATGTTGGAGCGCCGCGCAACCGGCCGACCTCACCCCGCCTTCGACCGGTCGGCCGTTCCGGTGGCGGATGCGATGACCGCCCCGCCGTCCTTCGGCCATCCCTCCGCCTCTGCTGTGCCGTCCGGCTCGTCCTCGTCGTCCTGGGCGCCTGAGGTGCCGGACGGGGCCCGTCCTGAGATCGCCGCTGCCGTCCCGGCCCGCCCGGACGAGCAGGACGCGCGGGACGGCGGCCCGCATACCCAAACGACCATTCCCGTCCCCGCTCCGGCGCCCGCTGCGGAGACGCCGGACGGCTCCTCGGCCTCCTCGTCGGCGGGGCCGCTGGTGGAGTTCGCCCGCCGCGTGGCCGCCGAGCACCACCACCAGCACGGGCGGCCGATCACCCGTGACGCGCTGCGCGGGCGGCTGGGGGTGTCCAACCAACTCGCCTCCGACCTGCTCCGCCAGATCCGCACCGAAACCGCCTGACACCCCAAGCAAGGGAGACCGCGCCATGACCGCTGAAACCAACCCGATCGTTCCCGGTGACCTGTTTGCCCGGCACCAGGTCATCACCGGCCTGCGCGCGCTGGCCGACTTCCTGGAAGCCAATCCCGCCGTACCGGTCGACGAGTACGGCGAGACCTTCACCGTCTACCCCCGCGACACCTGCGACGGCCGGACCGCGGTGGAGTTGGTCGACCAGGCCGCCGAACTGCTGGGCGTACCGGTCGACGACCGCCGCGACATGGGCGGCCACTACACCGCCACCCGCTCCTTCGGGCGGGTCCGCTACAGCGTCATCCACATCCCCGACCGCGTGATGAACGACTTCCACGCCCGCAACAGCTACGCCCACAACGTCATCACCACCACCCCCGCCACCTCGGCTGAGCGAGTCGCCTGATGACCACCCCCGCCCCTGACCAGGACGCTGCTCCCGCCCCGGCCCCGGCACCGGTCCCGGTTCATCTGGCCGTGCCGGGTGCGGGGTGGGCGTGCTGCCACTGCGGTGCCACCGGCCTGACCGGCGACGGCCACACCTGCCCCCACTGCGACGGCACCGGCCACACCCACTAACGACGGGAGTCCTCGTGTTCCTGCGCCGCTGCGCCTTCATCACCTGCTGGCTCGTCCTGGCCCTCTACCTCCTGCGCCACCCCACCGGCGCCGCGCACTCCCTCACCGCCATCTTCGGCGGCCTCGCATCCCTTGCCGACGCCCTGGCCGCCTTCTGCAAAGCCCTCTAACCCACACGGCCATACCGCCCCGCTCGACGGACAAAGGGAGAACCGCACCCGTGCACGACTCCGCTGCATCCCCGCTCGTCACACCAGTGGCCGCGCGCGACATGGCTGCACGCTTCAACCGCGCCGACTTCTCCGCCTGGGCCGCTCGGACCCGCGCCATGGGCGGGTGCGCGCAACCGGTGCACCTACGGGGACGGGTGGAGCACATCGACCCACTGACCGGCGAGGTCCTACACCGGTACTCCACTGGCAGGGAGCCGGGCGGAGTCTTGCGGGTGGCGTGCAAAACCCGCCGCGCCTCCCGCTGCCCCTCCTGCGCCGAAACCTACCGAGCCGACACCTACCAACTCGTTCGGGCGGGCCTGACCGGCGGCAAAGGAGTGCCCGAGACGGTGACCGCGCACCCGGCCGCGTTCGTCACCCTCACCGCACCCTCCTTCGGACCCGTGCACGCCCGGCGGGAGAAGCCCGGCGGGACGGTGACGCCCTGCCACCCTCGACGCAACGCGGGCACCTGCCCACACGGACGATCCCTGTCGTGCACGATGCGGCACGGCACCGATGACGGACGGCTCGGCGAACCGCTGTGCGCCGACTGCTACGACTACACCGGCTCCGTCCTGTTCAACGCCCTCGCCCCCGAACTGTGGCGACGGTTCACCATAGCGCTCCGGCGGCGCCTGGCCAAAGCCGCCGGCCTCACCCTCCGCGAACTCGGCGACGCGCTGACCGTGTCATTCGCCAAGGTCGCCGAGTATCAGCGGCGCGGGGTGGTGCACTTTCACGCCGTGATCCGCCTCGACGGGCCCGGCGGCCCGGACGCCGTTCCGCCCGCCTGGGCAACCGGTGACCTCCTCGCCGACGCCGTCCATCAGGCCGCCGCAGCAGTCACCGTTCAAAGCCCGGCCGCGCCCGGCGTCCCGGCACGGTCGCTGGCCTGGGGAACCCAGGTCGACATCCGGGCCATCACCGCCTCGGGCCAGCTGACCGATCAGGCGGTGGCGGGCTACATCGCCAAATACGCCACCAAAGCCGCCGAATGCGTCGGCACCCTCGACCGCCGGGTGCGCGCCACCGACGACGTGGCCGAACTGCCGGTCACGGCGCACGCCCGGCGACTCATCGCCGAATGCCTGCGCCTGGGCGCCCTCGAAGAACTGGCCGAACTGCGACTGACCGACTGGGCCCACATGCTCGGCTTCCGCGGCCACTTCTCCACCAAATCCCGCCGCTACTCCACCACCCTCGGCGCCCTCCGCAACGCCCGCACCGCCCACAACCAACACCAACGCCCCGAGATCACCACCGGACGCCTACCCCTCACCGAAGAAGACCAGGTCCTCGTGATCTCCCACTGGCGCTACCTCGGCCAAGGACTCACACCCGGCGAGGCGCTGCTGACCGCCGCACTCACCGGCCAACCCCTGCCACCCCTCGACCCGATCAACCGCACGCAAGGGAGCACCGCTTGACCGCGTCCACCGCTCGCGACCAGCTCACCGTTCCTCAGCTCTGCGCAGAGCTCCAGATCTCGCGCTCCACGTTTTACGACTGGCGTCAGAAGGGCCGTGCGCCCGTCTGCCTCGTGCTGCCGAACGGCAGTCTCCGTATCCGTCGGCGGGACCTTGACCGGTGGCTGGCTTCCTGCGAGCAGGCCGCCTGATGGCCGACATCACGTATGACGTGCGCATCTACAAGACCGACGTCTACAAGGGCACGCGTGTCACCACGTACACCGTGCGGTGGAAGGTCGGCAGGAAGCCGTGGAAAGAGCCCTTCCGCAACAAGGCTCAAGCGGACAGCTTCCGTTCGTCCCTCCTCAGTGCGGCTCGCAAGGGCGACGCGTTCAGCCTCAAGACCGGCCGTCCCGTGTCGTGGAAGCGGGAAGAGGACTCGCTCACCTGGTACACGTTCTCGCTGGACTACTGCGCCATGAAATGGCCGTACGCCTCCCCCAACCACCGGCGGGGCATCGCTGAGGCCCTGACGGACGCGACAGAGGCTCTGCTCACCTCGTCCAAGAGAATCCCGAGCGGGGTGCTGCTCCGCGAGGCTCTGCGGGCTTGGGCGTACAGCGGACGCTTGCAGAACGGGGGCGAACCACCTGAACATCTGGTTCCGGCGCTGCGCTGGCTGGAACAGAACACCGTCGACATGCGAGACCTGTTGCCGGACCAGCAGGGGCCGCAGATCGCACGGCAGGTGCTCGACCGGCTGAGTCGGTGTCAGGACGGCTCGCCTGCGGCGGGGAGCACGGCGACCAGGAAGCGGGCGACGTTCAACAACGCCATGGAGTACGCCTGCGAGCGGCGGATCCTGCCGGTCAACCCGCTGACGCTGGTGAAGTGGACTCGCCCACGGGTCGCGCAGACTCTGGACCTGCGGGTGGTCGCCAATCCTGACCAGGCACGGCGGCTACTGGACGCCGTTCGCAGTCAGGGCAAGCGCGGTGAGCGCATGGTGGGGTTCTTCGCCGTCATGTACTACGCGGCCCTGCGGCCCGAGGAGGCCGTAGACCTGCGCCGTGACCACCTGGTGAGCTTGCCGGACGATGGGTGGGGCGAGATGCGGCTGACGCACGCTGAGCCCCGTAGCGGCTCCCGGTGGACCAACAGCGGCAAGCCGCGGGACAGGCAGCCTCTCAAGCATCGGGCGCCTGGGGAGACTCGGCCGGTGCCGATCCACCCGGAGTTGGTGACGCTCCTGCGGCATCACATCAAGGCGTTCAACATCCCGGAGGGTGGCCGGCTCTTCGTCGGGCCGCGCGGCGGGATCATGACCGACCGGACGTACCTCAGCGCCTGGCACACGGCCCGTAAGAAGGCGCTGACTCCGCAAGAGGCGGCTTCGCCGCTGGCTGAGACGCCGTACGCCCTCCGACACGCGGCCGTGTCCACGTGGCTCGGGGCCGGGGTTCCGGCGGCTCAGGTGGCCGAGTGGGCCGGGCACAGTGTGGCCGTGCTGCTGCGGGTCTATGCCAAGTGCGTAGCCGGTCAAGAGGACGACGCCAAGCGGAGAATTGCTGAGGCGACCAGGCCAAAGGCGCCTTAGAACTTCGGCACGTATTCGGCACAGACGGCCGTAGGAGACCGCCCAGAGCCGTTAACAGCCGGACACAACGAGAACGGCCCCCGACCGGGTTTTGCCTGGTCAGGGGCCGTTTCTGCTGGTGTGGCGGGTCCAGGGTTCGAACCTGGGTAGGCTAAGCCGACGGATTTACAGTCCGCTCCCATTGGCCACTCGGGCAACCCGCCGTGGCGTCGCACTGCGACGCACTGGAAAGAATAGCGGACCTGGGGAGTGGTCGTGACATCGCAGGGGTGCGGGCGCGGTCGCTACGCTGATGGGGCGCCCGGGACGGGTGAGAGGGGCCCGGTGCGCATCAAGATCATGCCGCCTCGCGGGCGGACTCCAGAGAAGGACTTGGGTGCAATGGCCGACAGTTCGTTTGATGTGGTGTCGAAGCTGGATCGGCAGGAGGTCGACAACGCGCTGAACCAGGCGGCCAAGGAGGTGGGCAACCGGTTCGACTTCCGGAACGTGGACGCGGGGATCAAGTGGTCGGGTGAGGCCATCGAGATCCAGGCGAACACCGAGGAGCGGGCGCTGGCCGTGCTGGACGTGCTGAAGGACAAGCTCGTCAGGCGGCAGATCTCGCTCAAGGCGATCGACCCGGGGGACCCGAAGGTGTCCGGCAAGGTCACCAAGATCGTGGTGGCGCTGAAGGAGGGCATCTCCCAGGAGGACGCCAAGAAGATCGGCAAGATCATCCGGGACGAGGGGCCGAAGGGGATCAAGGCCCAGATCCAGGGTGAGGAGCTGCGGGTCACCTCGAAGAAGCGGGACGATCTGCAGGAGGTCATCGCGCTGCTGAAGGGCAAGGACCTCGACGTGGCGTTGCAGTTCCAGAACTACCGGTGATGAGAAACGCGCCGATCCCCCTCCCCCGCTGAGGGAGACCGGCGCGCTCTCAGTGGTTAGGACGTGGCCGGGTGCCCGCTGGTTCGGGGGAATTCGCGGGAAACATCGTTGGCACCTGTAGGTGACATCAGCGGCGTCCCGCCATGCGTTCCAGCCGGGCCACGCGCTCGGCGGTGGGCGGGTGGGTGGAGAACAGGCGGCCGATGCCGGCGCCGCTGAACGGGTTGGCGATCATCAGGGAGCTGGTGGTGGCCAGTTCGGGGTCCTGCGGGAGAGGCAGCGCGCGGGTGCCGGCGTCGATCTTGCGCAGGGCCGAGGCGAGGGACAGCGGGTCGCCGGTGAGCCTGGCGCCGGCGGCGTCGGCCTGGTATTCGCGGGTACGGCTGATCGCCATCTGGACGACGGCGGCGGCGAGCGGGCCGAGGATCAGCATCATGAGCGCGCCGACGAGGCCGGGGCCGTCATCGTCGTCGGTACGGCCGATCGGCAGGAAGATCGCCAGGTGCGAGAGGTACGTGATCACCGTGGCGATCGCGGCGGCGACCGAGGAGATGAGGATGTCGCGGTTGTAGACGTGCGACAGCTCGTGGCCCAGGACGGCGCGCAGCTCGTTCTCGTCCAGGATCTTGAGGATGCCGCGGGTGCAGCAGACGGCGGCGTTGCGGGGGTTGCGGCCGGTGGCGAAGGCGTTGGGCTGCATCGTCTCGGAGATGTAGAGGCGCGGCATCGGCTGGCGGGAGGACGTGGACAGCTCGCGGACGAGGCGGTAGAGGATCGGGGCCTCGACCTCGCCGACGGGGTGGGCGCGCATGGAACGCAGGGCGATCCGGTCGCTGAAGAAGAACGCGAAGCCGTTGGTGCCCAGGGCGACGATCAGGGCGATCGCCAGGCCCATGGAGCCTCCGAGGGTCCAGCCCACGGCGAGCATCAATGCCGACAGCGCAGCGATCAGTGCCGCGGTCTTGACGCCGTTGAAGCGCACGTCCGTTCGTCCTCCCCGCTGTTGTCCGGCTCTGTCGGACACAACGGGTTGACCTGCCTGAACGTTCCCCTGGTCAGGTGACCGAACGGACGGTCTGCAGCACCAGTTGAGGGGCCACCGAGAGGACGATCGCGGCGGTCAGGGTGGCGGCGACGGCGGCTCTGATGGCGGGGGTGGGACGGGTTTCGGTGGCCGGGCCGACGAAGAGGCGGGCCGCCCAGGCCAGGTAGTAGTAGAGGCCGATGACGGTGTTGATCGCCATGATCACGGCGAGCCAGGTGACGCCGCCGGCGACGGTGGCTCGGAAGACGACCACCTTCGCGAAGAGGCCCATGACGCCCGGCGGGAGGCCCGCGAGGCAGATGAGGAAGAAGGCGAGGGCGGCGGCGGTGGCCGGGTTGTTGCGGGCGAGGCCGCGGAAGTCGTCCAGGGTCGCGTTGCGGCGGTACGCGGTGACGACGGCGAACGCGCCGAGGTTCATGACCGCGTAGAGGGCGACGTAGGCGGTGGTGGCGGCGACGGCCTCGGGGAGGCGGTGCGCGCCGACCGCGAGCGGGGCGATCATGTAGCCGGACTGGGCGACCGAGGACCAGGCCAGCAGGCGGATGGCGGTGCGCTGGCGGAGGGCCAGCAGGTTGCCGAGGGTCATGGTGATCGCGGCGATGATCGCTATCACCGGGCCCCAGACGTGGCCGTACGAGGGGAAGCCGAGGGCGAGGACGATCGCGAGCCCGGCGAAGCCCGCGGCCTTGGAGATCACCGAGAGGAACGCGGCGATGGGGAGCGGGGCGCCCTGGTAGACGTCGGGGGCCCAGAAGTGGAACGGGACGGCGGCGACCTTGAAGCCGAAGCCGACGAGGACCAGGACGATGCCCACGGCCGCGACCGGGTCGAGGTCGGCCGGGAGTTTCTCGAGGGCGGGGGCGATCCGGTCGAGGTGCATGGCGCCGGTCGCGCCGTAGATCATGCTGATCCCGAACAGCATGATCGCGGCGGAGACGACCGAGACCAGGAACAGCTTCAGCGCGGCCTCGGACGCGGCGCCGTCGTACCGGCGCAGGGCGACCAGGGCGAACACCGGGAGCGAGAGGGTCTCCAGCGCGACCACGAGCAGGATCAGGTCGCGGGCGGCGACCAGGGTGAGCGCCCCGACGATCGCGGCGAGCAGCAGGAAGTAGTACTCGCCGGCGGGCATCCGGGCCTCGGTGATCTCCCGGAACGACAGCAGGACGACGATCACGGCGGCGGCCAGCACGATGCCCTGGAAGAGCAGGGTGAAGTCGTCGGAGACGTACGAGCAGGAGCGGGGGCCGTCGCCGCGCAGTTGCGTGGGGAGGCAGAAGGTGGCCCGGCGGTCGCCCTGGGCCAGGACGATCACCGCGGCCAGGCCGAGGAGCAGGGCCGCGCCGGCGAGCAGGCCCAGGAAGCGGCGGGGCACGTCGAACGCGTCCGCCAGGAGGAGGGCGACCGCCGCCAGCGCCAGGATCAGCGGGGGCGCGATCGCCGCGTAGTCGATGCCCTGGATCAAGTCAGCCGCCTCCGAACAGTGCGCGGACCGGCGCGGTGGTCACGTCCAGCAAGGTCTTGGGCCACAGCCCGACGAGCAGGACCAGGGCGATCAGCGGGGTCCACGCCGCGTACTCGTACGGGGTGATCGCCGCGACCGGAGCGCCGGTGGGGTCGGAGCGGCGGCCGTGGGTGATCTTGGCCAGCAGGCGCAGGAAGTAGGCGGCGGTCAGCACGGCGCCGAGAGCGGCGACGGCCATGAACGTGACGAACGTCTCGCGCGGGAGGCCGGAGTGGGGACGGTACGCGCCCACCAGGGCCAGCATCTCGCCCCAGAAGCCGGCCAGGCCTGGGAGCCCGAGGCTGGCGATCGAGGCGAACGTGAGGAACGAGGCCAGCCGGGGCGCGGTGCCGAGCATGCCGCCGCCGAGGGCGTCCAGGTCGCCGGTGCCGTACCGGTCCTTGATCGCGCCCGCCAGGAAGAACAGCAGGCCGGTGATCAGGCCGTGCGCGATGTTGCCGAAGAGCGCGGCGTTGATCCCGACCGGGGTGAGGGTGGCGATGCCGAGCAGGACGAAGCCCATGTGGCCGACGGAGGAGAACGCGATCATCCGTTTGAGGTCGCGCTGGGCCAGGCAGGCGAGCGCTCCGTACACGATCCCGATGACCGCGAGCAGGCCCAGGTACGGCGCCCAGAATTCGGCGCCCTCGGGGGCCGCGGGCAGGGCGACGCGGACGAGGCCGTACGTGCCCATCTTCAGCAGGACGCCCGCCAGCAGCACCGAGCCGACGGTCGGGGCCTCGGTGTGCGCGTCGGGCAGCCAGGTGTGCAGCGGCCACATCGGGGCCTTGACCGCGAAACCGAGGCCCATCAGGAGGAACGCGACGATCTGGACGCCGTGGGTGACGCCCGCGCCGTGCCGGGCGGCCAGCTCGGTCATGTCGAGGGTGCCCGCGTTGACCGCGACCAGCAGCATCCCGGCGAGGAGGAGGCCCGAGCCGAGCAGGGTGTAGAGGATGAACTTGTACGCGGCGGCGCGCCGCCCGGGGCCGCCCCATTGCGCGATCACCAGGTACATCGGGATCAGGACGATCTCGAAGAAGACGAAGAACAGCACCATGTCGAGCGCGACGAACGTACCGAGCAGGCCGACCTCGAGGAGCAGCAGCAGCGCGACGAGGAGGCGGGCGGAGCCGCCGGCCGGCGGGTGCTTGGTCAGGTGGACGAAGCACAGGAACGTCAGCAGCGCGGTCAGCACGACCAGCGGCAGCGAGATCCCGTCGGTGCCGAGGTGGAAGCGCAGCCCGATGGCCGGGGCCCATGCCCGGTCGACCTCCAACTGCATCCGGGACGGCGCGGAGTAGTCGAAGGCGGTGACGGCGTAGATCGCGACCGCGAGGGTCGCGCCCGAGACGCCGAGGCCGTACCGGCGTACGGCGGTGTCGCCGGTGAGGAAGCGCGGCAGGAAGGAGGGCGGGACGAGCAGCAGCAGGGCACCCGCGAGGGGGATCGCCGCCAGCAGAACGAGGATCACAGGAAGATCACCACTCCGGCCGTGATGATGACGACTCCGGCGAGCAGTCCGGTCAGGTAGGTCTGCGGGTTGCCGTTCTGCGGTATCCGCAAGGGGTCGGCGAGCCTGCGCGCCCCCTTGGCGACACCGACCACCACGGCATCGATCCCACGGGTGTCGAACGTGACGACCAGCCGCGCGAGAGCCCGCATGGGCTGGACGATGACCAGTTCATAGGCCTCGTCCACGTAGAAGGCCCGCGCGAAGACCGTACGAGCCGGGCCCAGCGCGCGCGCGGGATCAAGGGCCGGATCCTTGTTCCAGAACAAGAAAACTGCCCCGCCCCCAGCGACCAGGAAGACAAGGCCGAGAAGGGCCGCTCCCACGTGCGGACGCAACTCGGAGGCTCCCAGGCCGAAGAAACCGAGGATCGCGGCCGGTACGGCGAGCGCCGCCACCGTCCAGGACATCAGGGCCGGTGCTTCCTTGATCTCGTACGAGCCGCGCGGCTCGCCGAAGAAGGTCAGGAGCCAGGTCCGCATCGCGTACGCGGCGGTCAGCGCCACCGTGAGCAGCAGCCCGACGTAGATGATCCAGGCCGCTCCCCCGGGGATGTCCGCGCCGTGCAGGGCGGCGTGCTGGGCGGCCTCGATGACCGAGTCCTTGCTGAACCAGCCGCTGGTGGGCGGTACCCCGGCGAGGGCGGCCAGTCCGATCGTCATCGACCAGAACGTGATCGGCATGTTCTGCCGCAGCCCGCCGTAGTCGCTGAGCATGTTGGACCCGGCGACCAGGATCACGCAGCCGGCCGCGAGGAAGAGCAGGGCCTTGAACGCGCCGTGCGTGAGCAGGTGGAAGATCGCGCCGATGTCGGCACCGACCGCCAGGCCGGCGGCCATCACCGCGAGCTGGCTGATCGTGGAGTACGCCAGCACCCGTTTGAGGTCGTCCTGGGCCAGCGCGGCGAGGGCCGAGCCGACCATCGAGATCACCGCCAGCAGGCCGAGGACGGTCAGCGCCGCCGGGGCCTCCAGGAACACCGGGAACAGGCGGGCGACGACGTAGATCCCGGCCGCGACCATCGTGGCCGCGTGGATCAGCGCGCTGATCGGGGTCGGGCCGGCCATCGCGTCCGGCAGCCAGGTGTGCAGCGGGAACTGCGCGCTCTTGCCCGCGACCCCGGCGAGCAGTAGCAGCGCCGCGACCGTGACCGTCGTGTGCGGCATCTCGCCGACCCGGTCGAGCACGCCGTCGACCGTGAACGTTCCGGCACCGAGCCCGAGGACGATGATCCCCAGCAGGAAGCCGACATCGCCCAGCCGGGTCACCAGGAACGCCTTGACGGCGGCCCGCGAGTTGGCCCGGTCCTCCCAGTGGTGCCCGATCAGGAAGTACGAGCAGATGCCCATGACCTCCCACCCCGCGTACAGGAGCAGCAGGTCGCCCGCGTACACCACCAGCAGCATCGCGGCGGTGAACAGCGAGACGAACCCCGCGTACGAGGAGTAGCGCGGGTCCTTGGCCATGTAGGCGATCGAGTAGAGGTGCACGGCGAGGGCGACGCAGCAGACCATCAGCCCGACGGCCGCCGCGAGGCCGTCCACTTGGAGGCCGATCTCGATCTGGACGGTGCCGGTCGGGATCAGCGCGAGCGTGCCGGTGCGGGCGCCGGGATCGCGCCAGACACCGAACGCGACGATCGCGGCGAGCACCGTGGCCACGGCCATCGGCAGACAGGCGAGGAGGGCGGGGCCGTTGCGCAGCGGGGAGCGTTCGGCCGTCTGCGCCGCGTCCTTCCACTCGCGCTCGGGGACGCGCGGGCCGCCACCAGGGACGGGGCCGGTCGTACGGACGCGCAGCAGCCGGGAGAGCCGGGGGCCGAACAGGAACCCGGCGAAGGCGGCGGCGAACGGCAGCAGGATCACCAGCGAGGCGGACGCGATCATCGGACGGCGCCCTCCTCGGTCAGCGCGGCGGGTTCCGCGCGTTCCTCGACGGCCTCGGACGCGGGACGGACCGTGCCGTCCTCGGCCAGATCGCGCAGCCGGTCGATGTCGATCGTGCCGCGGTTGCGGTAGAGCAGCAGCACGATCGCGAGCCCCAGGCCGATCTCGGCCGCGGCGATCACGATCGTGAACAGCGTCAGCACCTGCCCGCCGTGCAGCTGATCGCGCAGCCACACGTCGAACGTGACCAGGTTGAGGTTGACCGCGTTCAGCATCAGCTCGACCGACATCAGGACGAGGATGGCGTTGCGGCGGGCGAGTACCCCGTACACGCCGATCGAGAACAGCAGCGCGGCGACCACCAGGGGATAGGCCAGGTGCATCAGCGCTCGTCCTCTCCTGCGTCAGCGGCGGGACCAGGGTCCGAAGCGGGCTCGGAAGCCGGCTCCGGCGCGGCCTCCGGAGCCGGAGTCGGAGTCGGAGTCGGAGTCGGAGCGGGAGTCGGAGCCGTCTCAGGGTCGGGAGCAGGCCCGGGGCCGATGTCGGAACGGGACAGCACGATGGCGCCGACCAGCGCGGCCAGCAGCAGCACCGACAGCACCTCGAACGGCAGCACCCACGTACGGAAGACGCCCGCGCCCAGCGCCTCCGCCGATCCGCCGCCCGGAGTCAGCGGCGTGTACGCGTCGTGGAAGCCCATCACCATCACCGTGACCAGCACGGCGGCGGTCGCGACGGCCACCGCGAGCGCGGCCCAGCGGTTGCCGGAGTCCAGGTCAGCCGACTCCCCGATCGGGGCCCGGGTCAGCATGATCCCGAACAGCAGCAGGACGATCACCGCGCCCACGTAGATCAGCACCTGGACCCAGGCGACGAACTCGGCCGTCAGCACCAGGTAGCCGCCCGCCAGCGCACCGAAGGAGACCACCAGCCACAGCGCCGCGTGCACCAGCTTGCGGGTCGTGACCACCAGGATCGCCGACCCGACGGCGACCACGCCCAGCAGCGAGAAGACGATCTCCTGCCCGGTCATGGCCGGCCCCGCGCGCCCCTGGCCCCGCCGCGCTCGGCGGCGGTGACCTCCTTGGGCGGCTCGGCGCCGGGATCGTGCGCCTGCGGCGGCGGCACCGTCCACATCCACTCGCGCAGCCGGTCGCGCTCGTGCGTGAGCTCGCCGATGTCGTACTCGGCGTACTCGAACTCCGGCGACCAGAACAGCGCGTCGAACGGGCAGGCCTCGATGCAGATCCCGCAGTACATGCACAGCGCGAAGTCGATGGCGAACCGGTCGAGCACGTTGCGCGTACGGGCCCGGCCGCCGCCTTCGGCGGGCAGCGTCTCCTTGTGGGAGTCGATGTAGATGCACCAGTCCGGACACTCGCGGGCACAGAGCATGCACACGGTGCAGTTCTCCTCGAAGAGCGCGATCACCCCCCTGCTGCGCGGGGGCAGATCCGGCTGCACCTCGGGGTACTGTCGCGTGATGGAGCGTCGTGTCATCGTCCGAAACGTGACCGCCAGCCCCTTGGCCAGCCCGCCTCCTGGTAGCCGTCCCACAGGACACCATGATTCCGTACTCAGGGCCGCGGGGGAACGTAGTGGCCCCTGCGTTCGTCGAACCAGGCGTGAGCGGTCGGCTCCGATCGCTCACCGAGGCGTGAGGGAGGCGACGTGAGTCACAGCGTGGGCGGCCCTTACGACCAGGACGGCGACCCGAACGAGACGTCCCCGGGACGCCCTTCGTACCCGCCCCGCCCACCGGGTCCGGCGCAGCCGCCGAATCTCGCGAAACCACCGAACATGCCGGGCCGGCCGCCCGTGCCGGGGCCGCCGCACATGCCGGGGCCGCCACCGCCGCCGATGACACCGGCCTGGCGCCGGCAGTACCCGATACCCCCGCAGCCGCCGCCCCCGCCGCAGCCGATCCCGATGTTCCCCCCGGCACCGAGCGAGCCGCGCGGCATCCTGTGGGCGTTCGTCCCGTTCCTCAGCTTCGGCTTCGGTACGCCCTTCTCGTTCCTGTACGCGGCGTTGCGCCGGCAGTCGTGGAACCTCGGCGCCACCGCGACCGGGTACGGCGTCGCGACCGGCAGCGCGATGGTGATGGCGGCGTCCGGCGACCCCGTGCTCGCCGCGCTGAGCGCCATCATGTTCCTGATGCTCTGGGTCTCCGGCAGCGTGCACGCCTTCGCGGTGCGGCCGTCGATCTTTCCGCGCGCCGCCCCGCAGAACCAGCGCAACGAGCACGCCATCAAGCTCGCCAAGTACCGCCGCATCCTGCGCGAGGACGCGCGCACGCTGGCCGGCGAGGACCCCGCGCTGGCCCATGAGCTGCGGATCGGCCGGCCCGACCTGCCGCGCGGCTACGACGACGGCGGGCTGATCGACGTCAACCACGCGCCGCCGGAGACGCTCGCCCTGCTGCCCGGCCTCGAGGAGACCCTGGTCGAACGCATCGTGCGGCACCGCGAGGAGCATGGCGGCTTCTTCTCCGCCGAGGAGCTGGCCGTCGACGTCGACCTGCCGCCCGCGCTGCTCCCCCAGCTGTCCGAGTACGCCATCTTCCTCCCGTAGCCCGCCTTCCGTTGAGAGCGCCGCCTGGGGCGGTCAGGCGATGGCTACGGTGATGACGCCGGTCAGGGCCAGTTGGGCCAGGGACAGCGGGACCAGGTAGACCCAGGCGAGCTTCTGCAGCTGGTCCTCGCGCATCCGGGGGTAGCTGACCCGGAACCAGATGACCACGAACGCCAGCGCGGCCGTCTTGAGGAGCGTCCACAGCCAGCCGAGCTCGGTGTCCAGGAACGGGCCGTTCCAGCCGCCCAGGAACAGCACGGTGGTCAGCGCGCACAGCACCACGATGCCCGCGTACTCGGCCAGGATGAACAGCGCGAACCGCAGCCCGCCGTACTCGGTGTACGGGCCGAAGATGATCTCGGAGTCGGCCACCGGCATGTCGAACGGCGGCCGGCGCAGCTCGGCCAGCCCGGCGATGAAGAAGACCACGCCGCCGACCGCCTGCCAGGGCAGCCACCACCACTGCCACTCGTTCACGATGCCACTGAGCGACAGCGTCCCGGCGGCCATCGCGACCGAGGAGGCCGCGAACACCATCGGCAGCTCGTACGACATCAGCTGGGCGGCGACCCGCATCCCGCCGAGCAGCGAGTACTTGTTGGCGCTGGCCCACCCCGCCATGATCGCGCCGATCACGCCGACGCCCATCACCGCCAGCGCGAAGAACAGCCCGAGCCCGAGGTCGAGGGCCACCTGGCCGCCGGGGCCGACCGGGATCACGATCAGGACCAGCAGGTACGGCACGAGCGCGATGGCGGGCGCCAGCTTGAAGATCCGGCGATCGGCGTCGCGCGGGATCACGTCCTCTTTCTGCGCGAACTTCACCCCGTCGGCGACGAGCTGGGCCCAGCCGTGGAAGCGCCCGGCGTACATGGGGCCGAGGCGTCCCTGCATGTGCGCCATGACCTTGTGCTCGGCCTGCCCGACCAGCAGCGGCAGCACGGCGAACGCGGCGGCGACCAGCGCCAGCTTGATGACGATCTCAAGCATGGGGACCCCAGTCGTCCGGTACTCCCGGCGGGCGGACGCGGCGGCGGCTGGGCGCGCCCTCGCCCGACTCGCCCGGATCCTTCGCGCCCGGCCACGGTTTGGCCACGCGCGCGGCCAGCACGAACTCCTTGCGCAGCGGATGCCCCTCGAAGCCGTCGGGCAGCAGCAGCGGCTTGAGATCGGGATGGCCCTCGAAGACCACACCGAACATCTCGTACGTCTCGCGCTCGTGCCAGCCGGCGCCCCGGTAGATCCCGGTCGCGGTCGGCAGGACCGGTGCCTCTCGCGGTACGCGGGTACGGATCAGCAGGTGATGGCGCCGTTCCAGCGAGTAGACGTGCACGACGATCGCGAACCCGTCGTCCAGCTCGTCGACGCCGGTCAGCCAGTCGAAGAAGTCGCAGGACAGCTCGTCGCGGGCGAAGGCGAGCGCATCCAGCCAGGTCTCGGACGGCACGCCCACCGCGAGGCCGCCGGTGGTCTCCTCGCTGGTCACCTCGTCCCCGTACCGCCCGTGCCAGGCGCCGGTCAGCTCCGCCGCCGTGTTCTTCCCGTTCACCGGCCGGTCCGTCCGCTGCCGTCGTCGGTGTCGTCTATTTCGTCGCTGTCGTCGGTGTCGTCGGTCAGGCCGGGGATGATCGACGGGTCGTGGTCGCGTTCGCGGTCCTGCTCACGTTCCCGCTGCCGGTCGCGGGCTCTGGGCCGGCGGCGCGGCGCGGCGCGTCCGGCCGACGGTCGCGCCTCTTCCCCGGACTCCTCCGACTCCCCGGACTCCTCCGGCTTCTCGGACTCCCTCGGCTGAGTCTCTGCGGCTTCCGTGGCCTGCTCCAGCTCCACCGTTTCGTCCGGAAGGTGCTCAACGGGGATGGTGATGTCGTCGGGTGCCGCTGACGGTACGGGCGCGTCCGGCTCGTCGACCGGGGTCACCGGCTGAGTCATGTGGGTCGGGCCGCCCGGAGGCTCCCGGTGCTCGCCCCTAGCCTCCGGCTCGTCCGGCGCCACGGGCCCGGCCTGCCTGCCCGGCGCCCCAGGCTCGGCTGAGGTCATCGGCTCGGCAGACTCGTCCGGCGCCACCGATTCCGCCGACCCTGCCGGCTCGGCGGGCTCGTCCGGGAGCGTGGTCAGGCCGATCGTCGGGATGTCGTCCTGGGTCGGCGGCGGGGGCTGGATCGGGCGGCGCAGGACGGTGGCCGAAAGCGGACGGGGCGGCGGGGCGGGCGCGACGGGCTCGCCGCCGCCGTTGTAGCGGTCGCCCAGCGACTCACCGGCGATCTTCTCCTGCAGCCGGACGATGCCGTGCAGCAGTGCCTCGGGACGGGGCGGGCAGCCCGGTACGTAGACGTCCACCGGGACGATCTGGTCGACGCCCTTGGTGACGCAGTAGGAGTCCCAGTACGGGCCGCCGCAGTTGGAGCAGGCACCGAACGAGATGACGTACTTGGGCTCGGGCATCTGCTCGTACAGCCGGCGGACGGCGGGCGCCATCTTGTCGCTGACCGTGCCGGAGACGACCATCAGGTCGGCCTGGCGCGGCCCTGGCGCGAACGGGATCACGCCGAGCCGGATGAAGTCGTGCCTGCTCATCGAGGTGGCGATGAACTCGATGGCGCAGCAGGCCAGGCCGAAGTTGAAGACCCAGAGCGAGTAGCGGCGGCCCCAGTTGAGGACGAACTTGACCGGCTTGGGCGCCAGCCGCGACACCGGCCCGATGCTGGGCGGGGGAAGGTCCACTGCGCTCATCGGCTCGCTCCGCTGGTGCTCACAAGAGCATTCTTACAGCCCGCACCCGGCCGGCCAGAAGGCGTGCGCGCGAGGATCAGACCCACGACAGGACGCCCTTCTTGCCCGCGTACAGCAGGCCGGTGGCCAGAAAGCCCAGGAAGACGAACATCTCCCCGAGGGTCGTCATGCCATAACCGGGGTCGGAGAAAATCGTGGCCCAGGGAAACAGGAAAACCGCGTCGACGGCGAAGACCACGTACAGGTAGGCGAACACGTAGTAGCGGACGTAGGACTGCGCCCAGCCGTCACCGACGGGGTCCACGCCGCATTCGTACGTGGTGAGCTTCTCCTCGGTGGGACGGTTCGGGCGCAGCATCCGGTTGGCGCCCAGCCCGCCCCCGACGAAGACCGCGCCGACCAGGGTCAGCGCGACAACGGCGAGGTATCCGTCAAAATAGTCAGGCACGCCGACCTCCCTGGTTCCAGCGTCAAGTATCCCTGAGTGCACAGTGAACCGGCGCCCCGGCCGCGCATCTAACCGGTTGAGCGGATTGTCCGCCTTTGCTGCAAACTAGAGAGCCATGTGGGGTCAGTTGACCTGGAAGGACGTGACCGGATGAGCAACCCTCCGCCTCCACCGGGCTGGGAGCCACCCGCTGGACCCTCGTGGCCGCCGCCTCCGCCGGCGGGACCGGGTGGGCCGCCAGGCCCCCCGCCGCCCGGGCCTGGTGCTCCCGGGCCGGGTGGTTTCGGCGGACCCAACACCCCGCCGCCGTTCCCGCCGCCGCCCGGACCCGGAATGGGACCGCCCGGACCTGGGATGGGGATGCCCGGACCCGGCATGGGGATGCCCGGCCCCGGGATGATGGGGCCGCCGCCCAAGCGCGGCGGCAGCGGTGCTCTCATCGGCATCATCGTCGGCGGCGTGCTGGCCGTGGTCCTGATCATCGTGGCGGTGGTCGTCGTGGTGGCCATCAACAGCGGGCCGTCGACCAAGGAGCGGCTGACCCTCGCCTCGAACGAGTTGAACACCGCGCGCGCCGTGACGTACAAGGGCTCGTTCAGCGCCGGCTCCGACAACCTGCGGGGCGAGATGCTCGTCACAAAGGGCGGCCGCGCCACCGGGCAGGTCGACTGGACCGGCGACAACGTGACGGTGCTGTCGGCCGAGGACAAGGTGTTCGTCAAGGCCCCCAAGGACTACTGGGAGGACAAGCTCACCTCGACGGTGGCCGAGCGGTTCCTCAAGGAGGGCGAGCAGTGGGGCCAGGTCAGGGAGAGCGAGCTGAGCGTGAAGTTCCATGAGGACCTCACTCCGGCGGCCCTGGCGACCGAGATGCGGCGGCTGGCGCTCCGCACCGGCCTCACGTCGACCGAGACCACCGTCGGCGGCGAGAAGGCGCACAAGATCAGCACATCGCTGACCACCTTCTACGTGTCCGATGGCGAAGAGCCGGAGCTGCTGCGGTACGAGAAGGGGTCCTCGCCGCGGGTCTCGGCGGACGTCACCGTCCAGTCCACCCGGGACGGCTCGGGGCCGATCGGCCAGATGCGCACCACGATGGGCGAGCTGACCGACTCCTTCGACGCGGGCACGACGGCGAGCAACGCGGCCAAGCCGGAGTTCGTCTCCTGCGACAAGGGCGGCGCGCCGTGCACGGTGAAGGTGAGGGTCTCCAGTACCCGCACCGGTGACAGCTCCGTTCAGGTCAAGGTGAACTTCAAGCTGACCTCGGAGCAGGGCGGCGGCCGGCACTACGGGAACTGCGAGGCCACCGGCACCGTGACCGGCCTCACTCCCGTGACCGTCCAGTGCACGATCTCCGGTGGTGACTGGGCCAAGCACGGCAAGAAGGCCCGCCGCGTGTGGGTGTCGGCGGCGCCGATGGCGATCGCGGCCACCTCGGCCGATGTCCGGGCCCTCCAGCAGGGGCTCGACGCCGAATAGCGGTCCGGTGAGTGCCGGACGATCAGTGGTCCTGCTGCGAGGGCTCGGATCGTCCGGCACTCTTATGTCTGTGATGCCGGTTGTCAGCAGAATGAGCGCCGAGTGAGCGTCGACCGCGGGGGGCGGCCTCCGCTGGGTCCCCGACCTGCCGATCCGGGACGCGGAACGGCTCCGCCGCCGCTGTCCCCGCCTCCTCCGCCGCCTTTGTGGGCGCCTCCGCCCGAGGGATCGCCGCCGCCGATGGGGCCCCCGCCGACGGGTCCGCCGCAGCCGGGTCCCCCGCAGTCGGGGCCGCCGCAGTCGGGGCCGCCGATGGGAGCGCCGCCCCTTCCGTTCCCGGGTCCGCCCAACGGCGACAGGCGGCAGCGCAACGGCCGCTCGAAGCGCCGGCTGGTGATCGTCGCGATCGCGGTCGTGGCCGTCACCGCCGCCATCGTGGCGTTCGGCGTCATGGCGACGGGCGGCGACGAGGCCCGCGAGCCCGGCGGGACGGCCACCCCCACCCCGGCCGCCTGGACCAAGGAAGCGGGCCGCCAGCTGACGGCGCTGCCGGGTCTCCGGTACGACGGGACCGTCACCATGAACGGGCAGCCCGTCCAGTTACGGCTGAAGGTGACCCGCTCGGGCCTTGCCACCGGAACGCTCACGGCCGGCACGACCGGCGCGGTGCAGGCCGACCTCGTCACCGCGGGGGCCTCCACGTACGTCAAGGGGAGCTCGGTCTTCTGGCGCACCTACACCGAGGAGGCGGCCCGCGCCGACAGCTTCGCGAACCGGTGGACCAAGGTCCCCGCGTCGTTCCCCGGCCTGGCCTCCGTACGGGACGTTCTGGGGCCTGAGGCGATCGCCGAGGCGCTGACCAAGGCGACCCGCAAGCCGGCGACCGTCAACGTCGGTGCGACCCCCGCGTACCGGGTGAAGACCTCCAAGGCCGACTACTTCCTCGCCACGGCGTCCCCGCACCAGCTGCTGCGGGTCCAGACGGGCGGCCAGAACGGCCCGCCGCTCGCCGTGGCGCCGCTGGCCGACCCGGCATTGGCGTTCCGGCAGATGCGGCCGCGCGTCGCCGCGCTGGGCGGGGCCGCCGATCCGGCGCTGCGCTTCCAGCCGGGCAAGCCGGAGTTCATCAACTGCAACGAGAACACGAGGGGCTGCACGCTGAGCGTGCTCGCGACGCTGACCGTCCCGGCCGGTTCCGTACCGGAGGGTGCCCGGGCCGCGCTGCTGGCCACGATCACCACCGAGGGCCGGACGCTGGGCCGCTGCACCGCGTCGGTGGCGGTGCCCGCCGACCGCCGGGCCACGCTCCGCTGTACGGTCGCCACCCGCGGCTGGCGGACCTGGATGCAGGCGGCCCAGGACGATCCGGGCGCGCACCGCTACGAGGCGCACGCCCGCGTGATCGGCGAGGCCGTGGCCGCCGCCGACCTGACCAGGCTGCTCGGCCTGGTCGACAAGGAGAGCGCCGCCCTGGTGCCGTCGGGCGGCGCGTCCAGCGAGCCGCCCGTGGCCGGTCCGTAGCCCGCCGAGGGCAGGCCGCGAATCGCTCGTACAGGACTGTGGCCTGCCTGATTCGGGGCCGGATGGACCGCGCCATTTTGGCTCTGTCTATAGTTCGGGGCGTGAACTCCGTGCCACCGGGGAGTCCCGGCTCCTCATCCGACCTCCCGCGGCTCGTGCGGCGCCTTCACGTCGATCTGTGCCGGATGGCCAGTTGCCTGTGTTCGGAGTGAACTCGGGGGACCGTCCAGGTCGTACCACCGGATAGGACCTGCCCGATACCCGCGGAGTCGCACCGCCTCGTTCCCGAAGTGATAATTCTTGTGTTACGGGGTCGCGACTCCCTGGAAGAGGGATGTCACATGACGGGCGGAGACAGGGCTGGCCACTCGCCCCCCGAGAAGAGCATTCCATCCCGGACATACCATGAAGGTAAGCCTAAGTAGCATCACGATCCTGGGTGCCTCCCCCAGGACGGGTGCTGCTCGTCGAGGAGGTCTTCCTCTGTGACCAAGCAGGTCCAGCAACTCGACCGCGTCATCATCCGTTTCGCCGGTGACTCCGGCGACGGTATGCAGCTGACCGGCGATCGCTTCACCCAGGAGACGGCCGCGTTCGGCAATGACTTGTCGACGCTGCCGAACTTCCCTGCCGAGATCCGCGCCCCGGCCGGCACCCTCCCCGGCGTGTCCAGCTTCCAGCTGCACTTCGCCGACCACGACATCCTGACGCCAGGAGACGCGCCCAACGTCCTGGTCGCCATGAATCCCGCCGCCCTCAAGGCCAACCTCGGGGATCTTCCCCGCGGGGCGGACCTGATCGTCAACACCGACGAGTTCGGCAAGCGCAACCTGGCCAAGGTCGGGTACGAGACCAACCCGGTCGAGGACGACTCCCTCGCCGAGTATCGCGTGCACGCGCTGCCGCTGACCTCGATGACCGTGACCGCGCTGGCCGACTTCGACCTGTCGAAGAAGGACGCCGAGCGGGCCAAGAACATGTTCGCCCTCGGCCTGCTGTCGTGGCTCTACCACCGTCCCACCGAGGGGACGGTCGGCTTCCTGGAACGCAAGTTCGCCAAGAAGCCGGAGATCATGAAGGCCAACATCGCGGCCTTCCAGGCGGGCTGGAGCTACGGCGAGACGACCGAGGCGTTCACGGTCCAGTACGAGATCAAGCCGGCCGAGCACGCCCCCGGGCTCTACCGCAACATCACCGGGAACGTGGCCCTGTCCTACGGGCTGGTCGCGGCGGGCGAGCAGAGCGGGCTGCCGATCTACCTCGGCTCGTACCCGATCACCCCGGCCTCGGACATCCTGCACGAGCTGTCCAAGCACAAGAAGTTCGGTGTGCGGACGTTCCAGGCCGAGGACGAGATCGCCGCGGTCGGTGCCGCGCTCGGCGCCTCGTTCGGCGGCTCCCTCGGTGTCACCACCACCTCCGGGCCCGGTCTCGCGCTCAAGAGCGAGACGATCGGCCTGGGCGTGGCGACCGAGCTGCCGCTGCTGGTGATCGACGTGCAGCGGGCGGGCCCGTCCACGGGCCTGCCGACCAAGACCGAGCAGGCCGACCTGCTGCAGGCCATGCACGGCCGCAACGGCGAGGCCCCGGTACCGGTGATCGCGCCCCGTTCCCCCTCCGACTGCTTCGACGCGGCACTGGAGGCGGCCCGGATCGCGGTCAAGTACCGGACGCCGGTCATCCTGCTCTCGGACGGCTACCTGGCCAACGGCTCCGAGCCGTGGAAGCTGCCGGACGTGGAGACCCTGCCGACGATCGAGCCGGGCTTCGCCGAGGCGAACCAGGAGGACTTCCAGCCGTTCAAGCGGGACCCCGACACGCTGGCCCGTCCGTGGGCCGTCCCGGGCACCCCGGGGCTGGAGCACCGGATCGGCGGCCTGGAGAAGGCCGACGGCTCCGGCAACATCTCCTACGACCCGGCCAACCACGACCTGATGGTCCGGCTGCGCCAGGCCAAGGTCGACGGCATCGCCAACGACATCGCGCCGCTGGAGGTCGACGACCCCGACGGCGCCCGGGTGCTGGTGCTGGGCTGGGGCGGGACGTTCGGCGCCATCTCCGCCGGTGTACGGCGCGTCCGGCGCGGCGGCAAGCAGGTCGCGCAGGCCCACCTGCGCCACCTCAACCCGTTCCCCGCGAATCTCGAGCAGGTCCTGCGGTCCTACGACAGGGTCGTCGTTCCCGAGATCAACCTCGGCCAGCTCGCGCTGCTCCTGCGCGGCCGGTTCCTCATCGACGTCATCAGCTACAACCAGGTCCGCGGCCTGCCCTTCAAGGCCGCCGAACTGGAGAGCGTCATCCTGGATGTGATCGACAGTGAGTGAGAACGGCGTCAACGGCGTCAACGGCAGCGGGCGGTCCGCCCTCTCCCTGGTGCCCAAGGACGACAAGAAGCAGTCCATGAAGGACTTCAAGACCGACCAGGAGGTGCGCTGGTGCCCGGGGTGCGGGGACTACGCGGTCCTGGCCGCGGTCCAGTCGTTCCTTCCCGAGCTGGGGCTGCGCCGGGAGAACATCACGTTCGTCTCCGGCATCGGCTGCTCGTCGCGGTTCCCGTACTACATGAACACCTACGGGTTCCACTCGATCCACGGCCGCGCGCCGGCGATCGCGACCGGGCTGGCCTCGTCCCGTCCCGACCTGTCGGTGTGGGTGGTGACCGGTGACGGGGACTCGCTGTCGATCGGCGGCAACCACCTGATCCACGCGCTGCGCCGCAACGTCAACCTGAAGATCCTGCTCTTCAATAACCGGATCTACGGGCTGACCAAGGGCCAGTACTCGCCCACGTCGGAGATCGGCAAGATCACCAAGTCCACTCCGATGGGCTCGCTGGACGCGCCGTTCAACCCGATCTCGCTCGCGCTCGGCGCCGAGGGCACGTTCGTGGCCCGGACGATCGACTCCGACCGCAAGCACCTGCAGTCGGTGCTGCGGGAGGCGGCCCAGCACGAGGGCACCGCGCTGGTGGAGATCTACCAGAACTGCAACATCTTCAACGACAACGCGTTCGAGCCGCTGAAGGACCCTTCGGTGCGCGACGACGTCACGGTACGGCTGGAGCACGGGCAGCCGATCGTGTTCGGCGCCGAGGGTGAGAAGGCCCTGCGCCGCGACGCGTCCGGGTCGTTCGAGGTCGTCAACACCGCGGACGTGTCCACGTCCGAGATCGCGGTGCACGACTCGCACAACCCGGACCCGTCCCAGGCGTTCGCGCTGTCGCGGCTCGACTCGCCCGCGTTCGAGCACACCCCGATCGGGATCTTCCGGCAGGTGGAGCGTCCGTCGTACGACAGGCTGATGCGCACCCAGCTGGAGGAGGCCGCCGCGAGCGAGGGCAAGGGCGACCTGGCCGGACTGCTCAGCAGCGGCGACACCTGGCGGATCGACTAAGAAGGAACGTCCCGCGAAGGCCCGGTCCCCTAGGGGCCGGGCCTTCCGGCATGCCCGAAACGGTGTCAACGCTGCGAGGGCCTCGCGCGTCCTGACAGACTGGGAGATCATGCAGCCGGGAGGTGACGATGCGGGTCGTTCCGCGCCGTAACAAGGACCGTACGGGTCCGCAGGACGCCGCGCCCAGGAGTCCGGTCCCCCAGCAGGCGCCTCCCATCACCAAGCCCCTGCCGCAGACCGGGATCGACACGGCCGAACTCGGCCCCGGGCCCAGCGAGGAGACCCTGCGCCGCCGCGCCCGCGCCGCCGAGCGCCGCCGGGCCGCCGCCGACGCCAAGCGCAGCCGTACCGCCCAGCGCCAGAACGCCGCCCGCCAGGACAAGGCGTCCCGCGAGCACCGCTCGTCCCTGCTGGTCATGATCGTCATGCTCGCCCTGCTGATCGCCATCGTCGTCGTCACGGGTGGCCTGTTCGCGGCCTCGATGACCACCCGCCCGGTCACCCTGGCCTCGCCGCTGCACATCTACCCGGTGATCCAGACCGTTCCGGGCCAGTGCCCGGCCGGCACGCAGGGCATCACCGGGCAGTCCGCCGGCGGCCTCGCCTGCTACCAGCTGTCCCAGGGCATCGCGATCCGCAAGGTCGCCGACCTGGGGATCCAGAAGGCCCGCACGCGCGGCGCGTACGACGTCGCCGTGACGCTCCGTACCAACGACCGCCGCGCCTTCGCCGCCCTGACCCGCGCCACCCTGAACCGCGACCTGGCCTTCGTCGTCCGCGACCGGCTCGTCACGGTCCCGCGCGTCGACACCCCGATCCTGGACGGCAAGGTCGTCATCACCGGCCCGCCCAACCGCGCCGAGGCCAACCGCCTGGTCCGCAGCCTCAAAGGCGCCAACCGCTAGCCCACTCACCACCCGCTCGCCCCGCCGCCTACGTTGACTCGTGGCGTGTTCGCCTCTGGCCATGTCGCTCCAGGCGAACACGCCACGAGTCAACACGTGTTTCAAGACCCGGCCCACGGTGCCTGTGCGAGCGCGGCATCGCTTCGCGATCTGGCCGGTGAGGCTCGCCTTCGGCTTTGACCCACCGGCCAGGTAGCGCGCTCGCGCGGTGGCTGAGGCCACGTTGAGACAGACCCCAGCCCGCTCACCGGCGCGCTCGCGTGAGAGGTGACAGGATTGCGCGATGTCGCTCCCAGTGCGCTGGACCCGGTTGCTGATGGTGGTATCGGCAGCCGGCTTCGCAGGCGCGGCCTACGCCATCCGCGCCATGATGGACGGGCCCATCGAGCAGTACTCGGGCGCCGCCCTGTCCGGGGCCATCGTCTACACGATAGTGATCTTCATACGGCCGCGGATCTCCCCACTGCCCGCAGGCGGTGCCGTCATCGCCTACTGCTGGTTCATCGAGTTCTCACAGCTCACCCCCATACCCGGCGCACTCTCCCAACGCAGCTGGCTCGCGCGCCAGCTGCTGGGCGCCCAGTTCGACCTCACCGATGTCGTCTGGTACCCCGTCGGCGTCATCGCGTTGGCCGCCGCGCATTGGTTCCTCCGCGCCCGCACACGTTCGCGCACAGAGCCGGCGCCCGCCCTCGCGTCATGATCTTGGACGGCCGTGGAGGCCTCGCCGGAACGCGGGACGAAGAGATCGTCGGTTCGAGGCCCACCGACCAGAGGCAATGCATGGCGAGGGCTGGGTCGTGGCTACCTCAGCAGATTCTTGATGATCTCGTCCACTCTCCGGCCTGCCCTGCGGTACCCGTACCAGGGGATGTGCAGCGCTGCCACCTGTGTGGCGGCCTCACTCAGCCAGTCGGGGTCGCCCAGCCGGTACGCGGCCTTTGCCTCGACCGTCTTTCGGAACAGCTCGTCCACCAGGGCCACGTGAGGATTGGTGTAGGTGCGCTCGTGGTGGGTGTAGGGCGCCGTCCAGTCCTCGTACGGATGGCGCAGGAACGCCTCCACTGCGCAGCCGTCGGGGCCCATGGTCAGTCCTTCACCGGAGAGCACGCCCAGACCGCGCGTGGTCATCCAGGCCCGCGTGGTGGCGACCACTCCCAGATCCACGAACCTGGCCCATGGGACGACGGTTTCGGGGCCTTCCGTTCCGGGCTTGTGGTGCTCCATGCCTTCGGCGGTCAGGGCGAGGTACGAGCCGTTCCCCCCGCTCGGATCCCCGATGACCCATCGGCCATCGACCCGTTCCAACGGCCCCAAGAATTCCGTCACATGCACCACCGGCAATGTGGGCTCTATCGGATCCCGCACTTTACGTTACGGCGCATGATCCGTCATGGCGGTGGCCGACCCCGCTTCATGACAGGCCACTAGCCTCATCGAGATGAAGATCCACTCGGAAGGACCGTTGACGGACCGGGTCGCGGTGGTCACGGGAGTCAGCCGGCGGGCCGGGATCGGGTTCGCCCTCGCCCGTGATCTGCTCGCGGCCGGAGCCCGGGTGCTGGTGCAGTCGTGGACGCCGCACGATGCGGAGCAGCCTTGGGGCGCCGACGAGATCGAGGACGTGATCGAGGCTCTGGGCGGCAGGAGCCCGCAACTGGACCACCTCGCCGCCGATTTCGCCGATCCGGATGCCCCGCGCCAGGTCGTGGAACGGGCCATGACCACGTTCGGCGCCGTGGACGTCCTGGTCGCCAACCACGCCCGCAGCGCGCTCGGCCGGCTCGACGAGGTGACGGCCGCCGATCTGGATCTGTGCTGGGCGGTGAACGCCCGCGCGTCCGTCCTGCTGGCTCAGGCGTACGCCGCCGCCCACGATGACCGGCGGCCCGGCGGACGGATCGTGCTGTTCACGTCCGGACAGCACCTGGCGCCGATGAGCCGCGAACTGCCGTACGCGATCAGCAAGGGCGCGATCCACCAGATGACGCTGAGCCTGGCCGACGCGCTGGCGGATCGCGGCATCACGGTCAACGCGGTCAATCCCGGGCCGGTCGACACCGGCTGGGCCGACGAGGAACTGACCGCGAGCGTCGGCCGAGCGCTGCCCGCCGGCCGCTGGGGAACGCCGGACGACGTCGCCCGCCTCATCCGCTGGCTGGCCTCGGACGACAGCGCGTGGATCACCGGCCAGGTGCTCAACTCCGAAGGCGGCTTCCGCCGCTGGGTGATGTAACAGAGGTCATGGGTCTCCCTCGATGACCTGGCGCTCGTACTGCTCCCACAGCTCAAGCGAGTCCATCAGCACCTCTTCGATGTTGTCGGCGGCCTGCCGGTACGCCTGCGCCCGCCCGGCGCACACCGCCGCATCCTGTGTACGGCCGTGACCCGACCACATCCGTTCCCGTTCGGCGTCGATCTCCGCCAGCGTCCGCCACGTCCGCGCCTCTTCGGCGAACACCTCGAAGACCCGCTTCGCCTCCGGCGGTATCCCCGCCACGAACAGGACCACCAGCTCCGGGTACGCGGCGTACTCGCACGGCCGTCGTTCCAGCTGAGCCATCGCCGCACCGGGTCGCACCCGTGCCGCTGCCCACTGCCGCACCACCGTCGAAGCCTTCCCGATCTCCCGCACCACGGTTGCCCCGTAACTCATCCGGTCACCTCGAACCAGACCGTGAACCGTCCCCGCGCGCCAGGGAGTGTGCCCCAGCAGTCGGCCAGTCCGTTCACCACCATCAGGCCGCGTCCGGACTCACCCCAGCCCGACCCCTGCGGCGGAATCACCGGGCATCCGTTCGAGCCGCCGTCGTCCTGGATCTCCACCCGGATCCGCTCCTTGGCGACCAGGATCGTCACCCACACGCCCCGGCCCGCGTCACCACTCGCGCTGTGCCGAACGGCGTTGGTCGTGATCTCGCAGACCATCAGGTCGATGTCGTCCAGGTCGAAGTCGTGCGCCCGGTCTTCCAGCGCCGCCACCAGCGTGCGCCGCACGTACGCCCGGACGCCGCGTACGGCCAGATCCCCGCCCGAGCTCAGCCGCTCGGTATGCACCTGCTCCCACACGATCACCGCTCGACCTCCGCCAGTACGGAGGCCGCCCGCCGCAGCTCGGCCAGGCCCGCGTCCGCCGAGTACCGCTGCGAGGCACCCCATATGTACGCCCAGCCCCCGGCGTCATGCACCGCCAGGACGCCGACCGGCCCACGGCTGGAGCAGAGGGTCAGAACCACCTGACCGTTGCCCTCTACCAGCACACGCGAGGCCCGGCCCAGCTCCACCAAGGCCAGCGCCAGGTCGGTCAGCAGGCGCATCCGCCGCACGGTCGCGTCCCAGTCCAGCCGCCACCGGCCAGCATCTGAGGAGAGTGAGGGATTCGATACATTGCCCACAGGTCCGACTCCTTCCAGTCGGGCTGAGGCCCCGGGACGGTGGTGATGACACCGTCCCGGGGCCGTTCGTTCTCCTGCGCCACCCGTTGCCCGAGTGGCACGCTGTGTGAGCAAGCATGCACGCTTTGCGGTGCGTGTGCAATATGCTCAGTGAGAACAAATTGCTTTTTGAAAGAGGCGACCATGGCAGGATCTCCGACCATGCGGCGGCGGCGCCTGGCTTCAGAACTGCGACGGATGCGGACCGACGCACGACTGTCGATCACGGAGGTCGCAGCGCGACTGGGCTGGCAGGGCTCGAAGCTGTCCCGGATCGAGAACCGGCAGATCGGGATCAGTACGACCGATGTACGCAAACTTCTCGATCTCTACGGCGTAGACGATGCCAAGCAGGCTGAACGCCTCCTGGACATCGCACGCAAGGCGAGGGAACGGGGATGGTGGGAGTCGTACGGCGCCACCCTGCCCACCGAGACGCGGACCATGATCGGCATCGAAACCGAAGCCTCGTTGATTCGGACTTACGAGCAGGCACTCATACCTGGCCTGCTCCAGACGCCGGATTACGCCCGCGCGGTGATCCGTGCCGCACGCCCCACCGACTCACAAGAAGTCATCAACCAGCGCGTGGAAGTACGGTTGGCCCGTCAGGCGCTCCTCAATGAGAAGGATCCCCCGCAACTCTGGGTGGTGATCAACGAAGGGGCAGCGCGACAGATGGTCGGAAGTCCAGCGATCATGACCGCTCAATTGCGACACCTGATCAAAGACCGGGGCAAGCTCAACGTTGTCGTCCAGGTCCTCCCCTTTACAGCCGGGGAGCACCCGGCCATGGTCGGTTCGTTCTCGCTCTACAACTTCCCCACACAAGACGAGACAGAGGCTGTCTACATCGAGACGATGAACAGCGCACTGATCTTGGAGAAACCACTCGACCTGAAGACCTACGGCGATGCGTTCGACCACATCCGCGCGGCGGCGCTCTCCCCGCGAGATTCCCGGGACCTCCTTGGCGCGCTTGCTGCAGATACGATCTGACCGCAGGAAGGAGCGCATATGCGAGCAAACCTGACCACGGTCCGTTGGCGGACGAGTAGCTACAGCGGAGGAACCGGAAACTGTGTGGAAGTTGGCACCTACAGCACCCTCCGTGACAGTCGCGTGACTGCCGTCAGAGACTCCAAGGACCCCGAGGGATCCGCGCTGTCCCTCGACCCGGACGCGTGGACGGCTTTCGCCCAGATGGTCAAGGCGGGTGCGTACGACCTCTAGCCTCAGCCTCAGCATGGCATCGTCTCAGCAAGGCCCTGACCTGACGACTGAGAGGAAGCGCGACATGTCCTCGCCGAGTCTTTCCAGCACGACATGGCGCAAGAGCAGCCACAGCAACGGTGCAGGCGGCGCCTGCGTCGAGGTCGCCGCCCTCTCGACGAGCATCGGTGTACGAGACAGCAAGGCTCCCGACGCTGGCCACCTCAAGTTCGGCCCGCAGGCTTGGGCCACGTTCATCACCCAAGTCCGGAACGGCCGGCACGGCTAACGCCCCGCACGTCGCTGCCAGCAGGGCAGTTCGAGATCGAAGTCAGTCCGCGCACAGTCGATATCGGAGCGCGGCCTCTGTGATGACGCTATGGAACCGCTTGGCGGGTTCAACCGGCTCGACCGCGACTTCCGCGAACGACGGTTCACCGAGGGCTCGCCCGCACTCGCTGATCATGTGAGACTGTCCGCCTACGTCCCCCCGGCGTCAAGGACGGTGACCGGATTGGCCGAGGATCTGGATGTCCTGATCGGCAACCTGGCGATCTGGAGCACCCCCGCTTACGGGGGCGACAGCCTGCGCGAGAAGGCCATCGCCGCGCTGGAGGAGCGGAGGCCCGAAGCCGTTCCGGCGCTCGTCCAGCGGCTGGAAGACCTCCTGGACGCCTCCGCCCGGCACCGCGAACGGCTCACCTGGCTCCTTCGGGCGTGGGACGCCTGGTACTCCGAGGGCCGCATGCTCCGCGCCGAGCACGGCGGCAGGGCCGACACCGAGCCCTACCGCACAGTCCGTACCGAGACCCTTCCCCCCGCGTCCATACGGGACGAGTACCGGGCCCCCGTCCAGCTCAAACAGGGCGTCGTCGAGGCGCTTCACCGGCTCGGCGACCCACGGGCCGCTCCGGTGCTCGTGTCCGCGCTGGCCGACCGCGACTGCGTCCAGAAGGCCGCGCGGGCACTGCGGGACGTCCGTACCGGCGAGGCCGTGCCCGCGCTGCTGGACGCGGCCGCCCGCGTCCAGCCTCACGACCGTGCCTTCGATGACATCCTCGGCACGCTCCGCGACTACGGCCTGACCCCGGACCCGGCACGGGAGCGGTTCGAGGCCACGACCTCGCCGAAGGGACGGGTGACCCTGTGGCACCTGCTCGTCGAACTGGACGAGGCCGGCGACCAGGCGCCTCCCAAGTCCGCGATCCGGGACTCGCTGATCTTCCTGGCGGCGGACGTCAGGGACGGCAGGGGCAGCCGCGAGGCCGTCGACGCCGTCTACGCCATGGACGGCAGGCCCGCACCGCGACTCCAGGACACCGACATGGGCGCCCTCCCCCCGGCCGACATCGTCCACGCGGCGATCGCCCTGGCCGCCCGCGGCCTGCCCCCAGGCCATGACGATGAGCTCCTCGGCAGCCTCCGGCGCATGTCGCACCTGCCCGAGGTCATGCAGGTGGCCCAGAGCATCATCACCGAGCGGACCGCCGAGCCGGACGTCCCGTTGCTCCACCTCGCCCTGGAGTTCGTCCTGGGGGCGCCCCCCTGGAAACTGGAGGACCGCATGGAGCTGGTCCGGGCCCTGCACGGTCTGATCTCGCACGCCGACTCCCGGATCAGCGCCCGTGCCCGCGCCGCCCTGCTGCGCGACGACCTGCTCTTCACGCAGATGTACGACGACGACGCCGCCGTCCGCCAGGAGGCCACCACCATCTTCGAAGAGCTCGCCACCCCCGAGGACCGCATCAACTGCGCTGGATACGCCAGAGTGCACCGGCCCTCGCTCTGGCGGAGGCTCCTGCGCCGCTGACCCGCGTGCTGCTGGGACTACCTCCCCATCGCCCCCGAGATACTCGGCGAACTCTTCGCCTGAGCGCGCCCAGCGGTGTCGGCGCACCGGCGAACGCCTGGCCGGAGCACGGCGCCGCATGGTCTGACCGGAGGGTCAGGGTTCGGGGAGGGTTTCGCCTTGGGCGGCCTGGATCTCCAGTTCGACTTTGAGGCTCTCGCCTACGGCGTTGACTCCAGCCTCCAGGATCTGGCTGTAGCGGATGCCGAAGTCGCGGCGGTTCAGTTCGGTGGTGGCGCGGAAGGCGGCGCGGGTGCCGCCCCACGGGTCGGGGCCCGTACCGAGGTAGACCAGGTCGAGGGCGACCGGGCAGGTGTGGCCGTTGAGGGTCAGCCGGCCCTGGACGGTCCAGCGGTCGGGGCCGGTCTCGGTGAGGCCCTCGCCCTCGTACGTGATCACCGGATGGGCGTCGGCGTTCAGGAAGTCGGGCGAGCGCAGGTGGTCGTCGCGCAGCTTGTTGCCGGTGTCGATGGACGTGGCGTCGATGCGGGCCGTCACCCGGGACCGCTCGATCCGGTCGGCGATCTCGATCCGGCCCTCGAACGCGCCGAACCGGCCGCGCACGCTGGACAGGCCGAGGTGCTGGGCGACGGCGCCGACGCTGGAGTGCACCGGGTCGATCGTCCACGGGCCGGGCGGGGGCAGGTCGGCGCCTCCCGCGCGGGACAGCACCAGCGTTCCGAGGTCGGCGGTGCCGCGGCTGGACACGATCAGGGTGGACGCGGCGGGCTCGTAGCCCATCGCGGTCACGATCACCGTGTAGGTGCCGCCGGGGAGCGGGTCCATCGCCACCCGGCCGTCCTCGCCCGCCTGGACGCGGGTGGCCTGCCGGCCCATCAGGTCGGTCACCGTGACGATGGCGTTGCGTACCGCCCAGCCGTCCTTGGTACGTATCGCGCCGCGCGGCCCGCGAGCGTCGTCCATGCTCTTTCTCTCCTCGTCCGGGATGCTCTCCTCGCCCGGGATGCTCACTCGTCCGGGTGACCGAGCTTCATGTCGTGCTCGTCGCGGCCGTTGCCCGACAGGGACAGGGCGGTGGCGACCGGCGGGTAGCCGGAGGCGATCACGGTGTACTGCCCGCCGATCAGGTCGGCGAAGGCGTACTCCCCGTCCGGTCCGGTGATGACCATCGCGACGACGTTGCCGGCCGCGTCGACCAGGGTGACCCGGGCGTCGCCGATCGGCTCGCCCGCGTCGTTGCGGATCGTGCCCCGCACCTGCGCGCCGGGCGGCAGGTCGATGTCCAGGTTGGCCCGGCCGTTGCCGGCGATCTCGGCCTGGACGGCGATCGGACGGTGCGCGGCCGCGCTGACCGCGAGGGTGTACGAGCCGGCGGTGATCTCCTTGAACAGGAAGGTGCCGTCGTTGCCGGTACGGCCCGTACCGACGACCTCGCCCCGGACGTCGGTCACCACGACCATCGCGCCCTCGATCGGGACACCGCTCGCGCCGCGTACCGTACCGGCGAGGCCCCCGCTGGCGGCCAGCCGCAGGTCGAAGTCGACCGGCTTGTCGCCGACCACCAGCGTGGCGGCCTGCGGCTCGTGCTCACCGGTGGCCGCGATCAGCACGTACGTGCCGGGGCCGGGGGTGGGCAGCGAGTAGCCGCCGTCCGGCCCGGTGAACGCGCGGCCGAGCTGCTGACCGCCCGCGTCGATCAGTGTCAGGGCGACCGATGGCACCGGGGTGCCGTCGCCGTCGCGGACGGTGCCGTGGATCGGGATCCCGCCACCCGGGGGTGGGTCGTGGGCGACGATGGGCGGCATCGCCGTTTCGGCCCGTACGAGCGGCTGGGTGCCGTTGAGCGAGGGGCCGCTGCCGTTCATCGGGGTGGCTCCGACGCCGACCAGCTCCTGGCGGCCACGGGCGTGGCGGCCGGACTGTGCGGCGGCGGTCTTGGCGAGCGGGACGGGGGCCGGCGCGATGGTCTCCGGCTTCGCGGCGCCGTGGTCCGAGCCGCCGCGCAGCGGCAGTTCCTTCAGGACGAGCACCGCGATCAGGCCGAGCACCGCGATCGGGATGCCGACCAGGAAGACCATCTCCAGCGCCTTGGTCCACGACTCCAGCATGATGCTCTGGAACGGCTGCGGCATCTGGTGGATCTGGTCGGGCGAGCCCATCTCGCCGGCCGCTCCGGGCGGGGGCGTGACGTGCGCGGCGGCCAGCGCCTCGCGCAGCTCGGTGGCCAGCCGGCTGGTCATGATCGCGCCGAACGCGGCCACGCCCATCGCGCCGCCGAGGTTGCGGAAGAACGAGACGCCCGAGGTGGTGGCGGCCAGGTCCTTGTTGGAGGCGGCGTTCTGCGCGGCCAGGATCAGGATCTGCAGGGTGAGCCCCATGCCGATGCCGAGCACGGCCACGTCCAGCCCGATCACCAGCTTGGTGGACTCGGTGTCCAGCCGCGACAGCAGGAACAGCGACACGGCCACGCAGGCCAGCCCGATCACCGGGAAGATCTTCCAGCGGCCGGTCCGGGTCACGATCTGGCCGGACACGGTGGAGGTGACGAACATCCCGAGCACCATCGGCACCGTCATCAGCCCGGAGGCGGTGGGGCTCATGCCGTGCACGATCTGCAGGAACTGCGGCAGGTAGATCATGGCGCCGAACATCGCGATGCCGACGCACAGCGAGGCGATGGCGGTCAGCACGAAGGTCCGGTTGCGGAACAGCCGGGGCGGCAGGATCGGGTCGGTGGCGCGGCGCTCGGCCACGATCGCCAGCAGGATGAGGACGACGACGCCCGCGCCCATCGCGTAGGTCCACACCGAGTTCCAGGCGAACTCCTTGCCGCCCAGCGAGAGCAGCAGCATCAGCACGGTCGCGCTGCCGGTGATGGTGAACGCGCCGAACAGGTCGAGGCTGGTGTCGCGCTTGATCCTCGGCAGCTTGAGGACCTTCTGGATGACCACGAAGGCGACCACGGCGAGCGGGACGCACACGTAGAAGCACCAGCGCCAGCCGAGGCCGTCGGCGTCCACGATGAAGCCGCCGAGCAGCGGCCCGGCGACGGTCGAGACGCCGAAGACGGCGCCCATGAAGCCGGCGTAGCGGCCGCGCTGCCGCGGCTCCACCACGTCCCCGATGATGACCTGCGCCAGCGCGGACAGCCCGCCGACGCCCAGGCCCTGGAACGTGCGGGCGGCGATCAGCTGCCCGATGTCCTGGGAGAGTCCGGCGGCGACCGAGGCCAGCACGAAGATGATGAGGGCGCTCTGGAACATCAGCTTGCGCCCGAACAGGTCCGACAGCTTGCCCCACAGCGGGGTCGAGGCGGTCATGGTCAGCAGTGAGGCGCTGGCCACCCAGGCGAGCTGCTCCTGCCCGCCGAGATCCCCCACGATCGTCGGCAGCGCGGTACCGACCACGGACGTCGAGATCATCGACGTCATCATGGCCATCATCAGCCCGGCCAGGATCTTCAGGATCTGCCGGTGCGTGTATATCGGTCGCGCCTGCTCCGGCGCCGGCGTCACCGGCGGTGCCGCCGCGCTCGTCCGAGCCACTCTGCCCCCATGTGCTGTCACGCTGTGCTGCCGTTCACCCTCTGTGGCTGCCGTTCATTATCTGTGTTCTGCATGTATCGTATGTAGTCGCACGTTTACTTGCAACCTGAGGGGATACTGGAACCGTGCTCGATCAGGCGGAGACCGCGGCCGGGCAGGCCCCGGCGCAGGCTCATGGGCAGGTCCCGGACGTACCGGCGGAGGGCCAGGCCAGAGCCAGGCACAAGCGCGACCGGGAGGCGACGAGGCAGCGCCTGCTGGACGCCGCCCGTGACCTGTTCGGCGAGCACGGCTACGACGGTGTCACCGTACGGATGATCGCGGCCGCCGCGGACGCCAACGTCGCGCTGGTGCACCGCTACTTCGGCTCCAAGGCTGCGCTGTTCGCCACGGTCCTGGAGGGCGAGTACGTCATCCAGCGGGTGATCGCCGGCGAGGACGACCCCGATCCCCTGCCGCTGCGCCTGGCCAGGCACTTCGTCCGGCAGGCCCATCGCGGCCCGGCCAGCCCGGTGCCCCGGATGCTCGACCGTTCGGTGGGCAATCCCGAGGTACGGGACATCCTGCAGGACCAGATGGAACGGCTGGTGATCGGGCCGCTGATCGACCAGCTGGACGGTCCCGACGCCCGGACCCGGGCCACCCTGGCCACGACGATCATCATGGGCGGCGGCCCGATCCGCCGGGTCGTCGGACTCGATCCGCTGCGGGCCACCGACCCCGACGAGCTGACCGAACGGGTCGCCGCGATGTTCGACGCCGCGCTCACCCCGTACCGCTGAGCCCGCGCCCCGCCGCCCCAGCCGGTTGCCCGAGCCGGTTGCCCGCCGAGCCCTCTACGCCTTGAGAGGTAACTCACGGCACGCGCGTACGGCAGCGGGCGCAGGGAAGATCACCTCAGCGGCGGAGAGGCCCGCATCCCCTGGCACATAGGCTGCTGCAATGAGGCTGGGGGGAGCGCGACGGCTCCGGGAGCGATGGGACACGGCCCGTACGGCCACACGCTGGACGGCGCTGGCGGGTACGGCGATCGTCCTCGCGGGCGGCGGAGTGCTGTGGGGTGTCGCGGCGGAGGGTGCGGAGCCCGTACGGGCCCAGGTTCAGCGCATCGACGTCGTGGACGGGCCCAAGAACGACCAGAAGGTGAGTCTCGACACCACCTTCTACCGCGCGGTCGGCGAGAAGAAGGCACCGGTCGTCCTGCTCGGGCACGGATTCGGCGGTTCCAAGGACGACGTCCGGCAGGAGGCCGAGGAGCTCGCACGCGACGGGTACGGCGTGCTGGCCTGGTCGGCGCGCGGCTTCGGCAAGTCCACCGGGGAGATCGCGCTCAACTCGCCGGACTACGAGGTCAAGGACGTCAAGCAGCTCATCGACTGGCTCGCCGAGCGGCCGGACGTCCAGCTCGACGGTCCCGGAGACCCCAAGGTCGGCATGGCCGGCGAGTCGTACGGCGGCGCCATCGCGCTGATGACCGCCGGGCACGACCCGCGGGTCGACGCGATCGCCCCGCAGATCACCTGGCACAGCCTGCCCGACGCGCTCTTCCCCAACGGCGTGTCTCCAAGCACGGGGGGTGAGGGCGCCGACGCGGGCGTCTTCAAGAAGCTGTGGGCCGGGATCTTCTTCACCAGCGGCGCGGGCGAGAGCGACTCCGCGTGCGGGCGCTTCCTGCCGTCCCTCTGCGCGATGTACCAGGAGATCGCCGAGACCGGGCGGCCGACCGACGAGGCGATCGAGACGCTGCGCCGGTCCAGTCCCGAGCTGGTCGCCGGCCGGATCAAGGCGCCGGCCCTGATCGTCCAGGGCCAGGCCGACTCCCTCTTCCCGCTCGACCAGGCCGACGCCAACGCGCGCGCCATCGCCCGCAACGGCACCCCCGTCTCGGTGGTGTGGTTCCAGGGCGGCCACGACGGCGGCGACCCGGAGACCGAACGGGTCCGCGGCCTGGTGCGCGGCTGGTTCGACCAGCGGCTGCGCGGCCGTACGCCGGACTCGCCGGAGGAACGGCCCGCCGCGTTCACCGTCACCCGCGCCGGCGGCATCGACTCCTCCACGCAGGAGGTCATCGTCGAGCCCGCCAAGGCGGACACGTACCCGGGCCTGAACGGCGCTCCCAAGACGCTGCCGCTGACCGGCCGCGAGCAGACCGTCCACAACCCGGCGGGCGGGACCCCCGCGTCCATCTCGGCCCTGCCCGGCCTCGGCGCCCTCGGCAACCTCGGTGACCTGGGCGCGGCGGGCGCGGCCGAGGGGCAGATGGCGATCGACATGCCCGGCCAGTCCGCCACGTTCGACACCGCCCCGGTACGCGAGGAGCTCCGGGTGACCGGTGCCGCGACCGTACGGATCAAGGTGACGGGCAAGGGCGACGTCCCCCTCTTCGCCAAGCTGTACGACGTCGGGCCGTCCAGCAAGCAGGGCTCGCCCGCGCGGCGGATCGCGGCCCCGCTGCAAGTCATGAACGCCGACGACGGCCGCGAGGTCACGGTCACGCTGCCCGCCATGGACTACCGGTTCGACCGCGGGCACCGGCTGCGCGTCGTCCTGTCCACCACGGACATGGGCTTCTCGACGCCCGCCGCGCCCGCCACGTACAAGATCGCGGCGGTGTCCGGGCTGACCGTACCGACCGTGCCCGCGCTGACCGCCTCCCCCGCCCCGACGCCCAGCTGGGTCTGGGGCCTGCCGGCCGTCGCGCTCGCGATCGCCGCCGGACTACTGATCACGGGCCGGGGCCGCCGGGGCAAGGACACCGCCTCGGCGGAACTGGCCTCCGTACCGCTGGAGATCGACGGGCTGACCAAGGCGTACTCCAACGGCCACCTCGCCGTCGCGGACCTGTCGTTCCGCGTCGAGAAGGGCCAGGTCCTCGGGCTCCTCGGCCCGAACGGCGCGGGCAAGACGACCACGCTGCGGATGCTGATGGGCCTGATCCACCCCGACGCGGGCGAGATCCGGATCTTCGGCCACCGCGTCACGGCCGGCGCACCCGTGCTGTCGCGGCTGGGCTCGTTCGTCGAGGGGCCCGGCTTCCTGCCGCACCTGACCGGCCGCGACAACCTCGACCTCTACTGGCGCGCCACCGGCCGGCCGGCGGACGAGTCGCACCTGGCGGAGGCACTGGAGATCGCCGACCTCGGCTCGGCGCTGGACCGCGCGGTCCGTACGTACAGCCAGGGCATGCGCCAGCGGCTCGCCATCGCCCAGGCCATGCTCGGCCTGCCCGACCTGCTCGTCCTGGACGAGCCCACCAACGGCCTCGACCCGCCGCAGATCCGCGAGATGCGCGACGTCCTGGTGAAGTACGCCGCGGCCGGCCGCACCGTGATCGTCTCCAGCCACCTGCTGGCCGAGGTCGAGCAGACCTGCACGCACGCGGTCGTGATGTCGCGCGGCCGCCGGGTCGCCGCCGGCCCGGTATCGGAGATCGTCGGCTCCAGCCGCCGCCTCGAGGACGCCTTCCTGGAGATCATCGGTACCGGAGGCACCTCATGAGCGAGCGCGGCGACTCATCCCGCAAGGAGGCGACATGAGCGACATCACTACCGCACCGGCTCCCTCTCAGAGCGCTGCCGAGGAGAAGGCTGCGGGGTACCGGGTACGGCGGACGCTTCCCCTGCGGGTGGAGTTCATCCGGCAATTCCGGCGCCGGCGGACGATGTTCGCGTTCGGGATCCTGCTCGCGCTGCCCTGGGTACTCGTGGCCGCGTTCCAGATCGGCGGCGAGGAGATGGGCCCGGACGGGATGCCCAGCCTGGTCGACGTCGCCAGTTCCAGCGCGCTCAACTTCGCGCTGTTCACCCTGTTCGTCGCGACCGGGTTCCTGCTGGTGGTCGCGGTCGCGCTGTTCTGCGGCGACACCGTGGCCAGCGAGGCGGGCTGGTCGTCGCTGCGCTACCTGCTGGCGGCGCCGGTCCCCCGGTCCCGGCTGCTGCGCCAGAAGCTGATCGTCTCGCTCTCGTACGCGGCGGCCGCGGTGCTCGTCCTCCCGCTGATGTCGCTGATCGCGGGTACGGTCGCGTTCGGCTGGGGGCCGGTCGAGCTGCCCACCGGCGGCGCCGTCCCGGTCAGCACCGCGCTGCAGCGGATGGGGATCATCATCGGCTACGCGCTGATCGTCCAGCTGGTGGTGGCGGCGCTGGCGTTCCTGCTGTCGGTCGTCACCGACTCCCCGCTGGGCGCGGTCGGTGGCGCGGTCGGACTGGTGATCGTGTCGAACATCCTGGACGCGGTCACCGCGCTCGGCGGCTGGCGCGACTTCCTGCCGAGCCACTGGATGTGGGCCTGGATGGACGCCCTCCAGCCGACGATCCAATGGACCGGCATGGCCAAGGGCGCGGCCATCTCGGTGGCCTATTCGGCGGTGCTGCTGGCCCTGGCGTTCCGCCGGTTCCAGAGCAAGGACATCGTTTCCTAGCCGGATCCGGGTGGAGAACCGTGGCCGGATCCGGTCTCGACATCGACCCCTATTCCTCACCGAACGCAGCATTGTCGATACGTTCCGTGAAAATATCCTTCGTTAAATCGGTCGAATCGGCAGAGGCGGTCGCATAAGCTCGGCGAACCTTTCGTTCGATGTTCGCGTCGAACGAAATGAGCGCGACATCGGCTCGATCGACGGGTTAACACCCGGCCCGACGGGGGAGATGATCACCATGGCACGGCAGCAGCTCGTCAAGCGCCCCAGACCGCCACGTCAACCGAGCCCGCTCGACCTCCGGACTCCGACCGGTCGCCTCCTGCCGTACTAGACCCTGGCGTACTAGACCCGGAACACAGCCTGCAGGGCCTCGCCGACGACGGCGAGGCCCTGCGGCGTTCGTACGGTCAGGCGCGCGCCTCCGCGGGCACGTCGACCAACTCCCGTTCGGGACGCGCGGCCACGACCGACACCGCCACAGCACCGAAGGCGCCCACCACCGCGAACGCGTAGAAGCCCCACGGGTAGGCGAGCCCGGCCGACAGCAGCGAGCCGCCGAGCAGCGGGCCGCAGATCGCCCCGATCCGCCCCACGCCCGCGGCCGACCCCATGGCGGTCGCCCGCCCGGACGCCGGGTACGCGCGGCCCACATAGGCGTACACGAGCACCTGCGCGCTGAACACGAAGCAGCCCGTCAGGAACACCACCGCGTACAGGCCCACGCTCGGCAGCTTGACGCTCAGCAGCGCCAGGAAGACCGCGGCGGCTCCGAACCACGCGATGGTGGACGGCCGGATCCCCTTGCGGTCCGCCACGTACCCGGCCACGACCAGGCCGACCACGGCACCCACGTTCAGCGTGAGCAGCAGGCTCAGCGCGGCACCGAGCGGGTAGCCCGCCTGCCGCATGATCTCCGGCAGCCAGGTGTTCAGGCCGTACACCAGCAGCAGGCCCATGAACGACGCGACCCAGAACGCCAGCGTCGTCCGGACGAGGCCGCTCGCGAACAGCGTCCGCACGCCGGCCCTCGGCACGCCGGCCCTCGACTCCGCGGTGCGCTCGGCGGCCAGGAACGATTCCGACTCCGGCAGGAACTTGATCATCAGTGGCACCAGCGCCAGCGCGGGCGCCGCGCCGATCACGAACATCGCCCGCCAGCCCAGCGCGGGGATCACCGCGATGCCCAGCAGCGCGGTGATCACCGCGCCGACGTGGTAACCGGTCATGATCGTCGTGGTGGCGCTGCCGCTGCGGCCGCGCCGGGCGTACTCGCCGACCAGCGTGATCGCGGTCGGCAGGCAGCCGCCCAGACCGAGCCCGGCCAGGAACCGCAGCAGCCCGAACACCGCCGCCGACGGCGCCAGCGCGCACAGCGCGGTGAAGATCGAGAACGACGTCACGGCGATGATCAGCGCCTTGCGGCGGCCGATCACATCGGTGACCGCGCCGATCACCAGCGCGCCGATCATCATGCCGACCAGCCCGGCGGTGGTCACCGCCGAGGCCGTACCTGGGGTCAGGTCCCAGATGTGCTCGCGCAGCAGTACGGGCAGGACCGTACCGAGCACCACGAGGTCGAAGCCGTCCAGCAGGACGGCGGCCCAGCAGAGCGGGAGTACCCAGGCACGGGCGGGTGGGAGTCGGGTCGCCATCGGCGGCCTCCAGTGAGTAGACAGTATTTCAGAGTCCCGGCCCACGGTGCTCGCCTGGCGGCTCGCACCTGACCGTGCCTGTGCGAGCGCGGCATCGCTTCGCGATCTGCCCGATGACGCTCGCCTCCGGCATCGCCCCACCGGACAGGTAACGCGCTCGCGCGGTGGCTGAAGCCACTTTGAGACAGGCACTAGGTCACGTTGAGCGATGGACCATGTTCGATGAGACCTGACCCACTGACCTGCGCGAACTTCCGCTGGCCGGAAAGTCGGCCACAATGCGTTCATGCTGGAGACCGAACGCCTCATCCTGCGACCCCTCACCGGCGCCGACTTCGACGACTTCGCGGCGATGCTCGTCCCCGAGGTGACCGGAGGCCTTGCCGAGCCGGTGGGCGACTCCCCCGACGACGCCTGGCGCAGCCTCGCCTCGTACATCGGCCACCACGAGATCCGCGGCTTCTCCCACTGGGCCGTCATCGAGAAGGACACCGGCCGCTTCGCCGGCCACGCCGGGCCCTGGCAGCCGCACGGCTTCCCCGGCCTCGGCATCGGCTGGTGCCTGGCCCGCGAGCACTGGGGCAAGGGCTACGCCACCGAGGCCGCCCAGGCCGCCCTCGCCTACTGCTTCAGCGCCCTGGACGCCGACGACGTCATCTCGGTCATCCTGCCGGGCAACCACCGTTCGATCGCCGTGGCCGAACGGATCGGGCACACCCACCTGCACGACACCGAGTACCGCGGCCGTACCGTCCACATCTACGGCCAGAAGCGCAGCGTCAACGAGGAAGCCGCGCCATGAACCGCTCCTGATCCACCACGGCCCGCTCGATCCTCCCCCGGGCGACCACCGTGCCGTTCCCGTCGGTCGCGTTCACCTCGAACGCCAGCCGCCGGCCGTCCACCTCCACCAGTTCGGCCACGACGGTCACACGCATGCCCACAGGACTGGCGGCCAGATGCTCCAGCTCCACCCGCGTCCCGACCGACGTCCGTCCCTCGTCCAGGTGTCCCCGTACCGCCTGGACGGTCGCGCCCTCCATGAACGCCAGCAGCCGAGGCGTCCCCAGAACAGGCAGATCACCACTCCCCACCTGCTCAGCGGTGTCGTCCCGTCCCACCACGACTTCCACTTCACCTCGAAGTCCCGCCTCCACCGGCTCCCCTTTCCACCCGAACGGCCGCCGACGCGGCAATGGGATCACGATCGCGGCGTGCCGTCCACTAGCAGGGCGGCCAGACGGCGTGCTGCAACGCAGCGTTCAGACATACGACGATTAGCCACATGGCAGACAGCGACCACGTTCGCGAATGCGCTGTTACGTTCAGCGATTTTCCCTGGTCATCGCCAGATGGCCACTTCGGGGGCAATGACACAGGTGCTATCGGCAAAGAGCCATATGTCTAACCGACCTACTCCCTTACTCCACATCGCACATCGCGTAGGGCAGAATCGGTACATCGACCTCACCCTCCGGGACAGCGCATGTGGCCTTGGCGAGTTGGACCCAAATCGGCGCACGGGCTCGTCTACCGCCTGTTCCTGGCGGTGGACGTGGAGAAATACAGCCGTCTGGACGCCCAGCGGCAGCTCACCGCACAGAACGACCTGCGCTGCCTGATCGACGAGTCCGCCCACCGCACCGGGCTCGGGACGAACGGCTGGTACCGCCAGGGAGCCGGCGACGGCGAACTCGTGGCCTTCCCGGCGAACACCGACATTCTGCGAACGGTCGGCGCGTTCACCCGGGCCCTGGAGACCGGGCTCGCCGGCCTCAACCGTCGCCGGCCCCGGGAGTCACGCCTGCGCCTGCGGCTGGCGCTCCACCACGGAACGATGATCTCGGGCCCGCTCGGCCCGGCAGGAGACGCGCCGATCGTCGTCTGCCGGCTGCTCGACGCGGCCCCGCTGCGCGACTACCTCACCGAGCATCCGGATCGGGATCTCGCCCTGGCCGTGTCGGAGTCGCTCTACGACGATGTGATCCGCACCGGCTTCTGCGTCCTGGCCCCGGACACGTTCATCCAGCTCGAAGTGGAGATCAAGCAGGTCCGCTACCGGGGCTACATCCACCACGAAACCGGAACCCGGCACAACTGAGACCGAATGAACGATGATCAGGAAAGTGCACGGACGAGGGCGATCCACTGGGCACGGGAAAGTGCCAGAGTACGGTCGTCGCAGTCCTTGGAGTCGCGGATGAGGACCATGCGCCCGTGCCGCGCGACCTGCACGCAGTCTCCCCCACCGCTCCGGCGGCTTTTGCGCCAGCTCAACTGTGGCCTCTCCAACGTGTGCACGCCCCTCTCCAACGGCCCGGTCGCCGCACCACGGATGTCAGAATCCGAAGAGGCATAATCCTGCGGAATGACCGCGGGAACACGTCGTATTGTCACGTTCGGCGAACGCCATCAACCTCGGCTCACCTCTTCCGCGCCGGATTGCAGAGTCCACCACAACGCCGTGTCGCACCCTGTCAAGGTCAGAGTGTAGGCGCTGTCCGGAGATCAGGCCATAGGAGAGATCAGCTACGCCAGTGGACCTGCGGTGCAATCAAAGCGTTTCGGCGAGGTTGCTGAGAAGCACGGCCGAGCCTACTGGACCAAGCGAGATACCGCGCAGCGTCTCGAACCGCTCCCGGTACAGCGCGATTTCTTCACGGTAGTCGCGCCCGACCACATCACCCTGGGCGCCTTCCAGGTAGAGCACGGGATCGTCCTGCACATCGCCGAACTCGAGCAGTTTGAACTGCCCCACGAGCCCGCCATGCGCACCGGCGTTCAGCGGCACGATCTCGATCGTCACATTCGGCCGCTTGGCCATCTCCAGCAGATGCGCCAACTGAGCCCGCATCACCGCCGTACCACCGACCAGCCGGCGCACCACGGATTCGTCGATGAGAAAGAAGAACTCCAGCGGATCCTCTCGATCGAAGATCTCCTGGCGGCGCATCCGGACGTCGACCAGGTCGTTGACCTCCTCACCGGAGGCCTGCTCGCGCAGCCGGGAGATGATCTCGTGCGCGTACGCCCTGGTCTGCAGTAGTCCGGGCAGGATCAGCGGCTGGAACTCATGGATGACTTTTGCCGCCGACTCGTACCCGATGAAATCGAGCATCTGCTGACCGAGAACCCGGCGATAACGGTTCCACCATCCTTGCTCGCGGGCCGCACGGGCAAGTTTCAGCACATCGCCCACACGTTCTTCGGGAACCCCGTAGAGCTGCAACAGAACCTTGACGTCGGTCACGGTGACCCGGACCGTCCCCGCCTCGATCCTGATGATTTTCGAAAGCGACCATTCCTGCGCTTTGGCCGCCTGTTCCTGGGTCAGCCCGGCCGCTTCGCGCGCCGCGCGCAGCTCGATGCGAAGACGCCGCTGATGCACGGTCGGACTGTCCGGCATGCCCCTACCTGTCTCTACATGTCCTTAGCATCCCGAGTCGCAAGTGCCATGAGGCATGGAGCGACCTTGCACTGTGCCTAGGGCGTTCAGACTAGTGCATCACGCCACCTACGGGATGGCTATAGAGGCGTCCATGTACTTTCCTGGAACGCCCCATACCCCCGCACCTGATCAGTCGTTTCGGCAACCAGCGCGCAGCCTCGCCGGGACCGGACTGGATCGCCGACCGGCACCGCCGCCGCGGAGAGCCGGCCGCCCCACACAGGAGCCAGCATCAGTACCGTGTCCACCCACGTTCACCGGCGCGCCACCCGTTGACTCGTGGCGTGTTCGTATGGAACAACACGGCCAGAGCCGAACACGCCACGAGTCAACGGGCTTCGAAGGGCGCCGGCTCCGAGCGAGAGGAAGACCTTGAGCGAACTCCTCTGGGGGCCGGGCGCCTTGCTGGTCGGTCTCGGGCTGGTCTTCTGCACGGTCGCCCTGTACCGAAGCCCCACTCTGATCGACTTCAGGCCCCAGCTCGTATCCCTCTCCGGGATGGCGGCGCTGTTCGTGATACTCATCGGCGCTCGCGGAACCATCGAGCTGGTCACGAGTTGACCAGCCCACCGACAGCACACGAGATCACCATCACAAGGCGCGATCTGAGGGCCTCGCGTGAGAGCTACTCGGCTCGGCCGGCCGAAGGTCCATCCTCGGCCAGGATCCGCTGGCGCTCTTGGCCTGTGTCGAAGTACCTGGTGACGTAGGCGTCTCGATCGAGTTCGCTCGTGCGCATCAGAGAGAAGACCTCGGAGCCTTCGCCGATCATCTCGTCCTCGCCGATGAAGTACGCCTGAGCGAAATCCAGGTACCGCCCGTTACACGTCGCCGCGTACTCGAGGGCCTCGGTTTCGGCCTTGGCGATGGCCTCGTCGAAGGAAGCCGCACGCCAGATGGTCACGTTCTCTTCGTACAACCGCTCTTCCTCGTGAGACCAGCGGAAGACGCAGCGGACTCCGTACCAGCCCGGTTCGTCCATCCGCTCAGGCTACCCCGATCAGGCAGGACAGCCCCGTTCTCCCAGGGACTCTCCGGCCATATGACCGGTGACCAACGCCCACGGGGCAGGTCACCACCCCGGTGGAAGCTGCTCGGGCTTCCGGGTCCACCACCAGCGGCATTCCCGCCCCTCGGCGAGAGGGCGCCAGTACTGAGCGAGTTCGGCTCCCCCGTCGTCCACGGTCACCGCCGAGTACCGCTCATCAAGACGGACGACAAGGCGGTCCACTTTCGCCTTGAGCCCCGCCGGCATCGCATCGAGATAGTCCTCGATCGCGTCGCGGACCGTCAGGTCGTTCAGATACTCGTAGACCATGTAGTAGTCCGTACGCGGCCAGCCCTCCTCCATGCGCAGGATCAAGAAGAACCACATCCGAAGGCAGGCGAAAACGCCGTACATCGGCTCCGTCATGTTCGCGGCGGTCGCGGCCCCGACCCCCGCCTGTTCGACCTTGAGCCGTTGCAGGTCCAGCATGCCGATCGCCGAAAATTCCTCCGGGCTCAGGCCGGACATCAGCGAGCGGAGCTCGGGAAATGCATCCGGGCTCATCCGGCGGCCGACGCGATCCCAGCCGAACGATTGAGCCCGCCAGTGGTCATCATGAGTTTCCTCGTCCAGGACCCAGGTGTTCCCCCCGGTCGAACGCGGCCGTGGCCAGGGCATCGACCAGTTCGGCTGTCCGGAGGAGACGGCTTACGTATTCGGCGTCTACGCCGTTCACCTGCGGACGCGCACCCCCGAGTCGCTCGGCGCAGTCCCGAAGGATCCTTTGCCTCTGCGCGTCGAGGGTGCCCTCCCCGAGGTAGGCGGTGATGCATCCGGCCATGTACGTGTCCAAGGCCGCTACCGACTCGCCGCTCGGCATGTCCAGCCATCGCAGCCCGTCCGGGAGGGCCAGGCCCAAGTGTTCCGCCCACAGGGCCGCGAGTTCGTCGGCGGCCGTCCAGGTCACTCGGCTCGGGCGACGCCGATCGGGCAGGAAAGGCCCGTGCCGGCGATGCCGCAGTAGCCGTTGGGCTCCTTGTGCAGGTACTGCTGGTGGTAGTCCTCGGCGAAGTAGAAGTCGGTGGCTCGGGTGACCTGGGTGGTGATGGTGCCGTAGCCGGCGGCGGTGAGGACCTTCTGGTACGCGGCGCGGGAGGCTTCGGCGAGCTTCTGCTGGTTGTCGTCGCGGTGGAAGACGGCCGAGCGGTACTGGGTGCCGATGTCGTTGCCCTGGCGCATGCCCTGGGTGGGGTCGTGGGACTCCCAGAAGACGCGCAGGAGGTCCTCGTACGAGACCTGGGCGGGGTCGTAGACGACGCGGACGGTCTCGGTGTGGCCGGTACGGCCGCTGCAGACCTCTTCGTACGTGGGGTTGGGGGTGTAGCCGCCCTCGTAGCCGGCGCTGGTGGACAGGACGCCGGGTGTCTGCCAGAACTTGCGTTCGGCGCCCCAGAAGCAGCCCAGGGCGAACTCGGCGATCTCGGCGCCGTCCGGGTAGGGCGGGGCGAGGGGGGCGTCGAGAACCTCGTGCCGGGGCGGGACCGGGATCGGCTCTTCGCGGCCTGGCAGGGCACTCTCCGGAGACACCATCTGGGTCATCGCGAACATGCCTTCAGAGTACGCGGTGTGGGGTGACATCAGCATGACCGCATTTGGGTAATTACGTGCTGCTACGGTGGCGGGCGTGAACCGTCAGGGGCTGCTCTTCGGGATCGGGGCGTACGCGATCTGGGGGCTGTTCCCTCTCTACTGGCCGCTGCTGAAGCCGTCGGGACCGGTGGAGATCCTGGCGCACCGGATCACGTGGTCGCTGCTGGCCGTGCTGGTGATGCTCGCCTTCGCCCGGCGGTGGATCCGGGGGCTGACCTGGCGGCAGGCGGGACTGCTGGTGGTGGCGGCGACGGTCATCACGATCAACTGGGGCGTCTACATCTACGCCGTCAACTCCGGGCACACGCTGGACGCGGCGCTGGGGTACTTCATCAATCCGCTGATCAGCGTGATGTTCGGGGTCCTGGTCTTCCACGAGCGGCTCCGGAAGTGGCAGTGGGTCGCGGTCGGGCTCGGCGGGTGCGCCGTCGTCGTGCTGAGCGTGGACTACGGGCAGCCGCCCTGGATCGCGCTGGTGCTGGCCTTGGCGTTCGGTACGTACGGGCTGGTCAAGAAGTTCGCGAACATGCCCTCGCTGGAGAGCCTGGCGGTGGAGACCGCGGTGATGTTCCTGCCGGCGGTGGGATTCGCGCTGGCGCTGGAGGGGCAGGGGGACGCGGCGTTCGGGCATCACGGGGTCTGGCATGTGGTGCTGATGGTGGGCGCCGGGGTGGTCACGGCGATCCCGCTGCTGCTGTTCAACGGGGCGGCGATCCGGCTGCCGCTGAGCGTGATCGGGATGCTGCAGTACCTGACACCGGTGCTGCAGTTCCTGATCGGGCTGCTGATCCAGCGCGAGGCGATGCCGCCGGGACGGTGGGCCGGGTTCGTTCTGGTCTGGACGGCACTGACCGTACTGACCTGGGACGGGCTGCGCGCTCGACGGGCCGCCATCCTGGAAGATCGTCGAACTTCGCCCGGTTTCGACGCATCTCTAGAGGAGAGGATCTCGAGGCACTAAAGTGCCGGAGGTCACACTTCCCCGCGTTCGAGGAGTCCGGTTGCGCCTGCTCAGCTTCACGGTGGTGGGAGTGGCCGTGATCGCGGCCGGCTTCGCGGCCCCGGCTTCGGGCGATGAGGGCGCGGTCGGCGACGGGATGAGCGTCAGCCCGCAGGTGGCCCACCCGGGCGAGCGGGTCCGGCTGAGAGCCCCGGGTTGCAAGGGGAGCGCCGAGTCCACCGCGTTCGCCGTGGGGGTCCGGCTGAAGGACGGGGCCGGTACGGCCAAGCTGGAGCGCAGCATCGGCGCGGGGACCTACACCGTGGTGGCCGATTGCGGCACGCGTCAGGTCAGCGGGCGGCTCAGCGTCTCCACCGAGCGGTCCTGGCCCTCGCTGCTGCCGGGGGCACTCAACCCGCAGATGGCGCGCGCGACCCAGAAGGGCAACTGACTTCCCGCCATTTCAATGGCGCGGCCGTTGCTGAACGCGGCAGGATTTTCATTCGCCGGCGTGCACTGAGGAAGGGTCCGCGGCCGACGGCCGCCTGACCCAAAAATCCTTTCCCCCACTAAGTATCCATTGTTGCGCCGCGCCAAACCTTGATCACACTGAGTGATCGTTTGGTGCGTTCTGGTGACGGCCGGTGTTCTGACTAGTTACTTCACGTCAGTTGACGCTCCTTAGGCAAGTGAGGAAGGTCACTCGCAAATGCATATATTTCCTACCATCCTGACCCTTGATCCCGTTAGTTGATCATGTGATACTTCCCCAGAAACGCACATAACGCACAACCTTCGCAGGAACGTAGAGAACGCCCGACGATCCCCCCGCTCGCGCCGCCTTCTACGAGCCCAGGCGGCTCCTGACACCGCTGACAGCCCCCCTGAGAGGCAGTGAGAATGTCCGTTGACGTTGTTGCGAGCCCGGCGTCCAAGGCCAGGTCCTTTCCGCTTTATCGAACACTCTCTCGATTTGTTCGAGATCCACTAAGGGAACTGGAACGCATCGGACGCACGGCCAATGGGGACGTCATCAGACTCGATCTGGGGGCGTCCCGTCCCTTTGTGGCGACGCACCCGGACCACGTCCAGCAGGTGCTCAAGGGTGAGTCGGAGAACTTCGTCCGCGCCGGCACGTTCTGGCAGCCGCTGCACAGCCTCTTCGGCGGCAGCATCATGTCCGAGGGCCAGGAGTGGGAGGTCAGCAAGCGGATCCTGCAGCCGGTGTTCTCCACCAAGCACGTCCGGGCGCTGACCGAGAGCATGGCCGACGCCATCAACACCTCGGTCGACACCCTCGAAGCGCCCGCCCGCGCGGGCGAGCCGATCACGGTGCTGCCGGAGATGAACCGGATCGTCAACGAGACCGTGATCAAGATCCTGTTCGGGAACAAGATCAAGCAGGCCGAGGCGGACCGGCTCGGCCCGGCGATGGAGAAGGTGGCGACCTCCATCGCGTTCCGGTTCCTGATGCCGTTCGTGCCGCGCCAGATCCCGCTGCCCGGCGACCGCGCCTTCGCCGAGGCAGCCAAGGTCATGGACGAGACGCTGTACGAACTGGTGGACCGGTACCGCGACGATCCCGGCGAGGGCTTCGACATCTTCACCGCGCTGTGCCAGGCCCGGATGACCGAGGGCAGCGGGCTGGACGACGCCTGGATCCGCAACAACCTGCTGTCGATGTGGGCGACCAGCACCGAGACCACCACCGTGTCGCTGACCTGGCTCTGGCCCATCCTGGACCGGCATCCGGAGATCGCCGACCGGCTCGTGGCGGAGATCGAGGGCGTGGTCGGGACCGACCGGGTCCGTCCCGACCACCTGCACCGCCTGCCCTACGTCAAGCAGGTCATCCAGGAGCTGCTGCGGCTCTACCCGGTCGGCTGGATCTTCCCGCGGATCGCGCTGAAGGACACCGACCTCGGCGGCGTGCCGGTCAAGGCCGGCCAGACCGTGCTGGTCAGCCCGTACCTCACGCACCGGCTGGAGTCGGTGTGGGAGCGGCCGCTGGAGTTCGACCCCGAGCGGTTCGCCCCCGAGCGGGCCCGCTCGCACCACCGGTACGCCTACTTCCCGTTCGGCGGCGGCCCGCACATGTGCATCGGCCGGCACGTGTTCAACTTCGAGGCCGAGCTGATCCTGACCAGCATCCTGAGCCGGTTCCGCCCGCGGCTGCTGGAAACGGTTCCGGCCGAGCCGCGCATCGGCGCCACGCTGCGGCCGAGCCGGCCGATCCAGATGGAGCTGACCCCGATCCGGCGGCAGGCGTGACGGCCCCGGCCGTACCGGGTCCGGGGCACCGGCCCCCGGACCTCGTGCAGGAGGCGTTCGGCGCGGGCGCGGTCATGGCCCAGGCGGTACGCGCCGGGCGCGACCTGGTGGCCTGCGCCGAGGCGCACCCGGATCTGTTCTCCGCCAAGCCCATCGACGCCACCACATACCACGCCGTAGCCTGCGCCAACGCCTTCGGCTCGCCCGACCTGGACGCCCGTGCGCTGCGCGTCGCCAACCGCACCTCGCTGTGGATCTTCGGGCTGGACTGGCTGGTCGACCACAAGGCGGCCGCGCGGGAGGAGATCGAGGACCTCAACCGGCGCTGCCTGGCCGTGGCCGACGGCGGCGATCCGGTGCCCGGGGACGGCCTCACCGGCTTCCTCGCCGAGATCCGCGACGAGGTCGCAGCCTCGCCCGCTTTCCCGGAGTTGCGTGCCGACTGGCGGGCGCAGCTGGCCCGGCTGCTGGAGGCGGGCGCGCGGGAGTGGGATTGGAAGGCCGCCGCCGCGTCCGGCGACAAGGCCGCGCTGCCGTCCTTCGATACCTACCTCGACAACGCCGACAACTACGGGTCCGCCTGGGTCAACATCTCGCACTGGATCGTCCGCGCCGACCCGGCGACGCTCGCGCACACCGGGCCGCTCCAGACGATCAGCCGGGAGGTGCAGAAGGTGCTGCGCCTGCTGAACGATCTGGCCACGCTCGATCGCGACATGACCTGGGGCGACCTCAACGCGCAGATGCTCGGCGTGGACGGGGCCGGGATCACCGCCCGGATCGGCGAGGTGGTCGAAGGCTGCCGGACGCTGCTGGCCCCGCTGCGGAACGAGTGCCCCGAGCCGGTGGCGTACCTGGAGCGGCAGATCGGCTACAGCACGGCGTTCTACGGAGTGAGCGACTACTGGGGGTCGCTGTGACCGTGGACGAGGCGCCGCACCAGGCGGGCCTGGTCGATGCCGCCGCGGCCGCCGCGCGGATCGTCGATGAGCTGATCGCCCATCCCGGGGGCCGCTCCTCCCCTTCGGTGTACGAGACGGGCCGGCTGGTGTCGCTGGCGCCCTGGCTGGCCGGGCATGCCGAACGGGTCCGGTTCCTGCTGGCGGCGCAGCGTCCGGACGGCGGCTGGGGCCTGCCGGACGACGGGTACGCGCTGACCCCGACGCTGAGCGCGACGGACGCCCTGCTCTCGGTCCTCGTCCCCACGCCGGCCGGGCAAGGCGCGCACCCGAGTGCTCCCGGCGTCCCGCCCGAGGCGGTGCCCGGAGTGCCACAGGCGGAGCTGGTGAAGGCCGTCGACGAGGCGTTGCGCATGGTGTCCGGACGGCTCCTGCCCGGACTCGGTGCCGGAACGCCCGGGGACGGGGCAGCGGATCCGCGGGGCGGCGGGCCGGTCGAGGTGCCCGACATGCCGGCGATCGAGCACATCACCCCGTACCTGATCGAACTGATCAACCGGCGGCTGGAAGCGGTACGCGCCCACCCGCCCTCGGGCCTGGAGTCGTGGGGGGAGTCGGGGCCGCTGCGGGCGCCCGCCGGCATGACCGGAGAAACGGCGTCGCTGGTCCGGGAGCTCCTCGACCGGGGCACGGCCGTCCCGGCGAAGTTGCTGCACGCACTGGAGATCGCCGACGGGTCGGCGAGGGCGGCGCGTGCGGTGCGTCCCGAGCCTTCCGGAACGGTCGGTGCCTCCCCCGCGGCCACCGCCGCCTGGCTGGGCGACGACCGTCCCGGCGACGGCGGCCCCGGGGGCGGGGACGCGGCGGACCGGTCGGCGGCGCTGCGCTACCTGGAGGACACCGTCGAGCGGCACGGCGGTCCGGTCCCCGTCGCGGCGCCGATCACCGAGTTCGAGCGCGGCTGGGTGCTGAGCTGGCTGGCGCGCGCGGGTATCCCCCTGTCGGTGCCGTCCCGGATGCTGGACGAGATGAGCGCCAGTCTGGGCGGCGCCGGGACCGGCGGCGGGTCCGGTCTGCCGCCCGACGCCGACAGCAGTTCCGGTGTCCTGTACGCATTGTCCCTGCTCGGACGCCCGCATCCGCCGGATCTTCTGTGGGAGTACGAGACGTCCACGCACATGTGCACCTGGCAGGGCGAGAACGGCCATTCCATCACCACCAATGCGCACGTGCTGGAAGCATTCGGTCACTACATGCAGAGCACGGGTCGCGGCGGGCCCCGCCATGCCGCCACGGTGGCCAAAGTGGCGAACTGGTTGTGCGAACAGCAGGACGCGGACGGCGCGTGGAGGGATCGCTGGCACGCCTCGCCGTACTACGCGACCGCCTGTGCCGCCGCGGCCCTTGCGCGGTTCGGTGGTGGTGCGATACGCGTTCCGAGCGGCGCCCCGAGCGATGCCGATGGCGGGATTGCGAATGGTGCCGCGTTCGCGGCGGAACGTGCCACGCGCTGGGTGCTGGAGACGCAGCGTCCGGACGGTTCGTGGGGCCGTTGGGACGGGACCCCGGAGGAGACGGCGTACGCGCTGCACGTCCTCCTGCTCGGCCCGCCGCTCGCGGACGAGGCCCGCCCGGCGGTCGCCCGCGGAGCCGCCTACCTGCGGGCGGCGATGCCGGCGGCCGAGGGCCCGGCGGCCGGTCCCGGCCCGGTCAACGGCCTTGTCCCCACCCCTGTCCCCGGCGCAAAAATCGGACTAACAACGTCTTTCATCGCCGAAGCCAACAAAACACCCCTTTGGCATGACAAAGATACGTATCACCCGATCACCATCGTCAAGGCGGTGACGCTGGCCGCACTGCACCTTACTCAGGTGACAAGCCTCAGGTGACAGGCACTCAGGTGTCGAGCACGTTTCGGTAGTATGAATTACCTCACCTTCTCCCGGCAGTGCGGGGAATCTACCGAAGTAAACGATTCACCTTGAGGCGTTATGAGTACGTTGGTAAGGTTCTGCGTGCACCAAACCGGTTGACGCCGGCGTTCCCCGCAACCTGCCGCACGTGCCTTGCAACCGGGATGTCACCGCGCATTGCAAGCACCTTGATAATTGTTGGGCGATTTCAATGCGCTTTCGCAACTCGCGACTGCGAACCAAGATTACGGCGATGCTGCTGTCCCTCACCGCCCTGTGGGCGTTCGCGGCGTGGGTGACGGCCCGAGAAGGCATCAACCTCCTCTGGGTGAGCACGCTGGACAGCGTCGTCGCGCCGAGCGACCCCATGCTGGTCTCGCTCCAGCAGGAGCGACGGCTCACCGTGGTCTATCTCGCCAGTCGTTCGCAGCAGCAACGCGATGCCCTGGTGGCACAGCGGGCCACCACCGACAAGACGGTGGCGGTGGTACTCAAGCGGGCCGCGAGCGGCTCCATCAAGCGCGCCGCCGACGACTCGCTGGAACGGCGCATCGACGAGGCCATGGGCCTGCTCCGCGGGCTCGGCAAGCAGCGCCAGGCCATCGACATCGGCGCGGTGACCCGCGACCAGGCGTTCCAGCAGTACTCCCGGATCAACGAGGCCAACTTCCGGATGTACGACGCGATGGCGACCCTGGACGACGAAGGGTTCACCGACACCCTCCGCGCCCAGATCGCCGCCAACCGCACCTGGGAACTGCTCTCCCTCGAGGACGCGCAGGTCGCGGGCGTGCTCGCCGGCGGCAGGGCGAGCCCCGCCGACCTGCAGGGAATCCAGCAGACCATCGGCATCCGGCGGTACGCCCACGACCGCGCGATGGCCGACCTGCGGGACGTGGAGCCCCGCCAGTTCACCGAGATGTCCGGCAACCGGGAACTGGCCAAGGTCCGCGCGCTGGAGGACGTCCTGCTCAAGAGCCGCCCGGGCCAGCGCCCGCGGGTGAGCCCCGAGCAGTGGCGCGCCACCACCGAGTCCGCGCTCGCCCAGACGCGGAAGATCGTCCAGGCCGCCGGCGACCGGCTGGTCGAGCGCGCCACCCCGATCGGCATCTGGGTCGTGGTCCGGCTGCTGCTGGCCGGTGGCCTCGGCCTGATCGCGGTCATCATGTCCATCGTCGTGTCGATCAACACCGCGCGGGCGCTGGTCCGGCAGCTGGAGAAGCTGCGCGGCGCGGCCTGGGAACTGGCCGAGGAACGATTGCCCAGCGTGGTGGAACGGCTCGGGCACGGCGAGAAGGTCGACGTGGCCGCCGAGGCACCACCGCTGCGGTTCGGCGACGACGAGGTCGGCCAGGTCGGCAAGGCGTTCAACGCCGTGCAGGAGACCGCGATCCGTACCGCGGTCGAGCAGGCCGAACTGCGCCGCGGCATCCGCGACGTCCTGCTCAGCCTGGCCCGCCGCACCCAGACCCTGGTGCACCGGCAGCTGAGCATGCTGGACACGATGGAGCGCCGCCGCGACATCGAGACCAAGGACCTGGAGGAGCTGTTCCGGCTCGACCACCTGGCCACCCGGATGCGGCGCAACGCCGAGAACCTGATCGTCCTGTCCGGCGCCATCCCGGCCCGCGGCTGGCGCCGTTCGGTCCCGATGGTGGACGTGGTCCGCGCCGCGGTCGGCGAGGTCGAGGACTACACCCGGGTCCAGGTGCTGCCGTTCGGCCCGATCGAGCTGTCCGGCCGCGCGGTCGGCGACGTCACCCACCTGCTGGCCGAGCTGATCGAGAACGCGGTGTCGTTCTCGCCGCCGGACACCGTCGTGCAGATCGGCGGCCACCTGGTCGCCAGCGGCTTCGCGATCGACATCGAGGACCGCGGGCTCGGCATGACCGACGAGAAGCTCGCCGACGTCAACGCGCGGATCGCCGACCCGCCCGAGTTCAACCTGCAGAGCTCGGTCCAGCTCGGCCTGTTCGTGGTCGGCAAGCTCGCCGAACGCTACGGCCTGCACGTCATGCTCAAGCGCTCGGCGTACGGGGGCACCACGGCCGTCGTGGTGATCCCGCGCGAGCTGGTCGCCGACGACCCCGCGCCCGTGTCCGGTGCCGCCGCCGTGGCCCGTACGACCGCCGGAGCCGAGGCCGGTAGCGAGGCCGACGCCGTGTCACCGGGCCCGCGTCCCGTCCCCGCCGGGGCCACCACGGAGAACGGCCTCATCGTCCGCCAGCCGACGATGGTCGGTGCGGGCGCACCGGACGTGGACCTCCCTCAGGGCGGTACGGCCGCCGGGCAGGACCTCGCCGCCGGCTCCAGCACGAATCCCGGGGCGCGGCACACGGCGCCCTCGCTGATGGCGGTGCCCGACCCGCCCCACCCGGCGGCGCCCCGACCGGCAGCGCCCTCACCGGCAGCGCCCTCACCGTCCGAGACGGGACCGCTCGGCGCGGCCGGACCGGCCTCGCCGGGCGACGACCATGGCCCGGCCACCGGCCGGGTGACCGATCCGAATGACGCCGTGCCCGAAGGAGCCGCGCGTCCCGAGACCGCGACCCCGGAGGACCTGCCCCCCGTGCCCGACATCGACAGCACCCCGTCCGGCCTGCCCGTCCGGGTACCGCAGGCGAGCCTGGCGCCACCGCTGCGCACGGACGAGCCGCTCACGGCGCAGGAGCCCGAGCCCGAGCCCGACCAGGGCCGCTCGCCCGAGGACATCCTGCGGATCATGGGCTCCTACCAACGCGGCACCCGCCGCGGCCGGTCCGAGGCCGCCAGGTCCGGTACCGACAACGCAGCAGAAGGCGAGGACGAGCAGTGATGCAGAAGACCGGTTCTTCGGCAGACCTGAGCTGGTTGCTGGACGATCTGGTGGGCCGGCTCCCGCACGCAGAGCACGCGGTCGTGCTCTCGGCGGACGGCCTGCTGATGGCCTCCTCCCGCGCGTTCACCCAGGACGACGGGGAGCATCTCGCCGCCGTCGCCGCCGGAATCCAGAGCCTGGCCAAGGGCGCCGGAACCCGCTTCGGCGGCGGCCCCGTCCGGCAGACCATCATCGAGATGCAGTCGGCGTTCCTGCTGGTGTCGGTCGCGGGCAAGGGCGCCTGCCTGGCGGTGCTGAGCGACGAGGAGGCCGACGTCGGCCTGATCGCCTACGAGATGGCGATGCTGGTCACCGCCATGGGCCACCACCTGAGCACGCCGTCGCGCTCGGACCTGGCCGCCAGGGAAGGCCGGGCCAACTGATGATGCCGCCCGAGGATCCGTTCGAGGAGCAACGACCCGGCGATCCCGCACAGCACGACCGGCTGCTGGACGACCGCGCCGGGCCGATGGTGCGCCCGTACGTGATGACCAGCGGCCGGATCGAGCCCACCCGGGGCGACTTCGACCTCATCACCCTGGTGGTGGCGATCGCCGGCGACACCGACGGCCACGTCGGCCTGGGTCCCGAGCACCGCGCGATCCTGCAGCTGTGCCAGTCGGTGCTGTCGGTCGCCGAGCTCACCGGCCATCTCAACCTGCCCGTCGCGACCGTACGGGTCCTGCTGAGCGACCTCCTCGACAAGGGGTTCGTCACCATGCAGGAGCCCGAGCCCGAGGCGGACATGCACGACATCAGGCTCTACAAGGCGGTGATCGATGGTCTCCGGGCCCTCTAGTCCCGACACGCACGGCCGCAGGCTCCCCACCGCGGTCAAGATCGTGATCGCCGGCGGTTTCGGCGTGGGCAAGACCACCATGGTCGCCACCGTCTCCGAGACCGCGCCGCTGCGTACCGAGGAGATCCTCACCGACGAGAGCGTCGGCGTCGACGACGTCTCCGGGGTGGAGCGCAAGAACACCACCACGGTCGCGATGGACTTCGGCCGCATCACCATGCGGGACGAGTACGTCCTCTACCTCTTCGGCACTCCCGGCCAGGAACGCTTCTGGTTCATGTGGGACGAGGTCGCGCTCGGCTCCCTCGGCGCGGTCGTCCTGGCCGACACCCGCCGGCTGTCGGACTGCTTCCCGTCCGTCGACTACTTCGAACGGCGGGGCACCCCGTTCGTCGTGGCCGTCAACTGCTTCGAGGGCGCCCGCCAGTACGACCTGGAGGAGATCCAGCTGGCCCTCAACCTGGGCCCGAAGGTCCCGGTCATGCTCTGCGACGCCCGCAACCTGGAGTCCTGCAAAAAGGTCCTCATCCACATGGTCCTGCACGCCATGAAAACCCGGGGACTGACACCTGTTTGATGTGGGGGGGCGACCCCCCACGCCCCCCGGCGGGGCGCGCACACCTTCCAAGTGTGGGGGGCGACCCCCCACACCCCCCGGCGGGGCGCGCGCCCTTCCAGTCGCTGGCGCTCCTTTCAGGGGCACCCGCCCCTTGGCAGGGGCTCCGCCCCCGCACCCCCGCCAAGGGGCTCCGCCCCCTGGACCCCCGGCCGGGGTCAGGGGTCGTAGAAATTGCGAAACGCCCGCCCAGACCTCTGGGACGGGCGTTCAGCGTTGCACATTGGGGGGCTAGGGGGCGGAGCCCACAGCGGGGGGTGCGGGGGGCGGAGCCCCCTGCCAAGGGGCGGGTGCACCCGGAGCGAGCGCCAGCGAGCGCAGGGTGTGCGCGCCCCGCCGGGGGGCGTGGGGGGTCGCCCCCCACAATGACAAGATCAGCCCGTACGGGAGACCACGTAGTCGCAGAGGCCGGTGAAGGCTTCTCGTGCGGGGATCTCGGGCAGGGTGAGGAGCTGGGTGCGGGCGTTCTCGGCCCAGTCGCGCAGGTCGGCGCGGGCCCGGTCCATCGCCGGATGGTCGCGCAGCAGCGCCAGGGCCTCGGCGTGGAGCGCGTCGTCGGTGAGGTCCTGGACGAGCAGCTCGCGGAGCCGGGCGTCGTCGGGACCGGAGCCGATGCCGGCGAGCACGTGGTGCATCGGCAGGGTGCGGATGCCCTCGCGCAGGTCGGTGCCGGGGGTCTTGCCCGACTGCTCGGCCTCGGAGGAGATGTCCAGGATGTCGTCGGACAGCTGGAACGCGACGCCGATCTTCTCGCAGGCGTCGGTGATCGTCTCGACCACCCGCGGGTCGGCGCCCGCCAGCAGCGAGCCGAACTGGCCGGACACCGCGATCAGCGAGGCGGTCTTGTCCGCCACGACCTGCAGGTAGTGCGCCAGCGGGTCGGCCTCGGGGGCGACCCCGACCGTCTCCTGGATCTGGCCGCGGACCAGGCGGGCGAACGCCCGTGCCTGGATCCGCACGGCCTCGGGACCGAGGTCGGCCAGCAGGTCGGAGGCGCGGGCGAACAGGTAGTCGCCGGTCAGGATGGCGACCGTGTTGGTCCAGCGGGAGTTGGCCGAGGGCTCACCGCGCCGGACCGTCGCCTCGTCCATCACGTCGTCGTGGTAGAGCGTCGCCAGATGGGTCAGCTCGACCACCACCGCGGCCGGGACGATGCCGGCCGCGGCGGGGTCGCCGAAGTGGGAGGCCAGCAGCACCAGCATCGGCCGGAACCGCTTCCCGCCCGCCTCGACCAGGTGCTTGGACGCCTGGGCGAGCAGCGGGTCGTCGCTGTGCACCGAATCCAGCAGGAGCGCTTCGACCGCGGCGATCCGTTCCTGCACGTCGGCCGCCAGACCCTGGTCGACGGGCAGGCCGAAAGGCCCTTCCCCCGTGCCCCCGCCGGAAACTGCACTCACCCAAGCCCCCTACCGGACGAACATCTGTGTCGCGGCATGCCCCGCAAGGTCCAGCACTGGCTGAGGGAGCACACCGAGTACCACAGTAGCCGTCAGACCGAGCGCGACCGCAGCCGCGGTCGCCGGTCCGGCGACGACCGAGGGACCGTCGGCCTCCGGCTCGCTGAAGAACATCACGACGATCACCCGGACGTAGAAGAACGCCGCGATCGCCGACGACAGCACGCCGACGATGACCAGCGGGGTGGCACCGGCCTCGATCGCCGCCTTGAAGACCGCGAACTTTCCGGTGAAACCGCTGGTCAGCGGGATACCGGCGAAGGCCAGCAGGAAGAAGGCGAACACCCCCGCCACGACCGGGGAGCGCTTGCCGAGCCCGGCCCACCGGGACAGGTGCCCGGCCTCGCCGCCCGCGTCCCGCACCATGGTGACGACGGCGAACGCGCCGACCGTGGTGAAGCCGTACGCGACCAGGTAGAACAGCGTGCTCGACAGCCCGTTCTCGGAGGTGGCGATCACGCCCATGAGCAGGAAGCCCGCGTGCGCGATCGAGGAGTAGGCCAGCATCCGCTTGATGTCGGTCTGGGTGATCGCGATCACCGAGCCGGCCACCATTGTGAGAATGGCCACGCCCCACATCGCCGGCCGCCAGTCCCACCGGAGGGTCTCCAGCGCGACGTAGTAGACCCGCAGCATCGCGCCGAACGCGGCGACCAGCGTGCAGGACGCCATCAGCGCGGTGATCGGGGTCGGGGCGCCCTGGTAGACGTCCGGCTTCCACATGTGGAACGGCACCGCGCCGAGCTTGAACAGCAGCCCGACCGACAGCAGCGCCACCCCGGCCAGCAGCAGCGTCTCGCTGCCCGCGCCCTTGCTGAGCTGCGCGGCGATGACCGACAGCCGGACCGAACCGGCGTAGCCGTACAGCAGCGCCACGCCGTACAGGAAGAAGGCCGAGGAGAACGCGCCGAGCAGGAAGTACTTGAGCGCGGCCTCCTGCGACAGCAGCCGCCTGCGGCGGGCCAGCCCGCACAGCAGGTACAGCGGCAGCGACAGGATCTCCAGTGCCACGAACATCGTGAGCAGGTCGTTGGACGCCGGGAACATCACCATGCCGGCGACCGCGAACATCATCAGCGGGAAGACCTCGGTCTGGGTGATCCCGGCCGACATCGTCTCCTGCTCCGCCTCGCTGCCCGGCAGCGCCGCCGCCTGCGCGGCGAAGTGGCCCTGCTTGCGCTCGACGATCAGCAGCAGGCTGATCAGGGCCAGCACCAGGATGGTGCCCTGCAGGAACAGCGTCGGGCCGTCCACCGCGAGCGCGCCCTCGGCCGCGACATGGAACGGGACGTCCCCCACGGCCAGCACGATCGTCCAGATGAACGCGCCGCCGAGCCCGCCGGCGGCCAGCACGACCTGTACGGGGAACCGCCAGGACCGCCGGACGAACGCCTCGACGAGCACGCCGAGGATGGCCACGCCGAACACCAGCAGCAGCGGCCCGAGCTGCCCGTACTCGATGTGCGGGGCCTGGATGGGCGTGCCCTCGCCGCCCGGGGCACCGAACGCGGCGACGGCCGCGCTCACCTGGGTGGGGGTCATGGACGGGCTCCGTTCTCAGCGACGTTGCCGGTGATCTCCGGTGCCGGATCTCGCTGGTCCACCCGGACCATCGTCTTCTCCACCGACGGGTTGATCACGTTGAGGACCGGCTGCGGGAAGAAGCCCATCGCCACGATGATCGCGAGCATCGGGCCGATCGCCCACAGCTCGCGGCGGGACAGGTCCGTCAGCCCCTCGGTCCGCTCCGGGGCAGGGCCGCCCATCGTCCGCTGGTACGTCCACAGGATGTAGACGGCGGCCAGCACGATCGCGATGGTCGCGATCAGCGCGGGCACCGGGTAGCGGGCGAAGGTCCCGGTGAAGACCAGGAACTCCGAGACGAACGGCGACAGCCCCGGCAGCGACAGCCCGGACAGTCCCGCGATCAGGAACGTCCCGGCCAGCAGCGGCGCCACCTTCTGCATCCCGCCGTAGTCGGCGATCCGGGCCGACCTGCGCCGTACGATCATGAACCCGACCACCAGGAACAGCGCCCCGGTCGAGAACCCGTGGTTGACCATGTAGAGCGCCGCACCGGACTGCGCCGTGCTGGTCATCGCGAAGATGCCCAGCACGATGAAGCCGAAGTGCGAGATCGAGGTGTAGGCGACCAGCCGCTTCAGGTCGACCTGGCCGATGGCCAGGACCGCGCCGTAGATGATGCTGAGCACCGCGAGGCCGAGCACGACCGGGGTGGCCCACTTGGACGCCCCGGGGAACAGCTCCAGGCAGAACCGCAGCATCCCGTACGTGCCGACCTTGTCCATGATGCCGACGATCAGCACCAGCGCGCCGGGCGGCGCCTGCTGCGCGGCGTCCGGCAGCCAGGTGTGCAGCGGCACCATCGGCGCCTTGATCGCGAACGCGACGAAGAAGCCGACGAACAGCCACTTGGCCGTGGTCGGATCGATGTTCATCGTGCTCAGCTCGCTGAACAGGAACGTCCCGTGGCCGAGCCCGCCCTCGCTGGTCGGCTTGGCCGACAGCGGGTAGAGCCAGATGACCGCGACGATCATCAGCAGCCCGCCGAACAGCGAGTAGAGCAGGAACTTCACCGCGGCGTACGAGCGCTGCGCGCCGCCGTAGGACCCGATGAGGAAGTACACCGGGATGAGCATCGCTTCGAAGAAGACGTAGAACAGGAAGACGTCGGTCGCCGCGAAGACGCCGATCAGCATCGCTTCCAGGCCCAGCAGCAAGGCGAAGTACGTCTTCACCGACCGCTGTGCTTCACCCCCTTGGCTACGCCCCGCCGCCCCCTCGGGCGGTACATCGACTCCGCCGGAACGCTCCGCCTCGTTCCAGGAGGCCAGGAAGACCAGCGGGAACAGGACGACCGACAGCAGGATCAGCACCAGCGCGACGCCGTCGACGCCGACCGCCCAGTGCACCCCGAACGTCTGGATCCACCAGTACTTCTCTTCGAACTGGAAGCGCGACCCGCCGCTGTCGAAGCCCGCGGCCATCGCGAACGTGCCGAGCGCGACCAGCAGCGAGATGCCCAGCGCGACCTGCTTGACCAGCGTCTCGCGCCCCCGTGGCAGCACGCTCACCAGCAGCGCGCCCAGAGCGGGGAGCGCGATGAGCACGCTCAGCCAGGGAAAGTCTTCCATCAGACGGTCACCACCAGCAGCGCGGCGACGATGATCGCAGCGCCGAAGAACATTGACAGGGCGTACGAACGGACGAAGCCGGTCTGCAGCCGCCGGACGCGTCCGGAGCTACCGCCGACACCCGCCGCCAGGCCGTTGACCAGGCCGTCGACGCCCCGGCCGTCGAACCAGACCGCCAGCCGGGTGAGCCACTGGCCGGGACGCATCAGCAGCGACTCGTTCAGCGCGTCACCGTAGAGGTCCTTGCGGGCCGCGACCGTGACGAACGAGCCGGCGGGCGCCTCACGCGGCACCTTGCGCGCCCCGTACTGGCGCCACGCGATCGCGACGCCGACGACCATCAGGCCGAGGGCGATGAGACCGGGCGGAGCCAGCGGGTTGAACGCGTGGTGCTCCTCCGGGTGGCCCACGACCGGCTCCAGGAAGTCGGAGAAGCCGCCGAGCACCAGGAAACCGCCGGCGCCGACGGAACCGACCGCGAGCAGGATCAGCGGAACGGTCATCACCTTGGGCGACTCGTGCGGGTGCACGCCCTCGTCCCAGCGCTTCTCACCGGCGAAGGTCATGAACATGACCCGCGACATGTAGTACGCGGTGATGCCCGCGCCGAGCAGCGCGCACGATCCGAGGATCAGCCCCGAGGTGCCCCCCTTGGCGAAGGCCGCCTCGATGATGCCGTCCTTGGTGAAGTAGCCGGAGAACGGCGGGAACCCGATGATCGCCAGGTAGCCCAGCCCGAAGGTGGCCCAGGTGACGACCATCATCGCGCGCAGGCCGCCGTAGTGGCGCATGTTCACGTCGTTCTTCATGCCGTGCATGACCGAGCCGGCGCCGAGGAACAGCCCCGCCTTGAAGAACCCGTGCGCGATCAGGTGCGCGATGGCGATCGCGTACCCGGCCTTGCCGAGCCCGGCGGCCAGGTGCATGTAGCCGATCTGCGACATCGTCGAGCCGGCCAGCGCCTTCTTGATGTCGTCCTTGCCGGAACCGATGATCGCACCGGCCAGCAGCGTGGCCGCACCGACGATCGTCACCACCAGCTGCGCGGTCTCCGACATCTCGAAGATCGGCGCGGACCGGACGATCAGGTAGATGCCCGCGGTCACCATCGTCGCGGCGTGGATCAGGGCCGACACCGGGGTCGGGCCCTCCATCGCGTCCAGCAGCCAGGACTGCAGCGGCAGCTGGGCCGACTTGCCGCACGCGCCGAGCAGGAGCAGCAGCCCCAGCGCGGTCGCGGTGCCCGAGCTCAGCTGCGTGGCGAGCCCGAGGTGCTCGGCGCCCTCGCCGAGGATCTGCTCGAACCCGACCGTGCCGAAGGTGCCGAACATCAGCATGATCGCCGCGAGGAAGCCGATGTCACCGACCCGGTTCACGACGAACGCCTTCTTGGCCGCCGTCGCCGCGGTGGGCTTGAACTGCCAGAAGCCGATCAGCAGGTACGAGGCGAGACCGACGCCCTCCCAGCCGATGAACATGGCCAGGTAGTTGTCGCCCAGCACCAGCAGCAGCATCGCCGCCACGAACAGGTTCAGGTACGCGAAGAACCGGCGCCGGTCGGGATCGTCGGCCATGTAGCCGATGGAGTAGATGTGGATCAGTGAGCCCACACCGGTGATCAGCAGCACGAAGCTGATGGACAGCGGGTCGACCAGCAGACCCATGTCGACCTTGAACGCGCCGACGTCGAAGAACTCCCACAGGTGGACCGTGCGCCGCCGCTCCTCGGGTCCGTACCCGAGCATCTGGACGAACATCGCCGCGCCGACCACGAAGGACGCCAGCGACATCGTGACGCCGAGCAGATGGCCCCACTTGTCGGTACGGCGCCCGCCCAGCAGCAGCACGGCCGCGCCGGCCAGCGGCAGGGCGATCAGGAGCCAGGCCAGGGCCTGGATGCCTTCCGCTTTCATCCCTGGCCTCTCAGTACTTCAGCAGGTTCGCGTCGTCGACCGACGAGGACCTGCGGGTCCGGAAGATGGTCATGATGATCGCCAGGCCGACCACGACCTCCGCCGCGGCCACCACCATCACGAAGAACGCGATGATCTGCCCGTCGAGGTTGCCGTGCATCCGGGCGAACGTCACGAATGCCAGGTTGGTCGCGTTGAGCATGAGCTCGACGCACATGAACACCACGAGCGCGTTGCGGCGTACGAGCACGCCGACGGCGCCGATGGTGAACAGGATCGCCGAGAGCGCCAGGTAGTGCCCCGGACTCATTGACCGCCCTCGCCTTCGGTCGCGGAGGAGGCGGCGGAGTCGGTGCCGCCCTCGGCGCCACCCTCGACCGGGGTGCCGGCCTTGACCTCACGGGACTCCGCCCCGGGGCCGGCGTCCTTCGCCTGTTCCGTCACGGCCTTGACCCGGGCCACGTCCTGCTCCAACGCGTGCTCCTCGGTCTCGCCGTACAGGTCGGCGTGCCGCTCGATGGTGTCGGTACGGGCCGCGATGACCGGGTTGATCGACAGCTCCGAGATGCTGCCGTCGGGCAGCAGCGCGGGCATGTCGACCGCGTTGTGCCGGGCGTAGGTCCCGGGGCCGGGCAGCGGGCCCGGGTGCGTACCGGACGCGAACCGCTGCACGGACAGGTCGCGCTGCGTCGGCTTCGGGGTGGTGCGCTCGCGGTGCGCCAGCACCATCGCGCCCAGCGCCGCCGTGATCAGCAGCGCGCTGGTGGCCTCGAAGGCGAACACGTACTTGCCGAACAGCAGCCGCGCCAGCCCGACGACGTTGCCGCCGTCGCCGTTGGCCGCCGCGAGCCCCGCCGAGTCCGACAGCGCCGCGTTGCCGAAGCCGGCGCCCAGCAGGACCAGGAAGCCCAGCGCGGCGATCGTCGCCCAGAGCCGCTGGCCCCGGATCGTCTCCACCAGCGAGTCGGTGGAGCTCACCCCGACCAGCATCATCACGAACAGGAAGAGCATCAGCACCGCGCCGGTGTAGACGATCACCTGGACGAAGGCCAGGAACGGCGCGCCCTGCACGGCGTACAGCGCGGCCAGCGACAGCATCACGGTCGCCAGCATCAGCGCCGAGTGCACCGCCTTGCGCGTGAAGATCATGCCGAGCGCGGCGCAGACCGACACGATCGCCAGCATCCAGAAGATGAACGGCTCTCCCGGCTGGGCGTCGGCGACCTGCGCCGCCACCACCTCCGGACTCACTTGGACTCACCTCTCTCCGCCGTGGCCGCGCCCTTGTCGGGGCCCTCGTCGGACTGCAGGCCGAGGCGGTAGTAGTCCTCCTCGGTCTCGCCCAGGCGCATCTCGTGCGGCGGCGTCTCCATGCCCTCGCGCAGCGGCGCCAGCAGCATGTCCTTGGTGTAGATCAGGCTCTCGCGGCTGTCGTCGGCCAGCTCGTACTCGTTCGTCATCGTGAGCGCCCGGGTGGGGCACGCCTCGATGCACAGCCCGCACAGGATGCAGCGCAGGTAGTTGATCTGGTAGATCCGCCCGTACCGCTCGCCGGGAGAGTAGCGCTCCTCGTCGGAGTTGTCGGCGCCTTCCACGAAGATCGCGTCGGCCGGACAGGCCCAGGCGCACAGCTCGCAGCCGATGCACTTCTCCAGCCCGTCCGGCCAGCGGTTGAGCTGGTGCCGGCCGTGGAAGCGCGGGGCCGTCGGCTTCTTCACCTCGGGGTACTGGACGGTCTCGCTCTTCATGAACATCTGATGGAACGAGACCCCGAAACCCTTGACCGGGTTCAGGAAGTCAGTGAGTCCCACTTCCGACCTCCTCACGCGTGACCGGCTGCGACGCCTGCGCGCGGCTGCCGTGGTAGTGCGGGGCGTCCATCGGCGGTACGGGGAAAGAGCCCACCGGGGAGGGTGCGGCGGTCGCGCCTGCGCCCGCGACACCCGTACCCGGAGCCGTTCCCGTGCCCACGCCCGGGACGATCTCCTTGTCCTTGTCGCCGTCGCCGCGCATGATCTCCCACAGGACCGTGGCGGCCAGCACCACGCCCGCGGCGATCGCGCCGTACAGCATGATCTGCCGCATGTCGTAGCCCTCGAGCTGGAACGCGCGGACCGTGGCGACCAGCATGATCCAGCCGAGCGACACCGGCATCAGGACCTTCCAGCCGAGCTTCATCAGCTGGTCGTAGCGGACCCGCGGCAGCGAGCCGCGCAGCCAGATGAAGAAGAAGATGAACAGCCCCATCTTCACGATGAACCACAGCACCGGCCACCAGCCGTGGTTGGCGCCCTCCCAGAACGTGGAGATCGGCGCGGGTGCGCGCCAGCCGCCCAGGAACAGGGTCGTCGCCAGCGCCGACAGCGTCGCCAGGTTGATGTACTCGGCCAGGAAGAACATCGCGAACTTCAGCGACGAGTACTCGGTGTGGAAGCCGCCGACCAGCTCGCCCTCGCCCTCGGGGAGGTCGAACGGGATCCGGTTGGACTCGCCCATCATCGTGATCACGTAGATCACGAAGGACGGGAGCAGCAGCAGCACGAACCAGCGGTCGGCCTGCGCGTTGACGATCCCGCTGGTCGACATCGTCCCGGCGAACAGGAACACCGCCACGAACGACAGGCCCATCGCGATCTCGTACGAGATCACCTGCGCGGACGAGCGGAGCCCGCCCAGCAGCGAGTACGGCGACATCGACGACCAGCCGGCCAGCACGATCCCGTACACGCCCATCGACGACATCGCCAGCACCAGCAGGACCGCGACCGGAAGGTCGGTGCCCTGCAGCGGCGTGTGGTGGCCGAAGACCGACACGGTCGGACCGAACGGGATGATGATGAACGAGATGAACGCCGGGACGGCCGCGATGACCGGGGCCAGCACGAACACGAGCTTGTCGACCTGGCGGGGGACGATGTCCTCCTTGAGCGCCAGCTTGACGCCGTCGGCCAGGCCCTGCAGCAGCCCGAACGGGCCGGTCCGGTTGGGACCGACGCGCAGCTGCATCCGGCCGATCACCCGGCGCTCGATCCACATCGTCATCAGCACGGTGAGGACCAGGAAGACGAAGATCACCAGGACCTTGCCGCCGACCAGCCACCACGGGTCCCGGCCGAAGGACTCCAGGGTGGGATCGGGCGGCGCGGCCGCGAGTACGGCCGGCATGCTCACGCTCATGACGCGCCTCCGGTGGAGATCTTGACCACGCTTCCGGCGGTCACGCCCAGGTCGCGGTACAGCGCGCAGCCGGCGGAGTCGCCCGGCAGCCAGACCACGCGGTCGGGCAGGTCCGGGGTGATCTCCAGCGGGAGCGTCACCTCGCCGCGCCCGGCGCTGACCGTGACGGTGACCGTCCCGGCCGTCACGGTGGCGGCCGTGCCCTCGTCGCCGGCGCCCGTGCTTCCGGAGTAGGTTCCGATGGCGCCGATCTCGGCGGCGGTGGCGGGCGACAGCCGCGCCACCACGGGCTTGGCCGTACCGGCCAGGTAGGGCTCGCCGTCCTGCATGCGGCCCTGGTCGAGCAGCATCCGCCAGCTGGCCAGCAGTGCCTCGCCGGCGCCGGGCTGCGGCACGACGCCCTGCGTCGCGCTCGGTGCGGCGGGCCGCTCGCCCCGGTACGCGCCGAGCCCGGACAGCTCGCGCTTGGCGGCCTCCGGTCCCGGCAGCCCGAGGTGCACGTCCATCTCGCCGGCCAGGGCGTCCAGGACCCGCAGGTCCGACATCCGCCCGGCGGACTTCAGCACGGTGTCGAACGGGCGGCCGCGGCCCTCCCAGTCGACGAACGTCCCGGACTTCTCCGCGACGGCCGCGACCGGCAGCACCACGTCGGCGCGGTCGGTGACCGCGCTGACCCGCTGCTCCAGGCTCACCACGAACGGGGTGGCCTCCAGCGCCGCGAGCATCGCCTCGGGGTCGGGCAGGTCGTACGGGTCGACGCCGCCGACCAGCAGCGCGCCCAGCTCGCCGGCGGCACCGGCCGCGACGATGGCCGCGCCGTCCCGGCCGGGAGCGGCGGGCAGTTCGGCGACCGACCAGGCGCGGGCCACCTCGGCGCGCGCCTCCGGGTCGGTGGCCGGGCGGCCGATCGGCAGCAGCCCGGGCAGTGCCCCGGCCTCCAGCGCGCCGCGTTCACCGGCCCGGCGCGGCACCCAGGCCAGCCGGGCGCCGGTGACCTGGGACAGCCGGATCACGCTGGACAGCGCGCCAGGGCTGCCGGCCAGCCGCTCGCCGACCAGGATCACCGCACCGGGCGACTCCAGCGCCTCACGGGCGGGGTCGCGCTGGCCGTCGGCGACCAGGCCGCCGAGCACTTCGGCCTCGGCACCCGGCAGCGCCGGCAGCAGCGTGCCGCCGACCTTCGCCAGGCCGCGGGTCGCGAACGGGGCGACCGAGAAGACCTTCAGTCCCTTGCGGGACGCCTTGCGCAGCCGCAGGAAGACGATCGGCGACTCCTCCTCCGGCTCGAAGCCGGCGAGCAGCACCGCGGGCGCCTTCTCCAGATCGGAGTAGGTCACCTCGATCGGGCGTCCCGCCACCGAGGAGGCCAGGAACTCGGCCTCCTCACGCGAGTGCGCCCGGGCGCGGAAGTCGATGTCGTTCGTGCCGAGCGCGATCCGGGCGAACTTGGCGTACGCGTAGGCGTCCTCGAGCGTCGGACGGCCGCCGGTCAGAACCCCGGCGCCCTGGGCTCGTCCGGCTTCCAGGCCCTTGGCCGCGATGGTCAGCGCCTCGGGCCAGGACGCGGCCTCCAGGACACCGTCCTCATTGCGGACCAGCGGGTGCGTGAGCCGGTCGGGACGGGTGCCGTAGGTGAACGCCCACCGGCCCTTGTCGCAGTTCCACTCCTCGTTGACCTCCGGGTCGTCCCCGGCCAGCCGGCGCGTGATCTTGCCGCGCCGGTGGTCGGTGCGCAGCGCGCAGCCGGACGCGCAGTGCTCGCAGGCGCTCGGCGTCGACACCAGGTCGAACGGACGGGACCGGAACCGGTACGCCGCGCCGGTCAGCGCGCCGACCGGGCAGATCTGCACGGTGTTGCCGGAGAAGTAGGACTGGAACGGCTTGTCCTCGGCGACCCCGATCTGCTCCTTGGCGCCGCGCTCGAACAGGTCGATGAACGCGTCCCCGGCGATCTGGTCGGAGAACCGGGTGCAGCGGGCGCACTGGATGCAGCGCTCGCGGTCGAGCAGCACCTGGCTGGACAGCGGGATCGGTTTGGGGAACGTCCGCTTGGCCTCGACGAAGCGCGTCTCACCCCGCCCGTTCGACATCGCCTGGTTCTGCAGCGGGCACTCGCCGCCCTTGTCGCAGACCGGGCAGTCCAGCGGGTGGTTGATGAGCAGCAGCTCCATCACGCCGTGCTGGGCCTTGTCGGCCACCGGCGAGGTGAGCTGGGTCTTGATGACCATGCCCGGCATCACGGTGGTCGTGCAGGACGCCTGCGGCTTGGGCATGCCCCGCCCGTTGCCGGCGTCGGGGATCTCCACCATGCACTGCCGGCAGGCCCCGATCGGGTCCAGCAGCGGGTGGTCGCAGAACCGCGGGATCTGGATGCCCAGCAGCTCGGCGGCCCGGATGATCAGCGTGCCCTTGGGCACCTCGATCTCGAAGCCGTCGATCGTGACCGCGATCATCTCCACGGCCTTCTCGAGCGCCTTCTCGTCCTTGGTCACGGTCACTTGGTCGCACCTCCCCAGAGGGTGGAGGCGGCCGGGTCGAAGGGACAGCCGCCCAGCTCGAAGTGGCGCAGGTACTCGTCGCGGAACAGCTTGATGGACGAGACGACCGGGCTGGTCGCGCCGTCGCCCAGCGCGCAGAACGACTTGCCGAGGATGTTGTCGGACAGGTCCAGGAGCGTGTCCAGGTCCTTCTCCTCGCCCTGGCCGGCCTCCAGCCGCTTGAGCATCTGCTTGTACCAGTACGTGCCTTCGCGGCACGGCGTGCACTTGCCGCACGACTCGTGCGCGTAGAACTCCGACCAGCGCAGCACGGCGCGGACGACGCAGGTCGTCTCGTCGAAGATCTGCAGTGCCCGCGTACCGAGCATGGACCCGGCGGCGCCCACGGACTCGAAGTCCAGCGGAACGTCCAGGTGCTCGTCGGTGAAGATCGGAGTGGACGAGCCGCCCGGCGTCCAGAACTTCAGCCGGTGCCCCGCCCGGATCCCGCCCGCCATCTCGAGCAGCTCGCGCAGCGTGATGCCCAGCGGCGCCTCGTACTGGCCCGGCTCGGTCACGTGCCCCGACAGCGAGAAGATCCCGTACCCCTGGGACTTCTCGGTGCCCATCGAGGCGAACCATTCCGGCCCGTTCCCGATGATCGAGGGAACCGAGGCGATCGACTCGACGTTGTTGATGACAGTGGGACCGCCGTACAGGCCCGCGACGGCGGGAAAGGGAGGCTTGAGTCTCGGTTGGCCGCGATACCCCTCGAGGGAGTCCAGCAGCGCCGTCTCCTCGCCGCAGATGTAGGCCCCCGCGCCGGTGTGCACGACCAGTTCCAGGTCGAACCCGGAGCCGAGGATGTCCCTGCCGAGGAAGCCCGCCTCGTACGCCTCCGCGACCGCCTGCTGCAGCCGGCGCACCACGTGCAGGACCTCGCCGCGCACGTAGATGAACGCCTGGTTGGCCCGGATCGCGAACGAGCTGATCACGATGCCCTCGATGAGCACGTGCGGGTTCGCCATCATCAGCGGGATGTCCTTGCACGTGCCCGGCTCGGACTCGTCGGCGTTCACCACCAGGTAGTGCGGCTTGCCGTCACCCTGCGGGATGAAGCCCCACTTCATGCCGGTGGGGAAGCCCGCACCGCCGCGGCCCCGGAGCCCGGAGTCCTTGACGGCCTGGATGATGTCGTCCTGGGCCATGCCGAACGCCGTGCGCAGCGCGCGGTAACCGCCCGCGCGCTCGTACCCCGCCATGGTGAACGAGTCGGCCTTGTCCCATTCCTTCGTGAGGATGGGGGTGAGCGTGGTCATTGGTTGCGGCCCTCCTGCGAACCGGGCTTGACCGAGCCGCCGATGGGCTTGCCGGGCTCGTTCGGCGGCGGGTCGGTGACCTCGCCGGGCCGTACGGGCTCGTGCGGCCTGTCGCGGTCGGCCTCGGTGGCCGGAGCCTCCCAGCCGCGCTGCTTGGCCAGTTCCAGGCCGACCAGCGAACGCGGCCCCGCCTGGACGCCCTCGTGCGCGCGCCCGTCGGGGAACCCGGCCAGGACGCGCGAGGCGTCCTTCCACGAGCACATCGACGACGGGCCACGGGACGGAAGCACTTGCTTACCCGACTGACCAGCCTTACTCGCGCGCAGGTCGTCCACCAGCTCCTTGGCCTTCGCGGGAGTCATGTCGTCGAACAGCTCCCAGTTGACCGTCATCACCGGCGCGAAGTCGCAGGCCGCGTTGCACTCGATCCGCTCCAGGCTGACCGCGCCGTCCGGGGTCGCCTCGTCGTGACCGATGCCCAGATGCTCGCTCACCTCGGACCAGATCTGGTCGCCGCCCATGATCGCGCACAGCGTGTTGATGCAGACGCCGACGTGGTACTCCCCGACCGGCTCGCGCTTGTACATCGTGTAGAACGTCGCGACGCCCGTCACCTGCGCGGGCGTGATGTCGAGCGTCTCGGCGCAGAACCGGATCCCGCGCTGCGACACGTACCCGTCCACCGCCTGCACCAGGTGCAGCATCGGCAGCAGCGCCGAGCGCGGCTTGGGATAGCGGGCGATGATCTCCTTCGCGTCCCGCTCCAGCCGCTCGCGCTCCGCCGGCTCGTACGGCGTGTTCGCTACTCGGGCGTTCCCCACCTGGGCGTTCTCCACCTGGGCCGCCTCAGTGGCGGCCGCCTGCTCGTTCGTCATCGGTCCACACCCCCCATCACCGGGTCGAGACTCGCGACCGCCGCGCATGAGCTCGGAGCGATCATTCCGCCGAACGGAAGCTGCGGATACCTCATCGGTCCACGCCTCCCATCACCGGGTCGAGACTCGCGACCGCTGCGATCACGTCAGCGATCATTCCGCCCTCGCACATCGCGGGCACGGCCTGCAGGTTGGTGAACGACGGATCGCGGAAGTGCACCCGGAACGGGCGGGTCCCGCCGTCGCTCACCACATGAGCGGCCATCTCGCCGCGCGGCGACTCGATCGGCACGTACGCCTGCCCCGCCGGGACCCGGAAGCCCTCGGTCACCAGCTTGAAGTGGTGGATCAGGGCCTCCATCGAGGTCCCCATGATGTGCGCGATGTGCCGGGGCGAGTTGCCCATCCCGTCCGCGCCGATCGCCAGCTGGGCCGGCCAGCCGATCTTCTTGTCCTCGATCATCACCGGGCCCTTGACCGTCCGCAGCCGCTCCACGCACTGCTGGACGATCTTCAGCGACTCGTCCATCTCCGCCATCCGGACCAGGTAGCGCGCGTACACGTCGCTGCCCGTCTGGGTGGCGGTCTCGAAGTCGTAGGTCTCGTACCCGCAGTACGGCTGCGACTTGCGCAGGTCCCACGGGATGCCGGTCGAGCGCAGCACCGGTCCGGTGATGCCCAGCGCCATGCAGCCGGTGAGGTCCAGGTACGCGACGTCCTTGGTCCGCGCCAGGTAGACGGGGTTCTCGTCCATCAGCTTGCGCAGCGCCAGCAGCCGCTTGGGCATCCGCTCCAGGTAGTCCTCGACCTTGCTGAGCGCGCCGCTCGGCAGATCCTGGGCCACCCCGCCCGGCCGCACGTACGCCATGTTCATCCGCAGGCCCGTGATCTCCTCGAAGAGGTCAAGGGTGTACTCGCGCTCGATGAACCCGTTGAGCATGACCGTGGTCGCGCCCAGCTCCAGGCCGAACGTGGCGATCGCCACCAGATGCGAGGAGATCCGGTTGAGCTCCATCATCATCACCCGGATGATGGACGCCCGCTCCGGGATCCGGTCCTCGATCCCCAGCAGCCGCTCCACGCCCAGGCAGAACGCCGTCTCGTTGAAGATCGGCGCCAGGTAGTCCATCCGGGTGCAGAACGTGGTGCCCTGGGTCCAGGTCCGGAACTCCATGTTCTTCTCGATGCCGGTGTGCAGGTAGCCGATGCCCACCCGGGCCTCGTTCACCGTCTCGCCGTCGAGCGTCAGGATGATCCGCAGCACGCCGTGCGTGGACGGGTGCTGCGGCCCCATGTTGATGACCATGCGCTCGTCGCCGACATCGTCGGCACCGGACACGACCTGGTCCCAGTCCTGGCCCGAGACGTCGAAGACCTTGCCCTCGGCCGCCTCGTCAGCGGCGTAGGCGTCGTACTCGGTGTACTTAGTGGAAGGACTCATGTGTACGACCTCCGCTCGTCCGGCGGCGGGATCTCGGCGCCGCGGTACTCGACGGGGATGCCGCCGAGGGGGTAGTCCTTGCGCTGCGGATGGCCCACCCAGTCGTCGGGCATCTCGATGCGCGTCAGCGCCGGGTGCCCGTCGAACACGATCCCGAAGAAGTCGTAGGTCTCCCGCTCGTGCCAGTCGGCGGTCGGGTACACCGCGACGACCGACGGGACGTGCGGGTCCGCGTCGGGGCAGGTGGCCTCGAGGCGCACCCGCCGGTTGTGGGTGATCGACAGCAGGTGGATCGCCACGTGCAGCTCGGCGCCGGTGTCCTGCGGGTAGTGCACGCCCGAGACGCCGCTGCACAGCTCGAACCGCAGCGTCGGCTCGTCCCGCATCGTGCGGGCGACCGTCTCCAGGTGCTCGCGCCTGACGTAGAACGTCATCTCGCCGCGATCCACCACGACCCGCTCGATCGCGTCACCGAAGTCGGGCAGTGCCTTCTCCGGGGACGACCCCCGCAGGGCCCGCTCCAGCTCGTCGGCGATCTCGTCGAACGAGCCCGCCTCCGCGGCACCCTCGGGGCCGCCGTACGGGCGGGGAGTGGACACCTTGGGGCTCTGCCGTACGACCAGCCCGCCGTACCCGGAGGTGTCGCCGGTGGTCTTGGCACCGAACATGCCCATCCGGGCGACCGGCTGCTCCCGGCGCTCCTCTTCGGTGTGCGCGGGCAGCTGGTCGGCGGCCTGCTCGGCCTTCTGCTCGGGGTGCTGAGAGCTCATGAGACACCCCCGGACTGGCCGAGCAGCGGGAGCTGGCGGCGCTTGGCCACTTCCAGCTCGGCGATCTGCTCCTGGCGCTGCGCGCCCAGCTTGGTGTTCTGGATCTTGTCGTGCAGCTTCATGATCGCGTCCAGCAGCATCTCGGGCCGCGGCGGGCAGCCGGGCAGATAGATGTCCACCGGAACGATGTGGTCGACGCCCTGGACGATCGCGTAGTTGTTGAACATGCCGCCAGAAGAGGCGCACACGCCCATCGCGATGACCCACTTGGGCTCGGTCATCTGGTCGTAGATCTGGCGCAGGACCGGAGCCATCTTCTGGCTCACCCGGCCCGCCACGATCATCAGGTCGGCCTGCCGTGGCGTGGCCGAGGCGCGTTCCATCCCCCAGCGGGAGAAGTCGTGCCTGGGGTCGCCGGCGGACATCATCTCGATGGCGCAGCAGGCCAGCCCGAAGGTGGCCGGCCAGACCGAACTCTTGCGCGCCCAGCCGGCGACCTGCTCGACCGTGGTCAGCAGGAAGCCGCTGGGGAGCTTCTCTTCTAGCCCCATGGCTCGCTCGCCTTCCTCATCAGTCCCACTCCAGACCACCGCGCCGCCAGATGTAGGCGTACGCCACCAGCACGGTAAGGATGAACAGCACCATCTCCACCAGCCCGAAGAGCCCCATCCGGTCGAACGCGACGGCCCAGGGGTACAGGAAGATGATCTCAATGTCGAAGACGATGAACAGCATCGCCGTCAGGTAGTACTTCACGGGAAAGCGTCCGCCGCCCACCGGCTGCGGTGTCGGCTCGATCCCGCATTCGTAGGCGTCCAGGCGCGCCCGGTTCCATCGCTTGGGCCCGGTCAGCGAGGCCATCAGCACCGATCCGGCGGCGAAGGCGAACGCCAGCACCCCCAGCACGATGATCGGAACATAGAGATCCATCGTCTCTACTGCCTCTCCTCGGAACGTACAACGCTGTACGGGGCGCGCCCGGTGACGTGCCGCGCGGGGCGTCGCGCGGCGCCGGACCGGCACGCCTCGGCGGCGTGCCCCTTTACACGCTCGTGACTTCTGTCACGAGCACGGTCCGCCACCCTAGCCAAGGTGAACAAATGCACTCCCCTCGGGGGGTCTGGACTGCGTGTTCGTCCGGCCCCCGCTGACGTTCAGGGCGCCCTGAGACGCCCCCTTCCCACGTTCACGAAACCAGCACTCCCTCGTGCCGCCGCCCGCTCACACCGTGTCCCCCGCTCATGCCGTGGGCGCCACCTTCTGCATGGCGTTGATGAGACGGTCCATCGCGTCGCCACCGCGGTGGTCGGTGAGGTTGGCCAGCAGTTTGAGGGTGAAGCGCATCAGCGTCGGATGCGGCAGGCCGTGCGCGGTGAGGAACTTCATCACCCGTGGGTCTCCGATGGCCTGCACGAAGACGCGGGCGAGGGTGAAGTAGCCGCCGTGCTCGTCCTTGAGGATGCGCGGGTACTCGTACAGGGTCCGCTCGCGCTGCGCGGGCGTGCGGCGGGCCAGGGCCTGCACCATGATCTCGGCGGCCAGCTTGCCGGACTCCAGCGCGTAGTCGATGCCCTCGCCGTTGAACGGGTTGATCATGCCGCCGGCGTCGCCGACGAGCAGCATGCCGCGGGTGTAGTGCGGCTGGCGGTTGAAGCCCATCGGGAGCGCGGCGCCGCGGACGGGACCGGTGGCGTGCTCCTCACCGAACTGCCACTCCTCGGGCATGTTCGCGCACCAGCGCTTGAGCATCCCGCGGTAGTCGACGTTCTGGAACGCCTTGCTCGTGTTGAGCAGGCCGAGCCCGACGTTGGAGGTGCCGTCGCCGACCGGGAAGACCCAGCCGTACCCGGGGAGCAGGCGCTGCCCGTCCCAGAGTTCGAGCCACGCCTCCATGTACTCGTCGTCGTGGCGGGGGGTCTCGTAGTAGCGCCGTACGGCGACGCCCATCGGCCGGTCCTCGCGCCGCTGCAGGCCCATCGCCAGCGACAGCCGGGTGGAGCCGCCGTCGGCGGCCACCACGAGCGGGGCGTGGAACTCGACCTCTTCGCCCTGGTACTTGGCCCGGACGCCGATGATGCGGTCGGTCCGGGCGTCCAGGATCGGGGCGGTGACGTTGCAACCCTGCAGCAGGTGGGCGCCGGCCTTGGCGGCGTGCTCGGCGAGCAGGCTGTCGAGGTCCATCCGGGTACGGACCAGGCCGTAGTCGGGGAAGCTCGCCAGCTCGGGCCAGGGCAGTTCGACCTTGACGCCGCCGCCGTAGATGCGCAGCCCCTTGTTGCGGGCCCAGCCGGGGGCGTTGATGTCGACGCCCATGGAGATCAGGGCGCGGACGGCGCGCGGGGTCAGCCCGTCGCCGCAGATCTTGTCGCGCGGGAAGGTGGCCTTCTCCAGCAGCAGGACGTTGAGTCCGGACTGGGCCAGCCAGTAGGCGGTGGAGGCCCCGGCGGGTCCGGCCCCGACGACGATGACGTCGGCCTGCCGGGTGGTGTCACTCACTGCTTTCCTCTTTAGCTCGTTCGCTTGTGAAGCACTTCACAAGGATCCGGAGGGGAGTCTATTCCTTCTTGGCCGTTTCTGGATACCTCTCGACCACCTCGGTTTTGGACCGGTCCGAAATGGGGGTTCGGCACCGGCCGCCTGGGGGTCAGCCCGGATTGACGGCGTGATGCAGCGCCACCACCCCGAACGTGAGATCGCGCCAGCGCACCCTGTCCCAGCCGGCGGCCTGGATCCGCCGCGCCAGCGTCGCCTGGTCGGGCCAGGCGAGCGTCGACTCGGCGAGATAGGTGTAGGAGTCGGGGTTGGAGCTGACCCGGGCCAGCGTCGGCAGCCCCACCTTCAGGTGGGCGCGGTGCCCGGCGCGCAGCAGCGCGTTGTGCGGATGGCTGACCTCGCAGATCAGCAGCCGCCCGCCCGGCTTGGCGACCCGGCGCAGCTCGCGCAGCGCGGCCTCGGTGTCGGACACGTTCCGCAGCCCGAAGGAGATGGTCACCGCGTCGAACGAGCCGTCCGCGAACGGCAGCCGCAGCGCGTCACCGGCGACGAAGTTCAGCCGCCGCACACCCTCCTGCCTGCGCACCCCGACGCGCAGCATGCCGAGGGAGAAGTCGCAGGCCACGGTGTCGGCCCCGGCTTCGGCGAACGGCACCGACGAGGTCCCGGTGCCGGCCGCGAGATCGAGGATCCGCTCGCCGGGCCTGGCGTCCACCGCCCGTACGACCGCCTTGCGCCAGCGCCGGTCCTGCGCACCGGTCATCAGGCTGTTGAGCAGGTCGTAGCGCTCGGCGGTGCGGTCGAACATTGCCGCGACGTCGGCGGGCTGCTTGTCGAGAGAGGCGCGGGTCATGCCCCCACCCTAAGAGTCCGGTGGAGGCGGGCCCGACACGGCGTGGAGCTTAGGCCGTCGTGCCTGGCATGGGGCTCGAACCTGGCGGAGCTCTAGCCGTCTTCCTTGGTACGGGTGCGCTGGAACTTGCCGCGGCGTGACCGTACACCGGAGACGACCGCCGACGACATGGCGTCGCGCTGTCCCGTGAGCAGGACGAAGCTGACGACGCCGCTGATGAGCACGGCCAGCGCGAGCAGCAGCAGCCCGCGGGCACCGAACAGGGCGAGGATCGCGGCCGTGACCAGGAAGATCAGGAACCGCGCTGCGGTGTAGAAGAGTACGGAACGCATGGCGCCTCGAGTCTATCCGCCGGTCTGAGCCGTGGGGCCGCCGGGCTGAGTCGTGGAGCCGCTGGTCTGAGCCGTGAGGATCCGGGCCAGGACCGACGGGTCCACATTGCCGCCGGACAGGATGGAGACATAGGTGCGCGCGGGCGGCAGTTCGGCGCCGCGATAGAGGAAGGCCGCCGTGGCGACCGCGCCGCCCGGCTCGGCGACGAGGCGTACCTCACGGGCCAGCCGCCCCACCGCCTGCTGGATCTCGTCCTCGCTCACCGTGATGATGTCGTCCACCAGCTCGCGGATGTGCGCGAACGTCAGGTCGCCGACCCGCTGCGCGCGCAGGGCGTCGGCGCTCGTACGGGCGGTGTCCTCGGCGGGCCAGGCCACCGGGCGGCCGGCCAGCAGCGAAGCGCGGGCGTCGGCGGCCAGCTCGGGCTCCACCCCGATCACCTTGATGAGCGGGTTCACCCGCTTGGCCGCCGCCGCGATCCCGGCGATCAGGCCGCCGCCGCTGATCGGGACCAGGATCACCTCGGTGTCCGGGCGGTCCTGGACGATCTCCAGCCCGACGGTGCCCTGGCCGGCGATGATCCGGGGGTCGTCGAACGGCGGGACCAGCGTGAAGCCGTGCGCCTCGGCGAGCTTCTCGGCGGTCCCGGTCCTGGCCTCCATCGTCGGCTCCACGTACACGACCTCGGCGCCGAGCGCGATGCACGCGTCGACCTTCACCGCGGGCGTGGTGTGCGGGATGACCAGGACGGCCCGTACGCCGAGGGCGCGCGCCGTGTACGCGACGGCCTGCGCGTGGTTGCCGCTGGAGTGCGCGACGACTCCGCGTGCGCGCACCTCCGGTGGCAGCGCCGCCATCGTCGCGTACGCGCCGCGCAGCTTGAACGCGCCGATGGGCTGGAGCGACTCCGCCTTCACCAGCAGGAGGGGCTCGCGGTCCGGGTCCGTCTGCGGGAAGGGCACCAGCGGGGTACGGATCGCGACCCCGGCCAGGCGCTCCGCCGCCTTCTCGATCTCCGCGAGCGACACAAGATCGGGCATGTCAGGAGCCTATGCGGTCCCGGCCGCCGGTGCCGAGCGGAGGGGCCGGTGGAAGGTCTCGTCCGGGCCGTCCGGGCCGTCCGGCTGGCCGTCAGGCGGGCGTTCGGGGCCGGTACGGGAGATCATTACCGGGACGAATGGGACAAGTGGGTCGCAGACGGTGTTAACTTCGCGTCATCTCCCCTGCTCGCGGCACTACGGTCGGTGATCTTTTCCGAAAACAAGGGAGAAATCGGTCTTGACCCGCCACACTATGAAACAGTCCACCCGCACCGAGAGCGGGACAAAGGGGGAGAGAAAACAGTGGAGAGCACCAGCGAGCGCCTGCTGACCCCCGGAGAGGTCGCCGCCCTCTTCCGGGTCGATCCGAAGACGGTCACGCGCTGGGCCGCGGCCGGCCGGATCAGCAGCATTCGTACTCCAGGTGGGCACCGCCGCTTCCGCGAGTCCGAGGTGCACGCGCTGCTGCGCGGGGAAGAGCCGGTCGCCGAGCACTCCGCGCGCTGAGCCGCTTCCCACTCCCGCCGGAGGTCCTCCGGTCAGCCATCCCCCCGGCTGCTCATTTCGGTCACCCGCCGGTCAGCGTCATCGGTCCGGTCGCTGTCATCCATCAGGTCAGCGTCATCCGTCCGGTCGCTGTCATCCGCCCGGTCAATCGTCGCTCTTACCCGCCTTGTGCTCCTCGCCCGCCTTGTACTCCTCGAACACCCGGGCCAGGTCCTCGTCCTCGTCCCGCCACCGGCGCCGCTTGGCGGCCATCTCCTCCTCGGTGACGGACCCGTCGAGGTAGCGCTCGTAGTCGGGATCGCCGGGCCGGAGCTCCACGTAGGCCTGGGCGATGATCAGCCCCTCCTCCGCACCCGTCGGCTCCGTGGCCGCCACATCCCCCGCCACATCCGTGCCCGCCGCTTCCGTGCCCGTCACGGAGCCGGCCAGGACGCTGTGGGGGACCCGGAGCGTCCCGTCGGGTAGCCGGATCACGTACATCGTCGATCACCTTCGGTGCTGGTCGTCCTCGAACCTTCCGGGGGACCCGCCCCCGGCCCCCGCGGCCCCCGCCCGGCGGGCGCCGTCGCGTCTCGGTCGCCGGCCCGCATCAGATTCCGTACCTGCGGTTGAAGAACAGCATCACGTCGAGCGCGACCCGGATGTTGCCCGCGAGCATATCGACCAGTGCGGGCCGCTGCCGGGCGGAGATCGCGGCGAACGCGTCGGCGAAGAACTCCCGGCGGCCGAGCGCGTCCGGCTGCTTGTGGAACTCGCTGGCGAGGAAGGGCCGGCACTGGTCGTACAGCGCCTGGAACACGACGCTGTCGGACTGCCACTCGCCGTCCCCGCCGTCGATGTCGTCGAGCGCGTGCCCGACCTCGTGCATCATCACGTCCGGGGTCGGCGACGGCCGGTCGCCCACCACGATCTTGCCGTCGCCGTACGCGCCGGCGCAGATGTCCCAGGTGGCGCGGCCGGAGGGCAGCGGACGGTCGCGCAGGTGCCCCATGTCATCGAGCTGGGGTACGCCGCCGGGGCCGACGTACACGCCCTCCAGGCCGCTCGCCAGCTTCTCCTTCAGCTGCTCGGGCAGCGCGGCCAGGCTGTCGACGGCGCGGACGACCTCGGGTGGCGGCGGGCCCTGCCGGGCGTCCCACTGCCGGTGCAGGACGTCCTCCAGGACGCCACAGTTGCGCAGCCCGTCGGCCACGTAGGGTGCGTCCGGCGGACGGGGCTCCGCGCGCAGCGGATCGTCGTCCAGCTCGAAGTCACGCCAGGAGTAGTCGCGCGCACGAGGGGCGTCGGGCCGCGCTCCGGGACGCCTGTGCCGGCCATCGGGAACGCTCGGCACGATGTCGCCGTCCGTGCGTGTGTCGGAACCACTGTGCGCGTCGGAGCCTCTGCGTGGCGCGGGGAGGTCGTCGCGCCCCACCCGGCGGAACCGGCCGAACCGGTCGCGCGGCCTGCCCATGCGCGGCCGCAACCGCCGCCGCTCCGGCCGCTGCCCGGATTCGGGCGGCGAGGGCGCGTACGCGTCGTCCCTCATGTCGCGCGGCCGGCGGTGGATGCCTTTGAAGCGCATCGGGCTCCTCTGTCAGCGGGCCCGTATCCCATCGAGCGTCAGGACCCTCGCAGCAGAGTAAGCCGTGAGCCGACACCGCGTCATCCCCATCTGTCACCGTCTACCCTCGGGGCATGGCGTATGTGCTGCTCTCGCTCATCCTGATCGGAGTGTGGGTGTTCGCGCTCTTCGACGTGCTCACCACCGACGAGTCAGGCGTCCGCCACCTGCCCAAGTTCGGCTGGTTCCTGGTCGTGCTGCTCGGGCTGCTGCCCGGGGCCCTGCTGTGGCTCGCACTCGGCCGGGTGCGCGGCCCGGAGGGACGGCAGGTCGCGGGGCCTTCGGCCGGCGCGCCCGGCTCGCCCGGACCGTCCGCCGAGCCCCCGAAGGGGCCCGATGACGATCCGGCGTTCCTGCGCGATCTGGAGCGCCGCCTCCAGGAGGGCGACTAGCGGGCCGCCTCCCGGCGCACCCTGCACGCCCTGCTTGGCTCATGGCTAGGTTGACTCGTGGCGAGTTCGCCCCTGGCGTCGGCCTTGAAGGCGAACTCGCCACGAGTCAACGTGAGGCCGCGACGCGGTGATGGTTACGCGGCCGTGGTCAGGCGTGCGAGTTGGTCAGGCGTACGAGTTGGTCAGGCGTACGAGTGCAGGCCGGAGAACAGGTAGTTCACGCCGAAGAAGTTGAACATCAGCGCGGCGAAGCCGATCAGCGACAGGATCGCGGCCTTGCGGCCCTTCCAGCCGGCCGTGGCGCGGGCGTGCAGGTACGCCGCGTACACGATCCAGGTGACGAACGACCAGATCTCCTTGGGGTCCCAGCCCCAGTACCGGCCCCACGCCTCGTCCGCCCAGATGGCGCCCATGATGATCGCGGCGGTCCAGATCGGGAACGCGAACATCGTGACCCGCAGCGACAGCCGGTCGAGCGCGTCGGCGCCGGGCAGGTGCGTCAGGGCGCTGCTGCCCCCGGCGGCCTCCTTGGCCTCCTGCCGGGCCTTGAACAGGTAGAGCAGCGTCGAGGCACCGCCGACGGTGAACGCGCCGGTCGCGATGATGGCGGCCGAGACGTGGATGGCGATCCAGTACGAGTTGAGCGCCGGAACGACCGGGCCGATCGAGCTGTAGAGCCAGATGTTGGCCACGCCGAGCGCGACGACCGCGGCAAGGCTGACGAACGCGCCGAGGAAGCGCGCCTTGAAGCGCCACAGCACCACCAGGTAGGCGGTAACGGCGGCGAACGCGATGGCGGTGAGGAACTCGTACATGTTCGCCCACGGCCAGCGGTCGGCGGCCATCCCGCGGGTGGTGAGCATGCCTCCGTGCGCGAGCCAGCCGACCACGTTCAGCAGGATCGCCAGCCGGCCCCATTCCATCTGGCGGCGTGCGGGCTCGTCACTCCCGGCCGTAATCTCGTCCGGCTTCGCGCCGGCCGGGGCGTCGTCATCCGCCTTGGCCGAGGCACCGGCGCCGACGAGCACCTTGGCGCCGGCCTTCGCTTCAGCGTTCGCCTTGGTCTTCGCCTCGGTGTTCGCCTCGGTGTTCGCCTCGGCCTCGGCGTCCGCCGTCGTGGCGGCACGGCGGCGGCCGAAGCCCAGATCGGCGGCGTACGCCACCATGGCGATGATGTACAGCACGACGGTCGTCAGCATGAGCTTGTCGCTCAAGTTCGCGAGGTCGGTCGTCCCCACCCTCGTCACTCCTTATTTTCGGTCGCCGACGGGGCGGCGGAATCGGCCTCGTCGTGCTGCTCGGGCCGTTCACCGGTCCCGGGCTCCTGCGGGCCGCGCAGCGCGGCCACGATCTCGTCGAACTCCGGGGTCGGGTGCCCGAGCGTGAGCCCCCCGACCTCGACCACCGTACGCCCGCCCTCTCCGGCCCGCGCACGGACCCACACCCGGCGGCGCCGGACCATGAACGAGGCCACGATCCCGATGATCGCCAGGACGGCCGCGACCAGCGCGGGCACCCGGCCGGGGTCGTGGTTGACCGTCAGCGCGGTCCACTCGCGCAGCCCGTCGAACGTGACGGTCCCGGCGTTGCCCGGAAGCGTGAACGACTCCCCCGGCTCCAGCAGCTTCTGCCCGTCCTTGATGGGGTGCAGGGTCTTGCCGAGGCCTTCGAGCTTGTAGACCGACTGCGGGTTGCCGGAGTCCAGGCCGATGTCGCCCTTGAACGAGGAGACGCTCACCATCGGGCGGACCGGGGCCGGGAACGCGGAGACGATCTGCTTGCCGTCCTCGGCCGCCATCGCGGTCGGCCACAGGATGGCGTAGAACGCGAGCTGCTCGGGCGCCGCGTCCGGGGCCTTGATGACGCCCTCGGACGTGTAGGTGCGCTGGTCCATCGGCAGGAACGGCACCGCGTCCTTGTAGGCGATGTTCCCCTCCGCGTCGCGGACGGTGAACACCGGCGCGTACCCGTGGTTGATCAGGTAGACCTTGGCGCCGCCCACGTCGAGCGGATGGTTGACCCGCAGGTTGTACGGCTTCTCCGGGGACGACGGCGTCTCCCGGTAGCGCATCTTGGCCTGGTAGTCGGTCGCCTGACCGCGCTGCGGGCCGTCGGTCTGGTACTTGGCCGTGAAGTCGTCCATCGACAGCGAGAACGGCGGCAGGTCGTCGCTGTCGAACTGCCGTCCAGGCTCGAACTGGTCGTACTGCGCGAGCGCATTCGCGAACGACTTGCCCTCGGTGAGCAGCACGTTGCCCCGGTAGCCGAAGGAGTTGCCCATCCCCAGCGCGAACAGCAGTGCCAGCAGCGCCAGGTGGAAGACCAGGTTGCCGGTCTCGCCCAGGTAGCCCTTCTCCGAGGCGATCGAGTCACTCTGGGGGGACGACCCCCCAGACCTCCCGGAAGTGCCGCGCGACCGCCCTCCGGGCACTCGGCCGGTCGCGCCGTCGCCCGCGTCGACCCGGAAGCGGCGCTTGCGCAGCGTCTTGCGGGCCTCCGCGAGCACCTCCTCGGGCGAGGCATCCGTCTCGTACGAGGCGGACTGCGGCAGCCGGAGCAGGTTGCGCGGCGCCGCGGGAGGGCGCGCGCGCATCGACTTGTAGTGCACGAACGCGCGCGGGATCACGCAGCCCGCCAGCGACACGAACAGCAGCAGATAGATCGCCGCGAACCACGGCGCCGCGAACACGTCGAACAGCGAGAGCCGGTCCAGCCAGGGGGCGAGCGTCTCGTGCTTCTCGACGTACTCGGCGACCTTCTCGGGGGCCTGCCCGCGCTGCGGCAGGACCGACCCGGGCACCGCGCCCAGCGCCACCAGGAACAGCAGGATCAGCGCCGTGCGCATCGTGGTGAGCTGCCGCCAGCCCCACCGGAGCCAGCCCAGCGGGCCCATCCCCTTGGTCCGCGGCACCTCCTTGGGAGCCTGCCGCGCGGCCGGTGCCTCAGTCCCAGCCTCGGTGCCCGCCTCGGTGCCCGCCTCGGTGCCCGCCGGCTCGCTCGCCGCCTCGGTGCCCGCCGCCTTGGTCGCCGCCTCGTTCTCCGGCGGCACATCGGTCTCCGGAATCTTCGCCATCACTCAAATCACCATCTCGAAGCCGCTGATCCACGACTTCAACTGGATCGTCAGATCGCTCCACAGCCCGGTCACCAGCAGCACGCCGATGGCGACGAGCATCCCCCCGCCGATCCGCATGACCAGCGCGTAGTGCCGCTTCACCGCGCCGAAGGCACCGAGCGCCCGCCGGTACGCCAGCGCGGTGACGACGAACGGCAGGCCGAGCCCCAGACAGTACGCCAGCGACAGCAGTGCGCCCCGCCCCGCGCTCGCCTCGGTGAACGACAGTGCCTGCACCGCCGCCAGCGTCGGCCCGATGCACGGCGTCCAGCCGAGCCCGAACAGCACGCCCAGCAGCGGCGCCCCGGCCAGCCCGGCGGCCGGCAGCCGTCCCGACTTCATCGTCCGCTGCAGCCCCGGGACGAACCCCATGAACGCCAGCCCGAACACGATCGTCAGCGCACCCAGCACCCGCGTGATCGGATCCTGGTACTCCAGCAGCCACCGTCCGAGCCCGCCGAACGCCAGCCCGGCCGTCACGAACACCACGGTGAAGCCCGCGATGAACAGCGCCGCGCCCGCCAGCAGCCGGCCGCGCCGCTGCTCGCCCAGATCCGCGCCCGACATCCCCGTCACGTACGACAGGTAGCCCGGCACCAGCGGCAGCACGCACGGCGAAACGAAGGAGACCAGCCCCGCCAAGGCCGCCAGCGGCGCCGCAAGCAACAGCGACCCGCTAACGACAGTGCTGGCTGGATCCACGTGAATCAGCGTCCGGCGAGGGTGTCGTTGATGAGGGGGGTCAGCTTGGAGTACGTGGTGGCGCCGATGACGCGGGCGGCGACGCGGCCCTCGCGGTCGAGGACCAGGGTGGTCGGGATCGCGTTGGGCGGCACCTCGCGGAAGGCGAGGGTGATCTGGCCGCTGGCGTCGAACAGGCTCGGGTACGTGACCTTGAACTTGCGCTCGAAGGCCTGGGCGTTCTCCTTGCCGTCCTTGAAGGCGACGCCGACGAACTGGACGCCCTTGGCCTTGGTCTCGTTGTGGACCTGCTCAAGGGACGGTGCCTCGCCGCGGCAGGGGGCGCACCAGGAGGCCCAGAAGTTGACGACCGTGACCTTGCCCCTGAAGTCCGCCAGCGACAGCTGCTTGCCGTCCAACGTGGTGCCGGTGACCTTGGGCGGTCCCTTGCGGTCGGCGGGCTTGATCTCCTGGACGTTGCCGTCCCCCGCGATGAAGCGGTTGTCGCTGCCGCCGGGCCCGCTCTGCGCGGTGTTGCCGGCGCAGCCGGCGACCAGCGCGGATACCGCGACGGCGCCGACGATCGCACGGGCACGCGACACACGGGTGCGTGACACACGGGGGCTCAACGGGACCCTCCTACTACAAGACGTAGTACTTAACCTAGTGGGCGCCTCAGGCGCCCGCGACACTGGGGCCTCTGGCGATGCCGGAGGCGGGCTCGCAGTAGGCGACCTCGACCAGGCGGGTGCCCTCGAACGCCAGGCTGGTGACGCTGGCCAGGCCGCACTCGCGCTTGATCGGGTGGTGCCAGAGCCGGCGGTGCTCGGCGTGCAGGCGCAGGATCCAGATCGGCAGCTGGTGGCTGACGCAGACCGCCTCGTGGCCGCGCGCGGCGTCGCGGGCCCGGATCACCGCCGCGCGCATCCGCGCCGCGATCTCGTTGTACGGCTCGCCCCAGGACGGCCGGAACGGGTTGACCAGGTAGCGCCAGTGCTCGGGGCGGCGCAGCGAGCCCTTGCCCACGCCGAAGGTCATGCCCTCGAAGTGGTTGTCGGCCTCCAGCAGCCCGTCGTCCACCGTCACCGGCAGGTCGAACGCCTCGGCCATCGGCGCGGCCGTCTCCACGGCCCGCTGCATCGGCGAGGAGAACAGCGCGGCGATGTCCCGGTCGCCGAACCACCTGGCCGCCGCCTTGGCCATGAGGACCCCGTCCTCGCTCAGGCGGTAACCCGGCAGCCGGCCGTACAGGACGCCCTCGGGATTGTGCACCTCACCGTGCCGCAGCAGGTGAACGATCGTCTTGTCAGTCATCGCGTCGTCAGGTTACCCGCGCCGCCAGGTCACCCTTCCCACCGATGCCGGTCGAGGAAGGCCCGATCATCGGTCGCGTACTCCTGGAAGGCCCGGCGGACCTCGCCGAGATCGCCGACGTGGGTGCGGTAGAGCCTGCGGGCAGGGCTGTCCTTGTATTCCAGCTCGTACCCGCCAGGCTCAGGAGCAACCTGGAGGAAATGCCGCCCGAAAAGGACCAGGGCGGCGAACGGGTTCCGGGGCGAGAGCCGTCCGAGGACGTCCCGTACGAGCCCGAGATCGGGATCGGTCACGATCATGCCGTCGCCGGTGTGGAGCTGGGTCTCGGGATGGGCGCCCGTGGGCGAGAGGTTGTGGACGAGCCGCCGGTACGGGTCGAAGCAGATGAGCCCGTGCTCCCTGGCCAGCGCGTACACCTGGTTGGAGATCTCGTCGGCATGCTCGGGCGGCATCCGGACGGTGGCGTACCGGGACCCGTGCGGGTCGGCCTCGGCATCCGGGAACGCCGCGGCGAGGTCGCGGGCGAACGCCTCCACGGAGGGGTCCGGCGGGATCTGGTCGCGCGCCTTGGCCGCGGCCTGATCCGCCGTGATCGGCTCCGGCTCGCGCCAGACGGCCAGCTCGTGCTGGTCAGGCAGTTCGTGCTGGTCAGGCAGTTCGTGCTGGCCGGGGACCTCGTGCCGGCCGGGGACCTCGTGCGTCATGCGTCCAGGATTCCAGACGATCAGCCGGGGCTCCCGTTCAGCTGTGGGCGGCCGCCATGGCGCGCTCCAGCGGGGGCGCTTCCGAGGCGGTACGGAGCGCGTCCACGGCGGCGCGGATGGCGGGGCGGCGGGCCGCCTCCTCGCGCCACACGGCGTAGATCCGGCGACTGAGCGGCGAGCGCAGCGGTACGACGCGGACCTCGGCGGGGACGTCGCAGCGGCCCATCCGGGGCAGGATCACGTTGCCCAGCCCGGCGCCGACCAGGGACAGCTGGGTGGCGAACTCGTAGGCCATGTGATCGATCCGGGGCTCGGCGTCGACCGAGCGCAGGGTACGCAGCAGCCAGTCGCAGCAGATGCTGTCGGGCGAGGAGCTGATCCACGGGTCGCCGGCCAGCTCCTTGAGGTCGACCTCGTCCCGGCCGGCCAGCGGGTGGTCGGGCGGCAGCGCGACGTCGGCGACGTCGTCGCAGATGATGCCCTTGTGCAGGCCCTCGGGCAGCGGCAGCGGCTCGTTGTTCCAGTCCTGGACGACGGCCATGTCGAGATCGCCCCTGGCGACCAGCGGCATGCTGCGCATCGGGTCCTCCTCGCGGACGAGGACGCGCAGATCGGGATGGTCGGCGCGGAGCCCGCGCAGCGTGACCGGTATCAGCCCCCTGATCGCGGTGGGGAACGCCGCCAGCGACAGCTGGCCGACCACCGAGCCGCGATGCGCCTCCAGGTCGGACTGGGCCTGCTCGACCAGCGACAGGATCCGGCCGGCGTGCTCGACCAGCAGCTCGGCGGCGTCGGTCAGCCGCACGCCGCGGCCGTTGCGTTCGAGCAGCTTCTGGCCGGTCTCCCGCTCCAGCTTGGCCAGTTGCTGGGAGACGGCGGAGGTCGTGACGTGCAGCACGTCGGCGGCGGCGCTCACCGAGCCGTAGGTCGCCACGGAGTGCAGGGCCCGCAGCCGTTCGAGATCCAGCATGTTAGTAACTCTAAAGCGTGTTCGGTAGGAGTTCTAGATTGTCCTAAAACATTCCCGGGGCGAGCATCGAGTCATGAGGCCGAACGGAATCCATGTCCCGCTGGTCACGCCGTTCACGGGTGCCGGCGGGATCGACGTCAAGTCGCTCGAACGGCTCGCCCGGCACTGCCTCGAAGGCGGCGCCGCGGGCCTGGTCGCGCTCGCCACCACCGGTGAGGGCGCGCTGCTGAACGGGGCGGAGCAGCAGACCGTCCTGGAGGTCTGCCGAGGAGTCTCCCTGGAACACGGCACACCGTTAACGGTCGGTGCCGGATCGATGGGGACCGAGGACACGGTCCGGCAGGCCCGCGAGCGCGCGCGCTGGGCGGACGCCCTGCTGGTGGTCGTCCCGTACTACCTGCGCCCCTCGGACGAAGGCGTCATCGAGCACTTCGCCACTGTGGGCGCCGCCGTGGACGTACCGGTGCTGCCGTACGACATCCCCTACCGGACGGGTAAGCGGCTCACGGTCGAGACCGTGCTGCGGCTACTGGAGCTCGACTGCGTCGCGGGCATGAAGTACTGCCCTGGGGCGATCGACCACGACGCCTTGGGCGTGCTGTCGGGTGCCCCTGCGGGCAAGTCCGTCCTGTGCGGGGACGACCCGTACATCTACCCGATGCTGCAACTGGGTGCCGCCGGAGCGGTCACCGCCTCGGCCTGCCTCGCGCCCCAGGCGTTCGCCGCGATGGCGGAGGCATCGCGTACGGGCAACGCGGCGCGCGCGCTGGCGTTCCACAACGCGCTCCTGCCGATGGTGAACGCGCTCTTCAGCGAGCCCGCACCGGCCGTGCTGAAGGCCGCGCTGGCGGAGCTCGGCCTGATCGACGACCCGTCCGTACGGGCGCCCCTGCGGCCACCAGGGCCCGAGCCCGTGGCCCGGGCCCTCTCCAGCCTGCGCGCCGTCCTCTAGCGCCTAGGCCTGGGCCTGAGCGGCGGCGCGGGCGGCGTACGGGAGGGCGTCGGTGATGCGTTCCAGGGCCGTCTCGTCGTGGGCCGCCGACAGGAACCAGACCTCGTAGGCCGACGGAGGCAGGTAGACCCCGCGCTCCAGGGCCGCGTGGAAGAACGCGGCGTACGCCTTGCCGTCCTGGCGCTGCGCGGCGGCGAAGTCGCCGACCGGTTCGTCGGTGAAGAAGATCGAGAACAGGTTGCCGGCGGTCTGCAGGCGGTGCGCGACGCCCTCCTTGGCCAGCGCCTCGGACGCGGCCTGCCCGACCAGCGCCGCCGAACGGTCGATCGCCTCGTACACCTCGGGCGTGGCGTTGCGCAGCGTGGCCAGACCGGCGGCGGTGGCCAGCGGGTTACCCGACAGCGTGCCGGCCTGGTAGACGGGCCCGGCCGGTGCCAGCCGGTCCATGATCTCGGCCCGGCCGCCGAACGCCGCGGCCGGCAGCCCGCCGCCCATCACCTTGCCGAACGTCACCAGGTCACCGGCGACGCCCTCGATCCCGTACCAGCCGGCGGCGGAGGCGCGGAAGCCGGTGAGCACCTCGTCGATGATCAGCAGCGCGCCGGTGCGCTCGCACAGCGACTTCAGCAGCCGGTTGAAGTCGGGCAGCGGCGGCACCACGCCCATGTTGCAGGGCACCGCCTCGGTGATCACGCAGGCGATCTCGTGGCCGTGCTCGGCGAAGACCTCCTCGGCGGCGGCGACGTCGTTGTACGGCAGCACCAGCGTGTCGGCGGTCGTCGCACCGGTCACGCCGGGAGTGTCGGGCAGCGCCAGCGTGGCCACCCCGGAGCCGGCGGCGGCCAGCAGCGCGTCGACATGGCCGTGGTAGCAGCCGGCGAACTTCACGATCTTGGTACGGCCGGTGAAACCGCGGGCCAGCCGGATCGCCGACATCGTGGCCTCGGTACCGGAGTTGACCAGCCGGACCTTCTCGACCGGGGCGCGGGCCGTGATCTCCTCGGCCAGCTCCACCTCGCCGGGGGTCGGCGCGCCGTACGAGGTGCCGCGCGCGGCGGCGGACTGGACGGCCTCGACCACGGCCGGATGGGCGTGCCCCAGGATCATCGGGCCCCAGGAGCAGATCAGGTCCACGAACTCGTTGCCGTCGGCGTCGGTGAGGTACGGCCCGCGCCCGGCGGTCATGAACGGCGGCGTACCGCCGACCGCGCGGAAGGCCCGCACCGGCGAGTTCACTCCACCCGGAACCACCCGATTCGCCCTATTGAACAGCTGCTGGGAGACTTCGAAATCGGTCACCGGTCCAGTCTGACAGTTGCAGTTTGGCGACTGCCCTTGACCAGGGCGCTAAGCGGCCGATATTCCACCAAGTACACAAAAAACTCGGCGTCTCCCAGGACGCCGCTCAGGTCGGTTCGTACTCGCTCATCTGTTCGTACTCGTTCTGCTCGCGCTCGTGCGTTCGCGCTCGTGCTGTTCGCGCTCGTGTCTGTTCGCACTCGTGTCTGTTCGCACTCGTGTCTGTTCGCGCCCGTGCCGTTCGCGTACGCGTTCTGTAGGTACTCGTATCCGGCGCCGGCCGTATCGGAGGGATGGCTCGCATCGTGGTTGACGGCTGGACGGTCCCGGGATTCACCCACGTCCAGGAGCTGGGCGGCGGCAGCACGCCGAATCGTGTGCTGCTCGCCCTCGACGACCTCACCCAGACCAAGGTCGCGATCAAGTATCTCGACCCGCGGCTGGACGTCGACGAGGCGTTCCTGTCGAGGCTGCGCGGCATCGCCCGCAGCCTGTCGCAGCTCGAGGACCCCAACGTGGTGGACTTCTACGAGCTGGTGGAATCTCCCGAGGGCACCGCCATCGTGATGGAACGCGTCGACGGCTTCGGCCTGCGGCGCCTGATCGCCACGCAGGGCTCCACCGGCCCGCTGGCCGCGCTGGCGATCCTCAGCGGGACGCTGCTCGGGCTGGCGGCCGCGCACGGCAAGGGCGTCGTGCACGGCGCCCTGCGCCCGTCGGAGATCCTGCTCGACGACGACGGCAACTGCCGGCTGGTCGACTTCGGGCTCGCCCCAGTGGGCACCGAGGCCCGGACCGCGCCGGCGTACACCGCGCCCGAGCTGTGGGGCGGCGGCACACCCGCCAACAGCGGCACCGACATGTACGCCGCCACCGCGATCTTCTACGAGTGCCTGACCGGGACGCAGCCGTACACCGGCCGCAACCAGTCGGCGATCGGCAAGGCGCACCGCGAGGCCCCGATCCCGCTGGAGGCGATCCCCGAACCGCTGCGCGGCCTGGTCGGGCAGGGGCTGGCCAAGGACCCGGCCGCACGGCCCGCCTCGGCCGCCGACTTCCTCGGCGCCGTGGAGGACGCCGCGGTCGACGCGTACGGGCCGTCCTGGCTCGCGCAGGGACGCGGCCGCCTCATCGAGCTGACGGCCGACACCGCCCAGCGGCCCGAGCCCGTACCGGCCAAGGCCCCTAAGGCGGGGAAGGCACCCAAGCCGTCCAAGAACCACGCACCGGCACCGCCTCCCGCGCCCCCAGGCCCCGGCTCGGTCGCGGGCCCGGCGCCGGTGGCATCCTCCCCCAGTGCGCCCGAGCGTGGCCGTGGCAAGGCCGTCGCGGCCGCCGCCGTGGCCGTCCTGCTCATCGCCGGGGGCACGGCAGGGGCCGCGCTGTACCTGGGCGGCGACGGGGACCCCGCCCCGGCCACGCCCGCGACCAGCGGTACGCCCACGCCCGCCATCCCGCCCGACCCCACGGACCCGGCCGCCGCCGCCCTGGCGGACGGCATCACCCAGGCGACCGCGCGGACACCGGGCGCCTCGTTCGCCTACAGGCGCTCGGGCTGCTGCGGCGGTGCGGCCAGCGGCAAGGGCCTGCTCAAGGTGGTGCCCGAAGGCTCCCCCTCGTACAACATGACGATCTCCGGCACGGGCGACACCCGGCGCGCCACCCGGGCCGTGATCGTGGGCGAGACCGCCCACATCATGGTGGGCAAGAAGTGGACCCAGGCGCCGGTCGACGGGCAGGCCCCGGGCTTCCCTGGCCTGATCGCGCACGCGCGCTGGAGCAGCACCGTCGCCAACGTCACGGCACTGCTGCGGTCGAGCGACACGTTCAAGGAGGCGGGCGGGGTCTACCGGGGGACGGCGCCGACCGGCGACCTCGCGCAGGTCCCGGCGGTTGGAGCGTTGTACGCGCAGCTCGCGCAGGCGACGGGCGCCCAGAAGGTCGCGTTCGCCCTCAAGGTCGACCGCGCGAACCGTCCCGTGCACCTGTGGTTCAAGATCCAGGGGACGGACAAGGCCCATGCCCAGACCGTCTCGACCACCTACAGCGGATGGGGGCGCAAGGTCGCCATCACCGCCCCTGGCACCCCGCGCTGACGCCACTCCCTGACGCCACGCGCTGCACCGCGAGCCGCCAGGCGAGCGACCGTAAGGCCGGGCGGGCCGCTACGACACCGCGCCGCTACGACACAGCCTCACAGCTGTCGGAGAGGACCTCCAGGAGGTGCAGCGGGTCAGGGAGCGACCGGCCCTCGGGCGAGCGGATCCAGGCCACCTCACGGCCGTTCGGGAGCACCGAGGGCGGCGCCAGTACGTAACTGTCGCGGCAGTGCCACCGCATCCCGGGCGTCTCGACGACCTTCTCGGGCGAGCAGTCGAGATGGCAGGACCACCACTCGTCCTCGTCGACCGGGGCGCCACGGGTGGCGACGAAGAACAGGTAGCGCTCGCCGCCCACGGACGCGACCGGACCGATCGGCAGGCCCTCGCGGTCGAGCCGGGCCAGCGCCGCCTGGCCCGCCGCCGCCGGTACGTCGAAGACGTCGAAGACGCTGCCGGTCGGCAGGATGACGTTGGCGTCGGGCCACTTGGTCCACCAGCGGTCGAGCAGCTCGGGATCGACGCTGGCATGCAGCGCCCAGGCCCCCGACACCGGATGCGCGGCGGGATCGGGACAGCCGAGCCGGTCGCACGAGCACGCTCGGTCACCGCCGGCGGGCGGATGCGCCCCCGGTACGCAGGGCCAGCCCAGCTCCGCATAGGACCGGGCGGCCGCCGCCATCCGGTCGCGGGCCGCCCGTTGCCGTTTGTTCCCCGAGACCGCCAGCATCATCGCCCCCCAGTCGCTGTACGCCGGCCCGCTGGACCGCCAAGGGCCGAAACGGCTCCTGAACGGACACGAGCTCTTGGACACGATGATGCCGGTGCGCCGGAAGCCGGGGCACGGCGCCCCCCGGAAAACGACTCTAAGTGACTAGCGCGAAGTGATCACCAAAGAAGATCACTTCGGCGCGTCCCCCTGCGGGGCAAGGGCTCAGCCGTGCTGAGTACGAGTCCGGGCTGAGTACGGGTCAGGGCCGAGTACGGGTCAGGGCGCGAGCCACCTCGGTGGCCCAGTAGGTCAGCACGATGTCGGCACCGGCCCGGCGGATCGAGGTGAGCGACTCCATGATCGTGCGATCGCGGTCCAGCCAGCCGCTGGCCGCCGCCGCCTCGATCATCGCGTACTCGCCGCTGACCTGGTACGCCGCGACCGGCACGTCCACCGAGTCGCGGACCTGGCGGACGATGTCGAGGTACGGCCCGGCCGGCTTGACCATGACCATGTCCGCGCCCTCGTCCAGGTCCAGGAACACCTCACGCAGCGACTCGGCGGCGTTGGCCGGGTCCTGCTGGTGGGTGGACCGGTCACCGAACTGCGGCGCGCACTCCGCGGCCTCGCGGAACGGGCCGTAGTAGGCCGAGGAGTACTTGGCGGAGTAGGCCAGGATCGCCACGTCCTGGTAGCCCGCGCCGTCCAGTGCGGTACGGATCGCGCGGACCTGGCCGTCCATCATCCCGCTCGGCGCGACCACGGCCGCGCCCGCCGCCGCCTGCGCGATGGCGATCGACGCGTACCGCTCCAGGGTCGCGTCGTTGTCGATCTCGCCGCCGGGGGTGAGGATGCCGCAGTGCCCGTGATCGGTGAACTCGTCCAGGCACAGATCCGTCATGACCACGGCCGCGTCGCCCAGATCGGCGGTCAGGTCGCGCAGCGCGGTCTGCACCACGCCGGCCGGGTCGTCGGCACCCGAGCCGGCGCCGTCCTTGACCGCCGGGATCCCGAACAGCATCAGCCCGCCGACGCCCGCCTCGACCGCGTCGTGCGCGGCCTTGCGCAGGCTGTCGCGGGTGTGCTGGTACACGCCCGGCATCGAGCCGATCGGGTTCGGCTCGCCGATGCCCTCCTTGACGAACATCGGCAGGATCAGATCGGCCGGGGCGAGCCGGGTCTCGGCGACCAGGCGGCGCAGCGCCGGAGTGCGCCGCAGCCGCCGGGGCCGCGCCACGGGAAACTGAGCAGGCATGATCCCTCTTTCGGTACCGGTGCGTGGCCCTGCTTACTTGCGCCGGCGGACCCCGCTTCTTTGCGTCGGCGGGCCCTGCTTATTTGCGCCGGCGGGCCCCGCGTCGCATCTGGCTCGGCTTGCGCAGCGGGTCGCCCGCCTCGACCTGGGCCGCCCGCCGCTTCGCACCGTACTCCGCCAGGGCCTCGGCGAGCTCCGATACCGACGGTTTGTCGGCCAGCACATCGACCCGCAGCCCGTACTCCTCGGCGGTCCGCGCGGTCTGCGGCCCGATGCAGGCGATCACCGTCACGTTGTGCGGCTTGCCGGCGATCCCGATCAGGTTCTTGACCGTGGACGAGGAGGTGAACAGCACCGCGTCGAACCCGCCGCCCTTGATCGCCTCGCGGATCGGGGCGGGCGGCGGCGCGGCCCGTACGGTGCGGTACGCGGTGACGTCCTCGCACTCCCAGCCCAGGTCGGTCAGCCCGGCGATGAGGGTGTCGGTGGCGATGTCGGCGCGCGGCAGCAGCACCCGGTTGATCGGGTCGAGGTCCTCGTCGTACGGCGGCCAGACCTCCACCAGGCCCTCGCCGGACTGCTGGCCGGTCGGCATCAGATCGGGCTGGACGCCGAACTCCACCAGCGCCGCCGCCGTCTGCTCGCCGACGGCCGCGACCTTCAGCCCCGCGAACGCGCGGGCGTCCAGGCCGTAGTCGTCGAACTTCTCGCGGACGGCCTTGACCGCGTTGGTGGAGGTGAAGACGACCCACTCGAACCGGCCGGTGACCAGGCCCTTCACGGCCCGTTCCATCTGCTGCGGGGTACGCGGCGGCTCGACCGAGATGGTGGGCACCTCGTCCGGTACGGCGCCGTACTCGCGCAGCTGCTCCGACAGCGAGGCGGCCTGCTCCTTCGTACGCGGCACCAGGACCCGCCAGCCGAACAGCGGCTTGGTCTCGAACCACGACAGCCGGTCGCGCCAGCCGACCACGTCCCCGACGATGATCAGCGCCGGGACCTCCATGCCCTTGGTGTCGGCGGCCAGCCGGTGCAGCGTGGAGACCACGGTCTCCTGCTCGGTGGTCGTGCCGAGGGTCGTCATCGCGGCCGGCGTGGTGTCGGGACGGCCCACCGCCATCAGGCCCTTGCAGACCTCCGCCACGGCGTTCTCGGCGCCCAGGATCACCAGCGTGGCGTCGGGCGAGGAGAACCTCTCCCAGTCGACCCCGCCGTCGCCGGCGTCGATCACCCGCACCTCGCGGTGCTTGGCGTCGGTCAGCGGGATGCCCGCGTACCCGGGAACACCGGTCACGGCGGACACGCCCGGCACCACCTCGAACGGGATGCCGGCCTTGTCCAGCGCGGCGCCCTCGGCGGCCAGGTTGCAGGCCAGCCCGGGGTCGCCCTGGAACAGCCGGACGACGCGCCGGCCCGACTTGGCGGCCCGCCCGGTCAGCTTGGCCGCGTCGCCCTCGGCGGTGTCGAGGATCTCGACGTCCGGACGGCAGTGCGACAGGACCTCGGCGTGGCAGGACTCGCGGTCGACGACGACGGTGTCGGCGCGCCCGAGCGCCTCGGCGGCGCGCAGCGTCAGCAGGCCCGGGTCACCCGGGCCCATCCCGACGAGCGCGACCCGGCCGACCCCGGCCGCCGGCCGGACGCTCCTCCCGGTCGGCCGGCTGTTCGGCCCTCGTCTCGGCGGCTCTCTGCCCGGCCTGGGACTGCCCGGCCTGTGCCTGCCCGGCCTGGGACCGCCCTGTCTCGGACTGCCCTGTCTGGGACTGCTTCGCGGGGCTCACTCGCGCTCCCCCATCAACTGGTCGGCCCCCCGGTCGAGCAGTTCGGTCGCGAGCCCGCGTCCGATCCGCTCGGCCTCATCGGGGTGGCCGCTGGCGGACAACCGGATCTGCCGGCTCCCGTCGAAGCCGACGACGGCGGCCGTAAGATGCAGCTTTTGATCTATCTCGGCAGCGTATGCTCCCACAGGCGCCGAGCATCCCGCCTCCAGCACCGCGAGCACCATGCGCTCGGCGGTGACGGCGGCGCGGGTGGCCTGGTCGTCGACGGTGCCGAGCAGCTCGACCAGGTCGGTGCGGTCGGCGCGGCACTCCAGCGCCAGCGCCCCCTGGCCAGGGGCGGGCAGCATCTGGTCCGGGTCGAAGACCTCGGCGATCTCGTCCACCCGGCCGATCCGGGTCAGCCCCGCGTACGCCAGCACCACCGCGTCCAGCTCGCCGCCGGACACCTTGCCCAGCCGGGTGTCGGCGTTGCCGCGGATCGGGACCACATCGAGATCGGGCCGCAGCGCCTTCAGCTGCGCCACCCGGCGCGGCGAGCCGGTGCCCACCCTGGCGCCGCGGCGCAGGTCGGCCAGCTTGGCGGGGCCGCACAGCGCGTCGCGCGGGTCGTCCCGCAGCGGTGTCGCGGCCAACGCGATCCCCTCGGCGGGCCCGGTCGGCAGGTCCTTCAGCGAGTGCACGGCGAAGTCCACCTCACCGGACAGCAGCCGGTCGCGCAGGGCACTGACGAAGACGCCGGTGCCCCCCATCTGGGCGAGCAGGGCCTTGGAGACATCACCCTCGGTCGTTACCCCGACCAGCTCCACGGCATGCCCCGTACGCTGGGTCAACGCGTCGGCGACCAGACGCGACTGCGTCGTCGCCATCAGGCTCTTGCGCGTCCCCAACTTCAGTGCGGTCACAGCTCAGGCTCCTCTGTTCTCCCCAGCGGTGGTCTCCCCGGCTCGGGTCTCCCCGGCACGGGCATCGTCCGGCGCCATGTCAGCGTGCGCCACGGCCGCGGGGGCCTTGGGATCGAGGTCGAAGAGCTCGCGCAGCGCGTCCGCGTAGGCGTCGCCGCCCGGCGCCGAAGCCAGCTCCTTGACCCGTACTGTCGGCGCGTGCAGCAGCTTGTCCACCACGCGCCGTACGGTCTGGGTGATCTCCTTGCGGGCCCGGTCGTCCAGCTCGGGCAGCCGGCCGGACAGCCGGGCCAGCTCAGCGTCGACGACCTCGGCGGCCTTGCTGCGCAGCGCCACGACGGTCGGTGCCACGGCCGCGGCACGCGCCGCGCCCAGGAACACCGCCACCTCGTCGCCTACGATCCGGCGGACGGCCTCGATCGCCTCCGGGCCGATCGCGTGGGCGGCCTCCTCGGCGGTACGCAGGTCGTCGAGCCCCGCCAGCACGGCACCGGGCAGGTCCCGTACCCCCGGGTCGATGTCGTGCGGCAGCGCCAGGTCGAGAAAGAACCGGCGCCGCCCGTCGGTCCCGACGCCCTGGGCCTCCAGCTGCGGAACGGTCAGCACCCGTCCCGCTCCGGTGCAGGAGATGACCAGGTCGGCGCCCGCCAGCTCGGCGTCCAGGCCGGACAGCTCGATCGCGCGCGCGGGCACGCCCGCCGACTCGGCGAGCCGTACCGCGCGCTCGTACGTACGGTTGGCCACCACGATCTCGCGGGCCCCCGCCCGCGCCAGCGTCGCGACCGCCAGGCCGCTCATCGAACCGGCCCCGACGACCAGCGCCCGGACCCGTTCAAGCGGTCCAAGGTGCGCCGCCGCCACGTCCAGGCCCACGCTGACCAGCGAGGCGCCGGCCTTGTCGATCCCGGTCTCGTGGTGGGCGCGCTTGCCGACCCGCAGCGCCTGCTGCAGGACGTCGTGCAGCTCGCGGCCCAGCGTGCCCTCGTCCTGGCCGAGCCGGAACGCCTGCCGCAGCTGGCCGAGGATCTGCCCCTCGCCCACGACCATCGAGTCGAGCCCGCAGGCCACCGCGAACGCGTGCTGGATGGCCCGGTCCTCGTAGTGCACGTACAGGTTGCGGGACAGCTCGTCGAGCGTGATCCCCGAGTGGCGGGCCAGCAGCTCGGAGATGGCCGAGACGCCGCCGTGGAACTTGTCGACGACGGCGTAGATCTCGACCCGGTTGCAGGTCGACACGATCGCCGCCTCGCCCACGTGCGCGCAGTCGTGTACCTCGTGCAGCAGCTTGACCAGGTCGTCCCCGGTGATCGCCGCCCGCTCGAGCAGGGCCACCGGAGCGCTCCGATGGCTGAGCCCCACCACCAAGACGCTCATCGCGCGAATTCCCGTCCGCTCATCCCGCTCATCCCGCCGCTCTGCCGCCCGCTCATGCCGCTCTGCCGTAGAAGACCGCTGTGCCGTAGAAGACCGCTGTGCCGTAGAAGACCGCTGTGACGCCCGCTCGTCACCAACACGCCGAGAAGGCACCGCCTTCCCTGGTCGCCGCGGTGCTCGGCCCGGACGGCGCCGCGTGCCTCCGACTCGCTCATGCCTCTACCGTCTCTACGTACTGCTCCGTGCCCGGGGTTCCGGCGGCACCCGGCAGTGGTACGTGGTCGTTCGGCCCGCCCGCCTTGCGCTGCTCGTGGAACGCGAGGATCTGCAGTTCGATCGACAGATCGACTTTACGCACATCGACGCCCTCGGGCACCGAAAGGACCACGGGCGCGAAGTTGAGCACGCTCGTCACACCGGCCGCGACCACCCGGTCGCACACGCCCTGCGCGGCGCCGGCCGGAGTGGCGATGACGGCGATCGACACGCCGTGCCCGGCGATGAGGTCCTCCAGCCGGTCGATGTGCTCCACCGTCATCCCGGAGATCTCCTGCCCGACGATGCCGTCGTCGGCGTCCAGCAGTCCCGCCACCCGGAAGCCGCGGGACGCGAAGCCGCCGTAGCCGGCCAGTGCCCGGCCCAGGTTACCGAGCCCGATGATGGCGACCACCCAATCCTGGGTGAGTCCCAGCTCACGGGAGATCTGGTAGACGAGGTACTCGACCTCGTACCCCACCCCGCGGGTGCCGTACGAGCCGAGATGGGACAGGTCCTTGCGGAGCTTGGCGGAGTTGACCCCGGCGGCGGCGGCGAGCTCCTCGGACGAGACGGTGGCCACGCCGCGGTCCTGCAGGCTGTGCAGGGCACGCAGGTAGATGGGCAGCCGCGCCACCGTGGCATCGGGGATGCCGCGTTCGGCGCGATCGCGGTTGCGGTTCTGGCGAGGTGTCACGGCCTGCTCTTCGGGGCTCGACGCTGGGGGCGGGGCCCGAGAACCCCTCGCCCCGGTGCGGCCGAGACCCGGCCGCGACGGCCACGGTCGAGGCCCCCAGGGCGTATCTGTCAGGTTAAGCCTTTGTGAATACGCGCACAAAGTCGCCCCCGGTCAAGCCGTTCCGCCGGATCCGCGCAGCCGCCCGCCGAACCCCTGGCCACCAGGGGCTTTGCGGTGTTCGGCAGTGGCCGGGAAGGGGACTCACGTGCGAAGCCGGTGTGATCGACGGAACATTCCAGTTGCCGCGAAACAAGGCTGTGTCGACCAAAACCGCTGCGCCGACCAAAACCGCTGTGCCGTAGAAGAGCTCTCTGCCGAAGAAGAGGGCTGGGCCGAGATCCGAGGTCGAGCCGGGTAAGACCGCTCAGGTCGCGCGCAGTTCCGCGATGGCGTTCCGGAGCCGGTCCTCGTCCACCCGCCAGAAGTCGTGCTGGACTCCGTTGATCATGGTGACCGGGATCTGCTCCCAGTACAGCCGGGTGTCCTCCTCCGACTGCGTGATGTCGCGTTCCTCCCAGCGCACGCCGAGGTCGCCGGCCACCCGCTCGATCACCGCGCGGGCCTCCTCGCACAGGTGGCAGCCGGGCTTGCCGTACAGCGTGATCAAGATGTCCACGGGGCTCACCGCGTCCACCGGGCTCACCGCAGCGGGCGCTCGGACGCGGGCGCCTGCGGTACGCCGCGGCCGGGCCGCATCGGGGGCAGCTTGGCGGCGCCCAGCCTGAGGTCGATCACGTTGGTCGCGATCACGTGCGTCCGGGACTCGGCCGCGAACCGGCGCAGGTGCGCCTGCCGCTCGTGCGCCGCGAAGCCGGCCTGGTCCCGGAACAGCCGGTAGAAGATCCGCTGGGTGGGCGCGTTCACCACCTCGTGGCAGGCGAAGATCAGCGTCTCCGGCTCGGCGGCGCGGGCGGCCTGGACCAGTTCCTCGGCCAGCCGGTCGAACGCCTCCTCGCGGCCGTCCAGGAGCGTGTAGACGGTGATCTGGCCGCAGCCCGCCGACATGTCGGCCCCGCCGGGCGGTGCCGCCGGCATGCTCGGGGGCACCGGTGCCGCTTCCGGGACGAGCTTGCGCACGTCGTCCATCACGGTCGCCGCGGCGGGCTGGTCCGGATAGCGGACCGGCTCCTCCGGGGCGGGATCGGGGAACCGCAGGCCACCGCTGTGCTTGCCGCCCCGCTGCTGCTGCGGCTCGGGCCTGGGCTCGGGCGGACGCGGCGCGCTGTAGCCCTGCTCGGCGTAACCCTGCTCGCTGTAGCCCTGCTCTTCGTAGCCGGTGGCGGGGTCGTCTCGGTACCCATCGCCATGCCCATCGCCATAGCCGTCGTTATAGCCGTCGTCGTAGTCGTCATCGTCGTACACCGGGAGCGTGCGCATCCCGCCGTACCAGACCAGTCCCGCCGCGCCCGCGAGGGCGATCGCCGCCAGCGGGCCGGGCAGGAAGCCACGCGTACCGCTGACGACCAGCACTCCGGCCAGCGCGACCAGGGCGATCGGGATCAGCAGCTCGGCGGACTCGCGGTCCTGCTTGCTCGCCAGCACCGCGGTCACCGCCAGGCACGCCACCAGCGCGATGACGGCCAGCACGTGCGCGCCGTCGATCAGCAGCAGCGGCAGCGCGTCGTACGTCGCGCGCGGGTTGGGCAGCGTCTTGCTGAACGTGCCGCGCACCGGGTCGACCATGATGATGACCATCGCGACGACCGTGTAGGAGATCGCGAACAGCCAGGCGCCGAAGCGCACCTGGACGTACCGGGCGATCAGCTCGATCATCCCCAGTGCCAGCCAGACCGGCGCGAGCAGCGCGGCGCCCAGCTGGATCACCCGGAACAGCGGGCCGTTGAAGCCGATGACGAAGCCGAGCGTCATCCCGATCAGCGCCAGCGACAGTCCGACCTGCGTCGTCGACCAGGCGATCAGGTAGAGCAGCCGGTCCTTGTAGGCGCGCATGACGAGCAACCCGGTGGCCACTAAGGCACCCAGGGTCGCCGGCAACGCAAGAAGTGCTGAGACCATCGCGCCCCATGGTGCCCGATGCGGGGCTGAGACGGGTAACCGCCTTAGGCCGAAGACTCTGCCGAAGTCCCCGCCGGAGACCCGAAGTCTCTGCCGAAGTCTCCGCCGGAGACTCTGTGGAGGCGAGAGTCCACCTCTGTGAACGGGCACAGCGCCCCAGTTTGCGCAGTGGACACCATTGCCGCGTGTCGTAGTGAGTACCTACAGTGGCATTTCACGCCGGAGGCCGCGTACGCCCCGAGGAGAACTGCATGAGCAGCTTGACCCTCGATGTCCGAACAGCACCGCTTCCTCGGGCGTTCCCGAGCCCGGCCGACCCGAGTCCGGCCGACGCGAGTCCGGGCGCCCCGGGTCCGGGCGCCCCGGATTCGACCGAGGCGAGTCCGGCCGACGCGAGTCCGGCCGTCCCGATGAAGGACCTCGTCCTGCGGGCCCGCGACGGCGACGCCGAGGCGTTCGGCCTCCTGTACGACCACTACGTGGACCTCGTCTACCGGTACGTCTACTACCGGGTCGGCGCCCACCCCCTGGCCGAGGACCTCACCAGCGAGACGTTCCTGCGCGCGCTCCGGCGGATGTCCACGTTCAGCTGGCAGGGCAAGGACTTCGGCGCCTGGCTGGTCACCATCGCCCGCAACCTGATCACCGACCACTTCAAGTCGGGCCGCTACCGGCTGGAGATCTGCACCGCCGAACTCCTGGAGCCGGGCCGTACCCAGGAGGGCCCCGAGCAGGCGGTCCTGACCGCGATGACCAACCGGACGCTCTTGGAAGCCGTCCGCCTGCTGGGCTCGGACCAGCAGGAATGCGTGGTGCTGCGCTTCCTGCACGGCCTCTCGGTCGCCGAGACGGCACTGATCATGGGCAGGAAGACCGGGGCGATCAAGGCCCTGCAGTACCGCGCCGTACGGTCGCTCGCCCGAATGCTCCCCGACGACCTCAGCTGCCCGACCTGAGCTGCCCGACCTGAGATGAGATTCTCACTCGCGCGGCCGTAACCCGCGCGCCCACCCCTCGTTTTGCGGAACGAGACCGCATTCTCTGGGGGGCTGCCATGAGAACGAGGCGGATCAAGACCGCGTCAATCAAGACCGCGTCACTGGAGCGGCTCCGGATTCGGGGGACCACCCCCGATCCCGGCTTCCGCGCCGAACTGCGTGAACGGCTGGTGGCCGCGGCCACCAGCCGAGGTGAGGACCCTCGCAATTCCGTCCGGAGGAGGAGCCGTACCGGCCCGGTTGACTAAGGTCGGGGGCATGCGTCGATTCTGGCAACGTGACCGGACCGAAGATCACGTGACCGCGGGCGAGGTGGCCGCGGCCGCCGCCGCCGAACCGAGCCCGCTCCCCGAACCCGACCCGACGGCGGCGGCGTTCTTCGACGTGGACAACACGATGATGCGCGGCGCGTCGATCTACTACTTCGCCCGCGGCCTCGCCTCGCGCAAGCTGTTCACCATGCGCGACCTGGCGATGTTCGCCTGGGGCCAGGCCGCGTTCCGCTTCCGCGGCACCGAGAACACCGAGCACATCCACAGCGCCCGCGAGGCCGCGCTCGCCTTCGTGGCCGGTCAGAAGATCGACGACCTCGTCCAGCTCAGCGAGGAGATCTACGACGAGGTGATGGCCGACCGGATCTGGCACGGCACCCGCTCCCTCGCCCTCCAGCACCTGGACGCCGGCCAGCAGGTCTGGCTCGTCACCGCCACCCCCGTCGAGGTGGCCCGTACGATCGCCCGCCGCCTCGGCCTCACCGGCGCCCTCGGCACCGTCGCCGAGACCCAGGACGGCGTCTACACCGGCCGCCTGGTCGGCAACCTCCTGCACGGTCCCGCCAAGTCCGAGGCGGTACGGGCCCTGGCGCAGCGCGAAGGCCTCGACCTCTCGCGCTGCTCCGCGTACAGCGACTCGGTCAACGACCTCCCGATGCTCACCGCCGTCGGCAACCCGCACGCGGTCAACCCCGACTCCGACCTTCGCGACCACGCCAAGGACAACGGCTGGCCGATCCACGACTTCCGTACCGGCCGCAAGGTCACCATGGTCGCCCTCCCCGCCGCCGCCGGCGCCGGCGCCCTGGCCGGAGGCGTAGCCGCAGGAATAGCCCTCCGCAGGCACTACCGCAGCTGACCCCTCGGGCCGCCGCGCGCCCCAGAGATCCGGGTCGCCCACGAGGCCGAGCAGATCGCGCCACACGCCGCCGAGCGGGCGCGGGCAGGGCCGCGAACACGCCGACGTCTACCGCGTCGTGCAGTACCCGCAGCAGATGCCCGGCGAGCGACGGACCACTAGGTCTCGGCCCCTGGCCTGCGCCACGGGCTCGTCGCCGTCCGACCAGACGGCCACCGGGCCCGTACCCGAAACGCATGGGCGCAAGGTAACCGGGGCCTGGTAGCGGCCGACCCCAAGCAGACCATCAGCCGATCGCAAGCGCCGGCCCGCAGACTCGTCCTCGTCAGCAGAAAACGCGTCAGCAGAAATCGGCGGGTACGACGGGCAGTATCGCTAAGTGATATGGCCGAGCAATATGGCTGAGCAGTATGCCCCGGCGATATGGCTAGGCAGTATGGCCCAGTGATATGGCCGATCAGGGACTTGCCGCCGACGCGACCTTTACCACCAATGTCGAACTACCGGTCGACGGCGGTTTCGCGCAGGGTCTCGCCGCGGCGTGATCTGCACGGCCGCCGTCCCCGGTCCCGGTCCCGGAGAACGCACCGTACCGGCCAAGACGCGACCGGGGACGGCGGCCTCCAACCCCAGAAAGGGAAACGGAAATGTCAGACCTCAATACTCGCGAAGAAGTGACAGACAGCCCCGATGCATCGGTCGCGGAACACGTTCGCCGCTATATCGCTACCAATGGCCAGAGCGGATACATGGAGGGTGGGTCGACCAATCTTGTCCTCACCCATCAGGGCCGTAAATCCGGCAAGTTCTACCGCACCGGCCTTTTCTTCGGAGCGGACGGCGACCGCTACGTTCTGGTGGCCTCGGGCTCTGCCATCACCCACACCCATCCCGCCTGGTATCTCAACGTGGCGGCCAATCCGGAGGTCCAGGTGCAGATACTCGCGGAGAAGTTCACCGTGCGCGCCCACACGGCCACAGGGCCGGAACGGGAGCGACTCTGGAAACTGATGACCGACCTGGCTCCCGTTTACCACACCTACGAGGCCAGAACCCGCCGCGTCATCCCCGTGGTCGTCCTGGAACGCATCTGACGGCATCTCGCTCGTCCCCATGCACAAACGCCACTACAAGCCACCCCGGCTTCGATAGTCCACAGGGGCCGGGGCGAACTCGGGTACGTGCGGGCCGCGTCCCACCGGCCCAGGCCCGCACGTCCACCCAGGCCCGCACTCCGGCCAGGCCCGCACGTCCGTAAAGCTCAGTGAGTCCGGGAGTCCGGGAGTCCGGGAGTCCGGAAGTCCCGGAGTCCGAGGGGCGACTCACCGGCCCACGGCCCGGACGTAGTCGTCCGGTGCTTCCAGCGGCAGCAGGTGCCCGGCCGTCTCGAAGACGCACAACTCCCAGTCGGGCCGGCGTTCGACCAGTTCGTCGACGGTGCCCCGGGTGATCAGGCCGTCCTGTCCGCCCCAGAGGACCAGCGCGGGTGCGCGCGCTCCGTCGATCGCCCGGTCGATGGAGCGCCGATCGACGTACAGCGCCGACATCACCGAGGCGAAGGCCGTGACGGCGTCGCCGAGCCGCCGCGGCCGCGCGCCGCGCAGTTCACCGGCCAGCAGCGCGACCATGTCCGGCGACACCCCCGACAGGTCACCGGCGATACTCCCCCGCCAATTGTCCGGGTCGGCGTACATCCGCCCCTTGAGTTCGAGCATCCGCCGACCGGCCAGGCGCAGCACGGTCCGTACGACCGGTGGTCCGGCGGCCAGCAGCGGCCTGCCCAGAACGCGCCAGAACAGCACCTCGTCGGCGGGCAATGGACCGGGCAGCGCGGGGGCCGCCAGCACAAGGCGCCCGACCCGTTCCGGCGCCGCCTCGGCGAACAGCACGGACACGAGCGCGCCCATGGACCAGCCGTGGACGACCGCGTCCCGGATGCCCAGCCGGGCGGCGAAGGCCCGCAGGAAGCGCGCGTTCGGCTCGGCCCTGGCCGCCCGGGGATGGGGCGTGCCGGTGTGGCCGAACAGCGTTCCCGGCAGATCGGGCGCGACGACCGGCCCGAGCGCGCTCAGCGGCGCGATGACGTCCAGCCACATCGAAGCGCTGCCCGCCATCGGATGGACCAGTAGCTGAACCGGACCCGCCCGGCCCGCGCCGGCGCTCAGGTAGTGGACGCCGGTGCCGCAGACGTCGATCTCCTCACTACGGATCCCGGCCCACCGCGCGGACACCGCGCCCCAGTCGGCATGACGCATCCTTCACACCCCGTCGCTGGAGAGGACCGAGCGGTCACTGGAGAGGATCCCGGGCGGCCTTGAGCGTTCAGTCTCCTGCAATCAGGAACGTACCTCCAGATACCGCGCTCGACTTGGACACGGCAGCACTCGGCGGCACCCGCTGGAACGCCACGACGTGGTCGGCTGCCTCGGCGCGACGTGGATCGGCGGTTGCCTGGGCCGGAACGATCGATCTCATGCCCGCCGCCCTCGCCCCGGAGGGCAGTGGCGGGTACCTGAAGGGGTGGGCGGAAGTACTTAAGCACGTCAGATTCCTCGTCGTTCCAGGCTCCCTAATTTGGTGGTCACAAGAGAGCACGACGACGGAGGAGAAAGACATGAGCGACATGAACGAGCTGGTCCAGCGCTACCTCGCCGCCTGGAACGAGACCGACGCCGCCGCTCGGCAGGCCGTTCTGGCGGAGGTCTTCGCCGACGACGCGGTGTACATCGACCCGCTGGTCTCCGTTCAGGGCAGGGACGGGCTCGACGCCACCATCGCGGCGGTCCAGGGGCAGTTCGGCGGGCTGGTCTTCAGCCTCGGCGGCGCCGTGGACACCCACCACGACATCGCTCGGTTCACCTGGCACCTGGGGCCCGAGGGCGCCGAGCCGGTCGTCATCGGCTTCGATGTCGCGAAGATCGGTGCCGACGGGCGGATCAGCCAGGTGCTCGGCTTCCTCGACAAGGTGCCGGCCGGCGCCTGACCACCTCGGGGCGGACCGCTGGGCCGGTCCGCCCCGGTCGCCCTTGGAACAACTCCCAAGAACAGCTCCCAAGAACAACCAGGAGGAACCATGACCGCCTACGCGATCGCCCGCCTGCATGACGCCGCCCCGCACCCGGAGGTCGCCGAGTACATCGAACGCATCGCCGGTACCTTCGAGCCGTACGGCGGTCGCTTCCTCGTACACGCCACGCCGCATGAGGTGATGGAGGGCGACTGGCCCGAGGACGTCGTAATGATCGGCTTCCCCGGCATGGCCGAGGCGCGGGCCTGGTGGGACTCGCCCGCGTACCAGGAGATCGCACCGCTGCGCTCGCGGAACATCAAGGGCGACATCATCCTGGTCCAGGGCGTCCCCGAGGACTACGACCCGGCGACCTCCGCCAAGGCGATGCGAGATGCGCTGCCCGCCGAGTAGCCCTCGGAGTCGGTGACGTCCAGCCCTCAGAGTCGGTGACGTCTAGCCCTCGGAGTCGGTGACGTCGTAGTTGAAGCCGAAGGCGCGCGCACCGGTCTCTGAACGGGGCCGGTGGCTGGTCTTCGGGCCGAAGGCGACGTAGGTGCCCGGGCCGTGGGTGCGGTCGCCCTCGATGATCTCGCCGCTCACGACGTAGTACGCCTCGCCGTAGGTCTCATGGACGTCGAGGTCCGGCCATTCGGCGCCCGGAGCGAGATCGATCACCCACGTCCTGATCCCCGGCATGCCCGGGAGTGTTCGTACAAGGACACCGGGACCCAACTCGACCGGCGAAACCTCATCGACGTCGACCGGGAGTATCTGTCCAGGCAGCACCTGCTGCCCAGGAAGCGCCTGCTCCCCCGATAGCGCCTGTTGACCAGATAGCACCTGTTGACCAGATAGCGCCTGCTGTCCCGATAGCACCTGTTCCGGAGTGGCCATCGGGCCAAGATCTCACAGCCCCAGCCGTTCGGCGGAATCCTTCAGCTCGCTCCGGGAGGCGACGCCGAGCTTGGGATAGGCCTTGTAGAGGTGGTAGCCGACCGTCCGGTGGCTGAGGAAGAGCTGGGCGGCGATGTCGCGGTTGGACAGGCCCTGCACGGCGAGCCGGGCGATCTGCAGCTCCTGCGGGGTGAGAGCGGCGGCCGCGCCCTCGGCGGGCCGGGGGCCCTGGTCCGGGGCGCCGGTCGCGGTCAGCTCGCCGCGGGTGCGTTCGGCCCACGGCCGCATCCCGAGCCGGTCGAAGACCTCCAGGGCGTCGTTCAACGGCCCGCGCGCCTCGGCCTTCCGACGGGCCCTGCGCAGCCATTCGCCGTAGAGCAGAGCGGTTCTGGCGTACTCCAACGCACGGCCGTCCTGGTCGTGCAATTCGAGGGCCGCCGTGTAGAACGCCTCGGCCTGGTCGTCGGGAGCGAGCAGCCCGTGGCAGCGCTGCACGAGCGCGTCGGCCCACGGCTGCCGGACCGACCCCGCAAACCGTTCGAAGCGCGCCAGGGGCTCGGCGGCGCGTTCCGGCGCCCTTGTTCGTACGGCCGACTCCACCAGATCAGGAGTGGAACGGGTGGCGCAGATGTGATGGCGCATCGGTTCGCGGGTCAGGCGCTCGAAGCGGGCGAGCGCCGTCTCGGCGCGACCGAGGCCGAGGTCCAGCAGCCCGAGCGACCAGTGCGCCCACGGCGCGCCGGGGGAGGCGGCCCCGGCGGTCGCCCCCGCCAGCCCCTCCTCGGCGTTGCGCCGGCAGGCGGCCTCCTCCCCCTTGGCGGCGTCGAGGTAGGCGAGCACGCTGCTGAACTGGCTGACCCACTGCCGCTGGCCGGTGTCGCGGGCGAGTCCCAGGGCCTCGGTCGCAGTGCCGAGCGCGTCCAGGTGCCGTCCGGTGAACACCTCGCCCTCGACCATGAAGAACAGCACCGTCGGCAGCCGTCCGGCGCCGCCCCGGGCGCGGTGCTCGGCGGCGAGCGCGGTCGCGAGTTCGTAGGCGTCGGCGTCCTGGCCCAGCGCGAGTGCCGCTCCGCAGAGGATCATCAGTACCTGGTCGGGGGCCCGTCCCCGCCGCCGTACCGCCGCGAGGGTCTCGCCCAGTGGCGGCGGCCGCTCGGTACGGCCCCGGTCGAGGTGGACGAGGAAGGGCCCCACCGGCGCGAGCGGATCCGCGTCGTTCAGTGGCAGCGCCGCCAGCCGGTCCAGCGTCGCCGCGAGCTGCCGCTCCCCGAGGTACCAGGAGGTGTGGACGGCCTGGACCAGCAACTCGGCGGCCTGGCCCGGATCGGTGTCGCGGACGAGTGCGGCGCCGTCGAGCAGCGACCGGTGGGCGGCGGGGTAGGCGCCCTGCCAGAAGTCCGCGAGCGCTCGCACCTGGGCGATCCGCGCGTTCACCGCCGGGGCCTGGTCCAGCAGGCGGGCCGCGCGGCTCCCGAAGGCTCTTGCACGCTCCAGATCGCCCGCCTCCAGCGCCGCCTCCGCAGCCAGGGCCTCGCGGTGAGCCCTGGCTGCGGGGTCGGCGCTCAGGCGGGCGGCCCGTTCGTATGCCGCCGCGGCCGCCTCGTGGCCGCTGCGCTCGCGGGCGCGGGTGGCGGTACGTTCCAGCGCGGCGGCCGCCTCCTCATCGGCTCCGGTGGCGGCGGCCGCCAGGTGCCAGGCCCGGCGGTCGGCGTGCTCGGGTGAGCCGAGGGCGGCGGCGAGCGCGCGGTGGACGGCGAGGCGCTGCCCGAGCGGCGCCCGCTGGTAGACGGCGGCGCGGATCAGCGGATGGCGGAAGCGGATCGTGGTGCCGTCGGCGTCGCCGCGGAGCACCAGCCCGGCCCGCTCGGCCGGGGCCAGATCCTCGACGTCCGCCCCCAGCGCGGCGGCGGCACGCAGGATCACCGCGAGCTCGCCGGTCTCGTCGGCCGCCGCCACCAGGAGCAGGCTCTGGCAGGCCTCCGGCATCCGGCTGACCTGGCCATGGAAAGCCAGTTGCAGGCGGCCTGTGAGGGGCAGCGCCCCCGGCGAGAACGTACTGCCGCCTTCGGCCGCCAAGGCGATCGGCAGCTCCAGCAGGGCCAGCGGGTTGCCACCGGCCTCGGCGAGCAGGCGGTAGCGCACGGCGGGCGCGAGCGGCTGCCGGTCGAGTATGGCCGCGGCCGCCTCCGGTACCAGCCCGGACAGGCGCGCCTCCGGAAGGCCGGGGGCCGGGAAGGACCCCTCGCCGTCCCGGGCGGCAAAGATCATGACCACGCCCTCGGCGTGCAGGCGCCGGGCGGCGAACAGCAACGCGTCCCGCGACGCCCGGTCAAGCCACTGCGCGTCGTCGACCAGGCACAGCAGGCCCGTCTCGTCCGCGTGCTCCGCCAGCAGGGAGAGCACCGCCAGCCCCACCAGCATCGGTTCGGAGCCGGCGGCCGGCCCGAGCCCGAACGCGCCCTCCAGAGCCTCGCACTGCGGGCCGGGCAGCGCGGCAAGTGATCCCAGCGCCGGGCGCAACAGCAACTGCAGCCCCGAGAACGGCAGCTCCGCCTCGAACTCGACCCCCGTACCGCGGACCAGCCGCATCCCCCCGGCCGTCGTGGCGGCATGGTCGAGCAACGCCGTCTTGCCGATCCCCGCCTCCCCGCGCATCACCAGTGACGAGCTTGTGCCGGCCCGGGCTCCCGCCAGCAGCCCGGCGATCGCGTCCTGTTCGGTCCTTCTCCCGTACAGCTCCCCCGCGCCCATGATCCCCATCCTGACAGCCGCCCGGGAACGTCCCATGCGTCCCGCGAAGGTCTTATGCGTCCCATGAACGTCTGATGCGTCCACGTAACGCCCTACACGTTCGGGAAGGTCCATGCGTACCGGTCGGCACCTCTTGTGTCAGGAGTCTCTTTGCGTGTGTCACGGCTCTTTCTGTGTCACGGCTCTTTCTGTGTCACGAGCTTGTGCACGAGTTTGTGTCACGAGACCTCACCGAGAGGTGCTCGCCGTGGTGTCATGGATCATGGCGGACGAGATCGTTGCCACCACCTTCTGGCGGTGGGTCACGGCAGAGACGATCGACACGACGATCCTTCTCATCGCGACCGCGCCGTTCTGGGCCCCCGACGCCTGGAACGGGATACGCGAGCATCGCCGAGCCAGGACCGACGCGGACGAACGAGCCAGGACCGACGCGGACGAAACGGCCCCCGAGCCTTCCATCCCTCAACTACCGAGCGGCCGGGAGGTGCTGAAGTGGCTCGTCATGCCGCGCAACCCGTTGCCCCAGGAACCACGCGAACGATGGCGGCTCCTGATCATCCTCGGGTACGGGATCATCCCGTCGATGACAGGGGGCCGCAGCGTCGGCCAGCGAGTGATGGGCCTGCGAACCGTCACCGCACGCGACGGAACCCGCCCCGGACGGGCCCACCTGCTCGCCGGAACGATCGGCCTGCAACTGCTGCCACCTGCCCAGCCCGGTGCACTGAGAGTCGCCACCGTACTGGCGGATCTCGGCACCTTCATCACCCGCCCACGCCGCCCATGGCGAGACCGCCTGACCGGAATCGTCGTAGTAGATGAGCAGCGATGAACACCGGTCAAAGACGGTGACGATCGAGAACGGTGACGCCAAGAGGTTGACGCCGAGGACGGTGACGCCGAAGACGGTGACGCCAAGGTCGATAACGACCAAGGTCCGGAACAGCCGAGGTCGGTGACAGCCGAGGTCGGTGACAGAGGTGCATCCTGATGACCGGATTGGTGCGGGCGTCGGCGCCGAGTTGGCCGGGTGTCGGCACCAACGTTGTCTGCGTTCCTTCGCGACACCGACGAAGTGTGTCCAGTGACGATCGTGGGTGCGGTGAGTGTGGTTGGCCAGGCCCTACGGCGACCGGTCAACCGCGCACCATCGCGTCCCACACCCAGCACGGACCGTATGTGCCCCTAACCGGTCGCCCCTCATCCCTTGACCCGCGCCTGTGGGACAGGGACCGACGAATCGGGCGCTCTCGCGCCACAGGCGTTCCACGCGCTCCCGGGGCGGTGGTGTGCGGTGCGGTCTCGACGGCCGGCGCTTGAGGAAGAACCTGCCTGTCACGCCTCGATCTCACCGTCCGTCGCCAGCCACAGCGGAGTGTCGGCGCTGGCGAAGGTCCCGGCTGCGAACAGGCCGCAGTTGACACCGAACATCTTCAACGCGCCACCATCGTGCCGGGTCGAAACGGCGCCCTTGACGATCCCGGATCGCGCCGTTCACGGTCGCGCCCGTACCGGCGAGCCTGGACGCCAGGGCGCCCGCGAACATCGCGTTCATGTCCTTGGTGCGTGCGCAGGCGGCGACCGGGGCGGAAGCCGACCGGTCGGCCGAGTTCGCCTCCGCGCGCGAGGTTGAGGTCGAAGATAGACCGGCATGCGTGTGAGCCCGCGCGGGGACCCGCCGACGACGGACCGGCGGGGCTCGGCCGCCGAACGTTCCGCGAGGCGGCACAGCAGTAGGTATGGGGCGAGATGGTACGTCACCAGCGACCGGTGGAACCCGTCGGGAGTACGGTCGTCGGGCGCAGCGATGATGACCGCGGCATTGCCCACGACGGTCGACGGCATGCGCTCACCGAGCCACGCCGAAGCGAGCGGGGTCCGGCCCCAGCCCCGCTGGCTTCGCGATGAGAGCATCCCCCATCCGCAGCACACCGGCCCCCTGCCAACTGCCAGTCCCGGTGGGATGCAGCACCAATCCCCGATCCGAGGGCGAGCCGCGCCGCGCCGCGCCGCGCCGAAGCGAGCCGAGCCGAGCCGATCCGCGCCGCAAGCCCCCTACCTCCGCGAGCCGCTGTACCTCGGCGAGGTCCGTGAGGTCGACCGGCTCGGTTTCCAGATCGGCTCCTGGAACGGCATCGTGGATACGTCCTCCCGCAGGTCCAGCCGGGTGCGGTCGAGGTCGACGAGCACGGCCGTCGCGCGGGTACGCGCCAAACCAGCCGCGATCTGCTCCCCGATCCCGCCGCCGGCGCCCGTGACGACGGCGAGTGCGCTCATCGGACCACTCCTACGAACGGGCGACGCGCGATGGTCGGCGACTCGGAATCGGCAGAGGTCGGTGGCAGCAGGGGTCGGACGCGGCAGAGGTCGGTGGCGCCAGAGGTCGGACGCGGCAGAGGTCGGGCGCGGCGAGGATCGGTCGCGACAGGGGCCGGTGGCGGCATGCCTTCACCATCCCGCATGCGGTCGAAGGTCCCAGGTATCCGCAGTGCCACCGTGGTCACGAGGCCGGGTGCGATCCTGGCGTCATGACGACCGGGGAGCTCGCCCGGGCGCTGCGCTCGTGACGAGACCGCGTGAGCCCGTCCGACGCCGGGTTCTCGATGTCAGGCTGCGGCGTACCGCTGGACTGCGGTGTGTGGAGTTGACCGCCCTCGCCGGGATCTCCGTCGACTATCTCGTCTGGCTCGATCGAGCAGGGACGGGCGCACCCTGGTCCCCTGCCAAGTCAGGCAGGATCGAGCGGCGTTGAGCATTCAGCCTCCTGCACTCTGAACCGCACCTCCAGACAGCAGGACGGCCGCGAACAGCCGCGCTCATGACCACCCGGCCCGTTGCGAGCCCAGGGGAAGGGTCCTCGATCTGCACGGCGCGGTCGTCTTGGCCGATCCAGCCGGGCGGGCTGTGTTGACGGACCAGTCACGGTCCTAGGGATCGTTGGTCGGAAGGACGCCGGTGGCCCGACCTTGGATCGCGTTCACAGGAGTTGGGTTGGCTGCGTTGGCCCGGGCAGCTGCGTGGATCGGGAACAAGCGGATAGGGGACAGATCGAGTCTGACCTCGCCTGCCGGTGTTCTGTTCCCATGCCGGATTCTCCGCGCGTCTCCCTAGGTGGTCGGGTGGAGGGAGGAGTCGGTAGATGAATCGTCCGTTGTTGTCTTTGTGGATGTGGGTTTGGTGGGGGTTGGTGTGGCGCCAGCGGTTGTGCCAGCCGCAGCACAGGGTGAGGCGGTCGATGTTGGTGGCGCCTTGGTCTAGGGCCCATCCGTCGACGTGGTCGACTTCAGACAGCGTGCCGGGGACTTCGCAGCCTTGGACGGCGCAGGTGGGGTAGAGGGCTTCCAGGACGCGGCGTTGTGCCGGGCTGGCGAACCGGGCCCGCCGCCCCAAGTACAGCGGGAGACCACCAGATCCCAGCAGCAGCGGTGATACTCCGGCCGACAGCGCGATCCGGCGAGCCTGTGCCGCCGGGATCGGGGTGCCGTCGGGCAGCCGTGCGGGGGTATCACCGCCGGTGAGGGTGTCCAGATCCACGATCAGGGTGACCTTGGTGGTGTGGTGGCCGCCGGACAGGACGGTGGTGAGGGCGGCGGCGGTGCGTTCGGCCAGATCGCGCAGGTCCTCGGGACCGGCAGGCTTGGCCAGCGGCCCCAGGGTGCCGTCGAGGACGGCGGCGTCCTCGGCGTTCAGCCAGCCCTTCACATACCGGCCGCCGTCCAGCGACCGCGTCGAGGTGAGCCAGGAACGCCGGTAGCCGCGTGCGGCGTCATCGGGAGCCTGCTCGGTGCCGTCGCGTTCGGCGATCACATCCCGGATCCGGGACCCGAACGCGGCGACCTTCCCCGCGGAGAACCCGTCGTCGGCCATCTCCAGCAGCAGCGTCTCGGCCCTGGCGCAATCCTCATCGTCGAGGCGGGCCACCGATTGCACGATCGCGACCGCGTGCCCGCAGGACAGGGTCCCGTCGGCCAGCCGTTCCGCGGTCTCGGGCAACCGTGGCAGCTGGCGCGCGAGCAGGACGCGTTCCTTGGCGCGGGCATCACGCATCCCCAGCCGGGAGCGCAGCCACGCCTGAGCGGACGGATAGCCCCAGCGGCGCATCTCACCGGCGCCGTCCACCACCGCGATCAGGCGGGCCAGAGTCCTTTCCTGCACGTCGGCGGCACGGACCAGGGTCTCGGCCTGCTCCATGCAGGCGGCAGCCGATTCGGGGGTGTCACGGCGGGCCAGTTCGGCCGCGATCGACGCCGCTGCGTCCACCAACTCCCCGGTGGACAGCGACCCCACATCGACCACGCTCGAACACATGAGCTAATACTACCGAACGCATCCGCCTGATCACAAGGAGTGGATGGCGGGTGTGGATGGCGTGACGCGGAGATGGCGTGACGGGGGAATGCTGCGGTGAGGCCCTGGAGGCCCTGGCCGCCGTCGTGGCGTTGATCTCGTCTGCCCGCGCGTCCAGGGCGAAATACGTCCTCGGTTAGGGAGAACGAGTAGCTGATGGGGCCGCCATGCCCGTCCTCGGCCTTCGGGGCGGGCTTCACGAACACAGCTCCGCCGAGCCGGTCACTGTGGCGGCCAACTCGGCGTTACTACCGCGCGGAGCCGGTTGGACGCTCTGGACAGGGCCGGTCCGATCAGTGACGGCATCCCGGACCTCTTGCGGCAGGGGTCCCCACTCCCTGCGCATCCGCGCCCTCGTCGGCTCCCGGGGAGGCTGTGCTCCGGCGGGCGGCACCCTTACCGGCACCCGCCTCCCCGAAATCCATGTCCACACTGCCCTGGCCGGAGCGTAACCGCAGAAACAGCCCTCCGCAGGGATTGCCACTGCTGTCCCTTACTCAGAACTCCCGCCCTGCCAGCGAAGCGACTGCGAATGCCAGCCGACAAGCCTCTGGCGACCGCCGGTGGTCCGCTCGCCTGGACGTAGCCAACGCAAATACCACTCACCAAAATCCGGCCCAGGCGTCAAAGCACCGCCCTGATCCACCGTGTCGCGCCAGGCCTGTCCACTCGCCTCTCCGGTCGCGACCAGCCGAATGAATGCACCGCAGCCGATCTCGGCGATGATCAACGACCCGGTGAGCGCGTCCTCGTAGTCTTCGACATCGTCCATGGCCTCGAAGGACTCTGCGGAGACGCGACGGGTGTATGGAAACGGCCTGGCAAGATAGCCGGGCCCGTAAGCCGGCTCGCGGCCCGTCCATCGGGCGGATCGATGAAGCGGCCACAGACCGTTCTCGGGCCCGGCTCCTCCATCACCGACCTCGGTGATGAAGCTGCGATACGACTCGGGCAGGATGATGCCGTTGCGCCGTTCAAAGGCGAGGGCGTCCTCCAGCGGCAACGGCGGCCGCAGGTAAGAGTCCTCGCGCGAAGCAAGACCGGCAAGGACCTCATCGCGATTCCATAAATGCGCCATGTCAATTCCAATGGTGTCGTCCCTTTGCAGGGTGTACTCCCTTTGCAGGGTGTGGTCCCTTTGCCAGGCGCGGCCCCTTTGCAGGGAGCTGCCGATACGGAAGCTCGGGCAAGGCACACTGAGCCCGCCGTGCCACGTGGCGCGGGTAACGATCGAGTTCGGGGGCAAGGCCGACCGCCATGTCCTCCTTGGCCCGTCTCCCAAGCTCGGTCGGCGGGACGGAACGGCTGGACACAGACCCGCGAGTCAACAGTTCACGCAAGTGAAGAGCTCCCTGCAAAGGAACAGCACCCCGAATCAGTTGGCGGGCTTGCCGAACCAGCGGGATAGGTGGTCGTCCAGGTCCTGCTGATCGTCGCCGATCCAGGCGACGTGGCCGTCAGGGCGTAGCAGGACGCATGGAACATCCAGTACCGCGGCGGGGTCCGCGAGGTAATCGACCCGGTCTGACCAGCCGCCGACGGTCAGGCGTTCGGTGCGGTCCAGCAGCAGGCCGCGGCCGCGATGCAGGAGACCGTAGAGGTGGCCCTGTTTCACGTCGATGTCGCGCAGGCGACGGCCGAGCAGGTCGGGGCCTTCGCCGAAGTCGTAGCGGATGCCGATCGCGGTGATCTTTTCGATCAGATGGCGGTTCACCTCGTCGAAGTCCATCAGTTCGGTGAGCAGCCTGCGCACGGCCTGCGGGCCGGGTTCGGTGGACAGCAGTTCCGTCTGGGCGCGGGTGTTCTCCAGCACGTCCTCGGCGACCGGATGGCGTTCGGCCTGGTAGGTGTCCAGCAGTGTTTCCGGCGCCCAGCCGCGGATCTGGGCGGCCATTTTCCAGCCGAGGTTGAATGCGTCCTGAACGCCCACGTTGAGGCCCTGGCCGCCGATGGGTGGATGGATGTGTGCCGCGTCGCCGGCCAGCAACACCCGCCCGACGCGATAACGTTCGGCCAGCCGGGTGGCATCGCCGAAGCGGGACAGCCAGCGCGGGGAGTGCACGCCGAAATCGGTACCGGCGATGGTACGCAACTGCTGTTTGAAATCTTCCAGGGTGGGCGGTTCCGCACGCTCGCTGACTCCCGCGGCCGGGACCAGGACGCTATAGGCCCCTTCACCGAACGGTCTGAGCCAGAATGACCCATGGGTCTGGCTGATTTCGGCCATCTTGGCGGCGATCTCTTCCTGCGGCACACCCACTTGCATCTCGCCCATCAGCGTCTCGCTCCGTGCGGGCTCGCCAGGGAAGCCGACGCCGAGCCGTTTGCGCACCGTGCTGCGCGCGCCGTCACAGCCGACGAGGTAGCGCGCACGCAGCCGTTCTCCGCCGGCCAGCTCGACGGTCACACCCTCGTCGTCCTGCTCGAGATCGGCGACCGCGCAACCGCGCCGGACCTGCGCACCCAGGTCGATCGCATGGTTTTCCAGCAGGTGATTGATGACCGGCTGCGGGATGCCCAGCAGATAGGCGTGCGCGGAGTCCAGGCCCTCGGGCGCGGGTTTGGTGATGGCGGCGAAGATACCGCCGACCGGACGCCGTCTTCCGCGTTCGAGAATGCGCTCCAGCAGGCCGCGCATCGCCATCAGCTCGAGACTGCGCATGTGCAGACTGACTATGCGGACGAACGACACGGGCTCGGTTTCCTTCTCCAGAACGAGTACCCGCACATCGTGCAGCCGCAGTTCGGCGGCCAGCATCGCACCGGTCGGCCCGCATCCGACAATGATCACGTCGAACATGAGGGGCGCGCGATCGGTGCCGGAGGCCGGCGACCCGAGTTCGGGGCCATCGCCCGCAGTGAAGTCTCGCTCGACCGTACGGTTCGACGACGGGTCGGCGCTGAACTGGTGAGAGTGCATCGGTGTTGCCTTTCGAGAGTGCCTTGTTCGAGGCGCTCCCGGCGACACCTACGTCAATCGCCCGACCGTGACTGGAAGGGGGAGCACCCACGTCGAAACAGCGTTCATGGGTCTCACCTCCTCGGGCGGTGTCACGTGCAGCAGAACGCTACCGGCCCGGACATCATCCCGTCCATTCCTTTACTAGCCGTCGTGATGGCCATCCTGCCGATCCTCGCCATAGGTGCCCTGTTCGGGGCTTCGTTTTCCGTCCGCGCCCCGGATGCCCTCGGCCCACTCCCTGACCGCCCTTCGGCGCAGCGCAATTCCCATGACCGCCCCTGCGGCGTTGGCGACGACGACCGCCCACCAAAGGGGGCCGGGCCAGCCGAGCATCTCCCCCCAAGCGGGATACCCGAGCACCAGCCCGGTCAGATAGATGAGGGTCCCCAGAACGGGCGGCACGACCGCTTTGATGAGCAGAAGGGAAGAGACGCCCACGACGAGAAGGGATGCCACCCCAATGGCTTTCCGGCCGCCCCGCCAGACCCGGTAGAGCATGGCATGGCAGGCGGTCACCCACAGGACCATCCAGATGACGGGCACGAGCAGGTCCGAGGAGTTCCAGTCGTAAGCGAGAAGGCCAGTGATCCCAGTCCACGGCAGCGCGAGATAGGGAACGCCGATCCGCACGGCGATGGGCCTGGGAGGGGAGTCATCGCTCACGATCATCGCCTTCAGCGCGTCGGCTCGGTCATCGCGCACGTGGTCGGGGAGGGCCGTCCGCGTCGACCGACCGGCTCCGCGGGGGCCACCAGAATCACCGATCCCGACGGCGACGCGACCCGTATGGCCGAGATCCGCGAGCGTACAAGCCTCCGACCCGACGCGGGCCGCTTCTTCTGAACCCGTGGTCGCTGAGGCTCCAGGTCAGCCGAGCCAGTGGCCGTCGCGCATGAGGGTGCGTCCTTCCAATTCGTTCACCTCTCGCCAGGCTTGGACGCGCCGCGGACGGATCAGGAAGTACTGGTAAGGCTCGTCGAGTTCGCGCGGGTCGAAACCGGTCTTGGTCGCGAACGCATCGCCCGTGCCGGCGCCGAGGTCGGCGATGTCCACCGGCTCGGCGGTGCCGTCGACGATGACGACGTCGCGGGTCGGGCCGAGGCCGAGTCGGACCTGGCCGTCCGCCAGCAGGTTGCGGCCGGTGGCCGAGGCGCGCGGCGTGGAGACGAGGAACGCGGTCCCGTCCCACAAGTAGGAGAGCGGGATGAGGTGGACGCCGTCCGGGGAGCCCGGCGTCGCGACCCACAGGTCGACGTCGCTCTCCAGCCTCGCGCGGGTGTCCCGCAGTCGTTCCTCAAGCCCACGCGGCGGCGCGTCCGTCATCTTTCCTCCAGTGGATTCCGCGCCAGATCTCGGCCGCGGCCGGTGGCGATGACGCAGAAGCGGTTTCCGTCAGGACTGCGAGTACAACGAAGTGTCTGCGAATACGACGAAGTGTCTGCGATCGCGACGAAGTCGGGGTCATCAGGGACGAAGTCGAGGTCATCAGGATAGAGATTCCGTCGATGCGCTGGGTACCGAGGGACACCAGCCGTTCGACGTCGGCGATCTGGTCGGCCGGGAGCCCCAGGGATGTTGCCCACACGGCCTCTGCCCGGATCAGCGGACCTGGTCCCACGGGACGGTCTCGATGCGCTCGATATGCTCATCGCCCCACTCGCCGAGCGGTGCGATCGCGGTGTTGAGCGAGCGGCCGAACTCGGTGAGCGAGTACTCCACCTTCGGTGGGACCTGGTGGTAGACCTCGCGATGCAGCAGGCCGGTGGTCTCCATCTCACGAAGCTGCAGGATCAGCACGCGCTCACTGATGCCGACCACCGCGCGCCGCAACTCTCCGAAGCGGAGCGGGCCGTCCTGGAGGGCGAAGAGGATCAGTCCCTTCCACTTGCCGCCCATGACGGCGATGGCGGCGTCGAGCCCGCAGGTGAAGGTGCGCTGCTTCATCGCCACTCTCACTTACATAAGTGTATGTACCCGACAATATTGTCGGTACTTGAGAAAACATCAGTGTAGCTCCAGCATGGATCGGGCGCCCCCACCACGATCAAGAGCGGTGTGGGGCGGGCACTCGGCCGTACTCACTTCTTTGCTACTGGAGACCGCACTTGACCAGGAATAGCCGCACACCCGTGACCATCATCGGATTGGGCTCGATGGGCAGGGCATTGGCCGAGGCGTTCATCGCGGCCGGACATCCGACCACCGTGTGGAACAGAACCGCCGACAAGGCCGCTTCTCTTGTCGCCAAGGGAGCCGCGCACGCGGCGACGGTCCAGGACGCGGTGACGGCGAGTCCGCTCGTCATCACCTGCCTGACCGGCTACGACGACACGCGCCAGGTCCTAGAAGCAGACGCGGCGGCGCTGGCGGGGCGCGCGCTCGTCACGCTGAACAGCGGCTCGCCCGCCGGGGCCCGCCAGATGGCCGACTGGGCCATCGGCCACGGTGCCCGTTTCCTGGACGGAGCGATCAAGAACGTCCCCTCGGCCGTCGGAGCCTCGGACACGCTGCTGTACTACGCCGGTGACAGGACCGTCTTCGAGGAGTTCAAGGCGACGCTGGAGGTGCTGGGAGGCGACACCGTGCATCTCGGCGACCAGGCCGATCTGGCCGCCCTCTACGAGATGGCGGTGGGCGGCACGCTGCTGCCCACGCTCGTCGGCTTCTTCCAGGGGGTCGCGGCCGTCCAGGCGCGCGGGCTCGCGGCGAGCACGCTGGTGCCGTTCACCGCCAAGTGGCTGGAAATGATCATCTCCTTGCTGCCGATCCTCGCGCGGGAGATCGATGGCGGCGACTACTCCGAGCCCATGTCCACCGTGAACGTCTTCCTTGCGGGAATCCCCTACGACGAGGAGCTCGGCCAGGAGGCCGGCATCGATGTGGCATGGCACGCTCCCCTGCACGACCTACTGCAGCGGGCCGTCGCGGCGGGGTACGGGGAGCACAGCATCGCGGCACTAGTGGAGGTGCTCAAGAAGCCGGTGCCGGCGGCCTGAGGAGTCGAACGGTCGGCTCTTCGGAGCACGGCGCGCGGACCTAAAGAGCGCGGAGGTGGGCCTAAAAAGCGCGGAGCGCGGAGCGCGGACCTAAAGAACGCAGAGCGCGGGGGGCCATTGGAGCGCGGAGCGCGGGGGATTGGAGCGCGGAGCGCGGGGCATTGGAGCGCGGGCCGCTAAAAGAAGGCGGGGCCTCGGCGGAGCAGGGTGTCGTAGAGCATCTGCTGGACGTTCTCGCGGACGTGGTCGGTGATGTCGAAAACGGTCATCGGGTCCTCGGCCGAGGCCGCGTCGTACTCGTCCAGGGTCATCGGCTCGCCGAACTGGATCATCCACTTGGACGGCAGGGGCACCAGGCCCGCGGGGCCGAACAGGGGCCAGGTCGGGGTGACCGGGAAGTACGGGAGGCCGAACAGGCGGGCCAGGGGGCGCAGGTCGGCGAGCTTGGGGTAGATCTCCTCGGCGCCGACGATCGCGCAGGGGATGATCGGGACGTTCGAGCGGAGGGCGGTGCCGACGAAGCCGCCCCGGCCGAAGCGCTGCAGGCGGTACCGCTCGCTGAACGGTTTGCCGACGCCCTTGAAGCCCTCCGGGAAGACGCCGACGAGCTCGCCCTTGTCCAGCAGGCGGCCGGCGTCGGCGTGGCAGGCGAGGGTGTGGCCGGCCTTGCGGGACAGGTGGCCCAGCAGCGGGACCTGGTAGATCAGGTCGGCGCCCAGCAGGCGCAGGTCACGCTTGGCGTGGTCGTGCATGCCGACCGAGAGCATGATGCCGTCGAGCGGGACCGTACCGGAGTGGTTGGCGACGATGAGCGCGCCGCCCTCGGCCGGTACGTTGTCGAGGCCGAAGAGTTCGACGCGGAACCAGCGCTCGTAGAAGGCGCGGGCGAACGGGAGCAGGATCGTGTCGTTGAACTCGGAGTCGAAGCCGAACTCGTCGACTTCGTACTCGCCGGCCAGGCGGCGCCGGAGGAAGGACAGTCCTGAGGCCAGCTTGCGTTCGAGCCCTGACGGCTCGTGGCCGGACGACCCGTGGCTGGACGACCCGTGGTTCGACGACCGGTGGCCGGACGGCCCGTGGTTCGATGACTCGCGCTCTTGGCGCGCGGAGTCCAGCTGGATGACGCGCGCGCCCTCGTCGTACGGATCGTGCTGCGCGTTCATCACGTGGGCCTCCGGGCCATCAGCCGTTCGAGAAGCTGGAGTGGGGCGCTGCGGCTCGGCAACCGGGCCGAGACGAAGTCCGCGAACGCCGCCTCCGTCGTGTATTTGGGCATCCAGGACAGCTCCGTCTCGAGGCGGCGGGTGTCCAGGACGCGGCCGTACGTGAGCCAGCGCAGGAGTTCGGGCGAGAAGCCCGACAGGCCGGCGAAGCGGCGGCCGGCATCGCCCGCGGCCGCGATCGTCTGCGAGGGCAGCGGTACGTACGAGCGGCCGGCGCGGCGCAGGGCCTGCGAGAGCAGCAGCACGCCGTCACCGGCGACATTGTACGTGCCGGGGTGGTCCTCGACCGTCATCCGGCGCAGCACTTCGATGCCGTCGTCCTCGTGTACGAACTGGAGCCGGGGATCGAAGCCCAGCACCGTCGGGACGACCGGCATCCGCAGGTAGCGGGTCAGGGGTGAGTCGACCCCCGGCCCGAGGAAGTTGGCGAAGCGCAGCACCGACACCTTCAGGTCCGAGCGCCGCCGGCACAGCCCGCGGACGAACCCCTCGACCTCGACCGCGTCCTTGGCGTAGCCGGACGTGGGCGCCTCGACGGGCTCGTCGTCCTCGGCGAACACCGCCGGGTCCATCGGCGAGGACCCGTACACCGCGGCCGAGGACCGCACGACGAGCTTGCGCGTGTCCGGCGACCGCTGGCACGCCGCCAGCAGCTGCATCGTGCCGATGACGTTGAATTCCTTCACCTTCGCCCGGGGCACCGACGGTGAGGTCACCAGATTCAGGTGAACCACCGTGTCGACCTCGGCGGAGGAGATGACCTTCGCGATGCTCGGCGTACGGATGTCGACGCGGACGAACTCGGTGCGCCCGAGTGACGTCGCGGGTGGGACCGTGTCCACGCCGATGACCCGTTCGATGCGTGGGTCGGCCTGCAGGGTGTTGGCGACCCGCGCCCCCAGGAAACGGGACACGCCCGTGACGAGGACGACACGGGCCGCAGTGGAGGGCATGGAAGACACTGTGCGCCCCACCCCTTACGGCTGAGTGGCCGGTGTGTTTACTTCTTGTTGCGACGCTGGATGCGCGTCTTCTTCAGCAGCTTGCGGTGCTTCTTCTTCGCCATCCGCTTGCGACGCTTCTTGATGACAGAGCCCACGAGACCTCGCTCCGCGTTTCGGGTGTCTACATACCGGGTGTCTACAGGAATCGGCCGTGCCGTCCGGCGAGCTGAACTCCGCCGACGCGCACGGTCCGAAGCCCAAGCGTACCGCTGCATCGGTCGCGGTCAGGCCCCCGGTCGGCCATGACGTCACCGGGACGGGTCTCGCGGCGCCTTCACCCCTTGGCCGGGCGGCGTTAATCCTGGCGTGGGGGCCCCGCATTCTGGCCTGAGGGCGCTGCATTCTGGCCTGGAGGCCCTGCATTCTGGGCCGGGGACACTGCATCCCGGCCTGGGCGCACTGCATCTTGGTCTGGGCGCACTGCATCCTGGGCTGGGCGGCGTTCTCCGCCGCCGGCGCAGCGCCTGTCCGGGCGCCGGTCACTCCGGCGCCCAGGAGGCCACGGACATCGCGGATGGCCCCGGCTCCCCAGGCACCGGGAACGGCCGCCACAGTCCGCGGACACTGACGCACAGTCCGCGGACACTGACGGCCGCCGACCGGTCCTTGCCCTGCGTTCTTGCCCGGCTGCCCGCGCGGATTGCGGGATCCGCGCGGCTGTCCCCTGCACGGCCGGATCTCGGGTGTCGCTGCGAGGACCTGTCTCATGGCCCCCGCCCTACCCCGTTATCCGGCTTCGATGAACGCTTCGCGCAGATAGTCGTGTACGGCCTGCTCGGGTACCCGGAACGACCGGCCCACGCGGATCGCGGGCAGCTCGCCCGAGTGGACGAGGCGGTAGACGGTCATCTTGGACACCCGCATCACCGCCGCCACTTCGGCCACGGTCAGGAACCTGACCTCACTCAGAGGTCGCTCGCCTGAGCTCATCGGACGCCCTCTTCCACACGTGCCGCGCACCGGACCTTTGGGTGACTTTGATCACGCACGTGTACTTCCTCCAGCGTAAATCGTGTATCGATAGTCGCAAGAGGGGAGTTCCACCCATTTGCGTATCTCGACCTGTCCCAGGGGCCACAGTGCTGTCACAGCGGCCACCCCTAGTGGCGACACCGTGCGTTCGTACGCAGCGTGGACCTGACGGGACTGGGCGTAGCCCGACAACCGCTTGTCAAGCCAAACCACGCGATGACCTGCGACTCAGCAGTCCACTAGGGCTTCGCGCGCACGCAGCAGCCCCGGTACGGCCGTTCCGTCACATTCAGTGACACATCCGGGCGTGCCGGCACGGCAGATCGAGGCCGATCGAGGCCGCAAGCGGTCAGGCCAGCCCGGCCCGGTGCAGCAGGTACGCGGTCATCGGGCCGTAGTGGTGCGGCGATATGCCGTCGTCCAGCGGGACGACCACCTGGACCTTGCCTTCGGCCGCGCCGGCGAACAGCGCCGGGTCGTTACAGTCCGCGAATCCCACCGTGTCGATCCCGGCCTCGCCGGCGGCCCCGGCCCAGCCGTGGTCGGCGATGGCCAGATCCGGCCAATCCTTCGATTCGGTTGCGAGCTCGGCCAGCATCGCCTCCATCGGGAAGGGGTCGTGGGTGTGGTGCGTCCGCCCCTCGTCCCCTTCCAGCATGGCCACGCCGCCCGGCGCGTACACGATCTTCCGCCGCTCGAAGCCGTACCCGGTGTCGACCTCGTATGACCAGCCCGCCGCAGGCGTCAGGACCTGGCAGCCCGAGGCGCGCAGGGCCTCGGCCGCCGCCTGGTAGACGGGGGTCAGCGTCGCCGGATGGCCGGTGGCCAGGACGACCCGCTCCCGGTTCCGCGCGGCCTGCCCGATCCGGTCGCCCATCTCCTCCAGCGAGTCGATGGTGATGTCCGGGTCGATCGTGTCGTCCCCGTACAGGTGCATCGGGTCGGGATCGACCCCGCAGCGCTCGACCATCATCGCCAGCACCTCGCCCTCGGTCCACGAGGGCTTGAGGTCCAGGCCGAACTGGTAGTACGGGTTGCCCGCCGCCATCCGCCGGAAGTGCAGCAGGTTGTTCTGGCGCGGGGTGGCCACATCACCGGCGATCATCGTGCGGACCAGCTGCTCGCGCAGCTCCGCCCGTTCCGGAACGGCCGTCACAGTACTCCCGCCACAGGTCCGGTCGCCGCACACCGCTGGTCGCAGGTCAGCCGCTGGCCGCTGGTCCGCTGGTCACTGGTCCGCTGGTAGCTGGTCCGCTCGTCCCTGGTCCGCTCGTCCCTGGTCATAGGACCGCCATGGGGTCCAGGCCGTGTTCCGGGAACACGGCCCGCCGGGTCGCCAGCACCGCCTGGTCCACCGGGCTCGCCGGATCGTAGCCGTTCCCCCACGTCATGACCTCCACCACGCTCTTGCCATCGGTCATCCGGCGCGGGGCGATCTCGTCGGTCCGCCGCCGGACGAATTCGCGCCACTCCTCCGGGCACGCCGCCTGCGGGTCGATCGGCCGTCCCGCCGCCTCGGCCAGCAGGTGCGTCCAGGCCCTCGGTACGACCTGGACCAGTTCGTAGCCACCGCCCCCGGTCACCAGCCAGCGGCCGCCGGCGTGCTCGTGGGCGAGCCGGTGCAGCCAGGAGTACGCCGTACGCTGCCCGTCCAGGGTCAGGATCAGGTGGGCCAGCGGGTCCAGGGCGTGGCTGTCGCAGCCGTGCTGGCTGACCAGGATCTGCGGCTGGAACGCCTCCAGCACCTGGGGCACCACCGCGTCGAACGCGCGCAGCCAGGCGGCGTCGCCGGTGCCGGGCGGCAGGGCCACGTTCACCGCCGTGCCCTTCGCACCGGGCCCGCCGGTCTCGTTGGGGAAGCCGGTGCCGGGGAACAGCGTTCGCGGTGTCTCGTGCAGGCTGACCGTCAGGACGCGCGGATCGTTGTAGAAGGCCGCCTGGACGCCGTCGCCGTGGTGGACGTCGACGTCGACGTACGCGACACGTTCGGCGCCGTTCTCCAGGAGCCAGGCGATCGCGATCGCCGGGTCGTTGTAGACGCAGAACCCGCTGGCCGCCCCTCGGAGCGCGTGGTGGAGGCCGCCGGAGATGTTGGCGGCGTGCTCCGTCTCCCCCGTCCAGACGGCCCGCGCACCGGCGACCGAAGCCCCTGCCACCAGGGCGGTGGCGTCGTGCATGCCCAGGAAGACGGGATTGTCGGCGCTGCCGAGACCGAACCGGAGCTCGGGCAGGCCGGTGGCACCGCAATGCTTCACGGCGCTGATGTAGGCCTCGTCGTGGACGAGGCCGAGCAGCTTGTCGTCGGCGGCCTCGAACGCCTCGACCCGTACGTTCGGCTCGTCCGGCAGGCCGTACGCGCGCGCCAGGGCCATCGTCAGCTCGACCCGTACGGGGTTCATGGGGTGGTCGGGGCCGAAATCATAGGAGATGAGCCGGTCGTCCCACAGGATTTGCAGCCCGCAGTTCTCGGAGGACACGGGCGACGGGGGACTGCTCATGGCCTCACGCTACCGCCCCCGTCCAGGCCACGGCCGCGTGTCCTGGGTCACATGAGGTCTCGGGAGGCCCGTTCCCCCCGGGAAATTGGCCCGCATCGACCCACCGCACCCCGGTGCTACGAAGTTGTTACGTGAACTACCTGGAAGAAATGGGCATCTATGTAATGCGCCCGAAAACGCACCCGAGACGGCGCACTGGGGGGTTGATGGACCCGCATCGCTCGATCGCCCGCTCCGCAGAGCGTGTGCTGTCCCTGCCGAGGGCCGCGGATCCCGTCCCCGACGACGCCGTCCAGGAGCATTCCGGGCACGGCCGTTCTGCCCACGATCGTGCTGTCCACGACCGTTCTGGCCAGGACCGTGCCGCCCACGACCGTTCTGGCCTGGATCGTTCTGGCCTGGATCGTTCTGAACACGACCCGAACGAGGGTGCCGCGTATGATCGCTGGCCCAGCGTCCGGAGCCAGGTCGTCTCCACCGCGATCCGGCTGGGCGTGCGGCCGTTCGTCCATCGGGTGCCCGGCCACGCTCGCGGGATCCGTACGGCCCGTTCCACGGTCGACGCCGCCTCGCTGCTGCTACGGCCGAGCCAGCGCGTCCGCGTCCGCCAGGTGATCGATCCCCAGGTGGAGTCGGGACGGCTGCGGCGCTCGGTCCGCGGTGAATGGGTCGTGACGCGCGACGCCGAGGAGGCCGATCCGGCCGGGGCCGTCCTGTACCTGCACGGCGGCGGGTACGTGGTCTGCTCGCCCCGCACGCACCGGCCGATCACCTCGCGGCTCGCGTTGGAGACCGGCCTCCCGGTCTTCGCGCCCCGCTACCGGCTGGCCCCCGAGCACTGCTTTCCGGCCCCGCTGGAGGACGCGCTGGCCGCGTACCGCTGGCTGCTGGACCGCGGGATCCCGGCCGCCGGCATCGTGATCGCCGGCGACTCGGCCGGCGGGCATCTGGCCGCCGCGCTGACCGGCGAAATCTGCCGGACCGGCCTGCCGCGCCCGGCCGGGACCGTTCTGTTCTCCCCCTGGGTCGATCTGACCTGCGAACTTTCCATCCAGGCGCAGCAGCGCGCCCGCGACCCGTACATCAGCGCTCGCTCGGCGCGCCGGGTCGCCCGCCTCGTGGTGGGGCCGGCCGGATTCGACGACCCGCGGCTGGCCCTGCTCACTTGCCCCTGGACGGACACGCCCCCGTTCCTGATCCAGGTCGGCGGCGCCGAGGTGTTGCGGCCGGAGGCCGAGGAGCTGGCCCGGGAGTTGAACGAGGCCGGGACCGCCTGCGAACTACAGGTGTGGAACGGCCAGATGCACGTCTTCCAGATCCTCAACCGCGTGCTGCCCGAGGCCGACGCCGCGATGCGCGAGACCGGCCGCTTCATCCGCTCGGTCATCGCCCCCGGCGCCGCCGACACCGAAGCCGCGTAGTTCGTGTAGCCCGCGTAGTCCTCAGATCTTGAGGCATCTCCGCAGGGTCACCTGGCCTTGAGCCGTGGCCCTGCGGAGATGCCTCGCCAACTCCCGTCTTCCGTCCGGGTCACGCAGTCCGGGTCACTCAGTCCGGGTTACTCAGCACGGGTCACTCAGTACAGGTCACGCAGCACGGGTCACTCCGTACGGAGGGCGATAACCGGGTCCAGGCGGCCGGCGCGGCGGGCGGGGACGACGCCGAAGAAGACGCCGACCGCGGCGGAGACCGCGAACGCCAGGACGGGTGACCACCAGGTGATCGAGGCCGGTACGGGTGACACGGCGGAGATGGTCAGCGAGGCGCCGGCGCCGAGCAAGATCCCGGCGACCCCGCCGAGGGTCGTCAGCATGACCGCCTCGGCCAGGAACTGGGTGAGGATGTCGCGCTGGCGGGCGCCCAAGGCCTTGCGGAGCCCGATCTCGCGGGTCCGTTCGCGGACGCCGACCAGCATGATGTTGGAGACCCCGACGCCGCCTACCAGGAGCGAGATCGCCGCGATCGCGGCCAGGACGCCGGTCAGCGCGCTCAGTACGGTGCCGATGGTGCCGAGCAGCTGGGTCTGGGTGATCGCGGTGAACTGTTCGCCCCGGTACCGGGTCTCCAGGGCGTCCACCACCTGCCGTTGCAGGCGCGGGATGGCGTCGCTGGACGGGGCGCGGATGGCGAGGTAGTCGATCCGGGTGACGCCGAACATCCGCTGGGCGGTCGTCACCGGGATGTGCACCTCGGTGTCCCTGGTCTGGCCGAACGTCTGGCCGACGGTCTCGAACACGCCGACCACGCGGAACCGGGTGCCGCCCCCGATCGCGATCTGCCGGCCGACCGGATCGACGTCGCCGAACAGCTCGCGGGCGATGTCGGAGCCCAAGACGACGACGCGGCGGCGCGTGTCCACGTCGGTTTCGCTGAGGTAGCGGCCGCGCCGGACGGGACGGTCGAAGACGTTGCGCAGGTTCTGGTTGGCGCCGACGATGCTGGAGTACGTCTGGTTGCGCCCGGCTCGTACGGTCTGGCCGGAGTTGAGGGCCACGGCGATCCGGCTCTCGTCGCCGACGACGCGGCCGAGGTAGGAGACGTCCTCCAGGCGCATCCGGCTGATGGACGGCGGTGAGCCGATGCCCAGCTGCCCGGGCGCCACGAAGATGATGTTGGAGCCGAGGCCCTCGATCTCGCTCTCCACCAAGTCGCGGGCGCCGCTGCCGATCGCGACCAGGACCACTACGGCGGCGACGCCGATGACCACGCCGAACATGGTGAGCGCGCTGCGCAGCCGGTTGACGCGCAGCGCCTCCAGCGCCACCCGGAACGACTCGCCGTACCTCATCGGCTCCTCATCCGCCCGTGCTCCTCATCCGCCCGTGCTCCCGATCTGCCCGTGTCCCTCATGCGCCCGTGTCCCGTTCGATCAGGCCGTCGCGGATGTGGATCTGGCGGCGGGCACGGGCGGCGATGTCGGGCTCATGGGTGACCAGGATGATCGCCATGCCCCGCTCGTGGTTGAGGCGTTCAAGGAGGTCCATCACCTCGTGGCCGGTACGGGTGTCGAGGTTCCCGGTGGGTTCGTCGGCCAGCACGACACCGGGGTCGCCGACCAGTGCGCGGGCGATGGCGACCCGCTGCTGCTCGCCTCCGGACAGCTGGCCGGGACGGTGGCCGACCCGGTGTTCGAGGCCGACGGTGGTGAGGGCCTGGACGGCTAGGCGCCGGCGTTCGGCGCGCGGCATGCCCCGGTAGACCAGCGGCAGCGCCACGTTCTCGCGCGCGCTCGTACGGGCGAGGAGGTGGAACGACTGGAAGACGAACCCCACGCGGGAGTTGCGCAGTTCGGCGAGTTCGGTGTCGGAGAGTTCGGCGACGTTCCGGCCGCCGACGCGCAGCGTGCCGGCGGTCGGGCGGTCCAGGCAGCCGAGCAGGTGCATCAGGGTGGACTTTCCGGAGCCGGACGGCCCGAGGATCGCGGCGAACTCGCCCTCGTCGACGCGCAGGCTCACTCCGCGCAGCGCCTGTACGGAGACGCCCTCCATCTTGTAGGCGCGGGTGACGTCCACCGCCTCCAGCGCGGGGGCGTCGCTCGCGCCAGGGGTCACGTTCCGAACTCCTGGCCCGGTTCGACCGCGTCGGCGCCGCGTACGACGATCTGCTCGCCTTCGCGCAGGCCCCGTACGATCTGGACGACCGTGTCGCCCTGGGCTCCGAGCCCCACCACGCGCCGCTGGGCCCGGCCGTCCGCGACCGCCCAGACGATCGACTCGCGGCCGCTGCTGACGATCGCCGAGGATGGCACCGACAGCACGCCGCGTACCTCGCGTACCCGCAGGTTGACCACGGCGCTCATGCCGGGCTTGGGACGGGGCGCGCGGCCGCCGCCCGACATCGTGCCCTCGCCGAGGGTCAGGGTGACCTTGTACGAGACGCCCCCGCCGCTGGATTCGGTGGGCGTGACGCCGATGCCGGTGACCTCGGCGGGGTACGTGCCACCCTGGACGGCGTCGAACTCCACGTCCGCCCGCACGCCGTCCGCGATCCGCAGCACGTCGGTCTCGTCGACGTCGGCGGCCAGGGACAGGCGGGAGACGTCGGTGACCGTGACGATCGCATCCCCGGCTGCCACCGGTACTCCAGTGGCGATCGAGGTCGCGTCCTTGGCACCGCCTCCGGCCCCGCTCGGGATCGGGAGCCCGCCGCCGCCTCCTGCTTGGGCTCCGAGTTGGCCGGGCAACTGGTCGAGCACGGCGCCGAGCCCACCGGTACCCCCGGCCGGGCCGCCCACACTGGCCACGCCGTCGAACGGCGCCTTGATCGTGAGGTCTTGTACGGTCCGTTCCGCCGAACGCACGGCGGACCTGGTCTGCACGCGCTGGGCCGCCGTGATCGAGGAGACCGCCGTACCGAGGCTGCCGAGCCCGTCGTTCAGCCGCGCGACCGCCTCCCTCGCGGCCTGCGAGGCGGTCCGGTACTCCCCCTCGGCCTTGGCGATCCCGGCCAGCGCCGCCGCCCGCTGCCGCAGGTCGGGGATCCTGGCCGCCACCTTGCGGGCGGCGGCGAACCCGTCCCGTACCGTACGGTCCGTGCCGCGCTGGAACGCGGTGGCGTCCAGTCCGGCGGGAAGGCTCGTACCGCCGCCGGCCACGGATCCGTCCGCTTCGCGGGCCTGGGCGAGCCGCTCCCGCGCCGCAGGCGAGTCGATCTTCGCCAGGACCTCGCCCTCGCGGACCCGGTCGCCATCCTTGACGTAGAGGCGCCTGACGGTGCCCTCGGACGGAGAACGCACCGTGGCGGTGGCCCGCGCGGCCACCTTGGCGGGCGCCTCGACCAGCTCCGACACGTCCGCACGGGACACCCGGCCGAGCTTGAACCTGTCCTGGCCGTCCCCGCCGCCGCTCGTACAGGCGCTGAGCTCCGCGGCCAGCAGCAGGGCGATGATCAGCGCAGGGAGCGTTCTCGAACGAGCAGTCGTTCCTGGACGAGCAGATGTCCCTGAACGAGCAGTGGGGGCCGAGCGCCGGAGGGCCACGGAGGCATCGTAGGAGGCGTCCTGCCGCTACGTCAGTACTTGCCCGACACCTTGCCCCAAACGTCCCATTAAGGCCAGCCGTCCCATTAAAGACATGCGCCACTTCATCAGGGGATGTGGGTCAGGGGCATGTGTCAGTGGAACATGTGTCAGGGGGACGCGTGTCGGTGGGACCCGTCAGGGGGCGTGGGGCGCGGGTGGGGACGCGGCGGGGGCCGGGGAGCCCTCGGAACGGTCCCGGCGCTTGCCGGCGGTCATGATGCCGAACATGGCGGCGGTGGCGGCCACGGCCTCACCGATGGCGCTGATCGTCTTCTCGCGGTACCAGGCCGGGTCGTACAGGTCCGGGATGGGGCCGAGCGTCGACAGGTCGACCATGTAGTACAGGAGAACGGCGCCGAAGGCGCTCACCGCGACCACGAACGCGATGGCGTAGGTCCACCGCCGGGCCCAGAGGAGGACGAGCACCGCGACCACCGCCGCGACCACCGCCTGGCCGCGGAACAGCACGTCACCGGTGATGGCGCCGCCCTCCCCGACGTTCACCATGTCGGGCGCGAAGCTCCAGTGGACGTAGGCGTCGATGAGCAGCCCGGCGGCCACCAGGACGCGCAGCAGAAGTCCCATATCCCTTACACGGTCACGAGGTCTGATTTGGATCAACCATTCCGAGTAGTGATCTTTCCGACCGGGAGGTCGGCGGGTGACTCGGCCGGCGGTCAGCCGCCGGCCAGCTCGCGGCCCCGGTTGCGGGCGGCCTCGATGGCCTCCAGCACCGCGGCCCGTACCCCGTGCCGCTCCAGCTCCCGGATCGCCGAGATCGTCGTACCGCCGGGCGAGGTGACCGCTTCGCGCAGCATCACCGGATGCTCGCCGGAGTCGCGCAGCATCACAGCGGCCCCCACCGCCGACTGGATCACCATCTCCAGCGCCGCCGCGCGCGGCATCCCCAGCAGGATGCCCGCGTCCACCATCGCCTCGACCAGGTAGTAGAAGTACGCCGGGCCGCTGCCGGACAGGGCCGTCGCGCCGTCCTGCAGGGACTCGGGCAGGCGCAGCACCTTCCCGACCGGCGACAGCAGCTCCTCGGCCAGCTTCAGATGGTCCTCGCCCGCGTGCGAGCCCGCCGAGATCACGCTCATCGCCTCGTCCACGACAACGGGCGTGTTGGACATGACCCGGACGACCGGGACGCCGGCCGGCAGCCGCTCCTCGATGAAGCCCGTGACGATCCCGGCGGCCATCGAGATGACCAGCGTCCCCGGCCTGACCCGGTCGCCGACCTCGGCCAGCAGCACGCCCATGTCCTGCGGCTTGACCGCCAGCACCAGCGTGTCCGCGGTGGACGCGGCCTCGTCGTTGCCGACGATCTCGACGCCGTACCGCTCGCGCAGCAGCGCACCGCGCTCCTCGCGGCGGACGGTGGCCTTGAGCTCGGACGGATGGCGGCCGGCGCGCAGCACGCCGGACAGCAGCGCCTCGCCCATCTTGCCGGCACCCAGAATCGCGATCATTCGTACACCTTGACGTGGGGTCCAACGACGCCGCCAGCCTAGCGCCAGCTCGCCGCGGCCCCGTGGTTGAGGCACTGCGGTTGAGGCACCGCGGTTGAGGCACCGCGGTTGAGGCACCGCGGTCGAGGCACCGCGGTCGAGGCACCGCGGTCGAGGCACCGCGGTCGAGGCACCGCGGTCGAGGCACCGCGGTCGAGGCTGGCTGGCGGGACGGCGGTCAGGACTTGGTGGCCACCGAGCGCATGAAGAATCCAAGGTTGGACGGGCGCTCGGCCATCCGGCGCATGAAGTAGCCGTACCACTCGTCGCCGTACGCGACGTACACCCGCACCTTGGCCCCCTGCTCGGCCAGCCGCCGCTGCTCCTGGGGACGGATGCCGTACAGCATCTGGTACTCGAAGGTGTTCGGGTCGCGGTCGTGGAGCACCGCCAGCGCGCCGGCGATGTCGACCAGGCGCGGGTCGTGCGTGGCCAGCATCGGGTAACCCTTGCCGGCCATCAGGACCTTCATGCAGCGCACGAACGACTTGTCGATCTCGGTCTTGCCGGTGAACGCGACCCGGTCGGGCGCGGCGTAGGCGCCCTTGCACAGCCGTACGCGCGAGCCCTCGTACGCCAGCTCGGCACAGTGCTCCTCGGCGCGGCGCAGGTACGCCTGGACGACCGCGCCCGTGTCGGGGAAGTCGCGCCGCAGTTCGTGCAGGATCCGCAGGGTCGAGTCGACCTGCTCGTGGTCCTCCATGTCGAGCGTGACCGTGGTGCTCGCCGAACGGGCCGCCGTGCAGATGCGGCGGGCGTTCTCCAGCGCGAGGGCCTCGTCGAAGTTCTGGCCGATCGCGGACGGCTTCAGCGACACCTCGGCGCGCGGCCCCAGATCGGTGCCGGCCAGCCGTTCGAGCAGCTCGACGTAGTGCTTGACGGTCGCGCCCGCCTGGTCGGCGTCGTGCACGTCCTCGCCTAGGACGTCCAGGCTGACCAGCAGCCCCTCGTCGGTCAGCGCGCCCGTGACCCGCATCGCGTCGTCGATCGTCTCGCCCGCGATGAACCGGCGGACGACGTCGCGGGACAGCGGCGCGGTCTCCACGATCTTGCGGAAGCCGTCGCTGCGCGACGCGAACAGCAGGGCCTGACGAAGCACTTGCATCCCCTTCTCCGTACGGGACGGCATCGTCCCGCCTTTTCAGGTTAATGCCCGGAGAAGGGCCCGGCTCACTGGCCTCCTGATCGCCGCGCCGGTCAGGAGGCCGCGCTGATCAGGAGACCGTGCCGACGCGGTTCGTGCCGCCGTACTTCTCCACGTACTGGGCCACCTCGGCGGTCTTCACGGCCTCGAACAGGGCCGTCGCCTTGGCCTTGTCGAGCAGCACCACGCTCTGCTTGGCGCGCTGCGCGCTGCCCTTGTGCGGCGCGGTCATGAACTCCACGTCGCCGGGCCGGACCCCGCGCATGCTGAGCGCCAGCTTGCGCAGGTCGCCGCCCGAGACCGAGTCGTCCACGCTGATCGACTTGGTCAGCGCCGACAGGAACCGGTTCAGCTTGAGCGGGTTGGAGACCGTACCGCCGTCCGAGGCCTTCTTGGCCAGCGCGCGCAGGAACGCCTGCTGGCGCTTGATCCGGTCGAAGTCGCCGTTGGCCAGGTTGTAGCGCTGCCGGACGAACAGCAGCGCCTTCTCGCCGTCGAGCGTCTGCCGGCCCGCCGGCCAGTGCACCTTGCGGGCCGGGTCGTACACGCTCTTCTCGATGTTGACCTCGACGCCGCCGAGCGCGTCGGTCATCGACTTGAACCCGTTGAAGTCGATCGCACCGAAGTGGTCGATCCGGATGCCGGTGAGAGACTCCACGGTCTCGATCAGCAGCGGTGGGCCACCGTAGGAGAACGCCGCGTTGATCTTCTGCGGGCCGTAGCCGGGGATCTGTACCCAGGAGTCCCGGGGGAACGAGATCACGTACGCCTTGCTGCGGTCGGCCGGCAGGTGCAGCAGCATGATCGTGTCGGACCGCTGGCCGCCCTGCTTCCAGACCCGGGCGCCCGCACCGGTCGTACCGACCTCGGCGCGGCTGTCGGAGCCGACCAGCAGCCAGTTCTGGGTACCGGCGACGTTCGGGCCCGGCCGGTTCTTGCCGGTCGGCATCGCGCTCGGGACCCGCTCGATGTTGCCGTTGTACGCCGACTGGCGCTGCCAGACGAGGCCCGCCGTGCCGACCACGATCAGCAGCAGGAACACGCCCACCGCGGCGAGGACTCGGGGCCAGCGGCGCTTCCTGGCCGGCGTGTCGTCCCCCGGTCCGGGCGGGCCCCCCGGATCGTCGCCCGAGCCGCCGGGCGCGAAGAACCCGTGCGGGTCCTGGCCCGCCGGGATCTGGCCCGCCGGGTCCTGGCCCACCGGGATTTGGCCCGCCGGGGTCTGGCCCACCGGGATTTGGCCGGCCGGGGACTGGCCGGCGGCGGCGGTTCCGGCGCCGGAACCCGGCCCCGGTACGGGCGCGCCGGGACCCGGCGGGTCAAGGGGACTCATGTCGCGCGAGATTAGCAGCCGGGGGCGCCCAGGTCAGTCACTATGGCGGCTCGGTCGGTCCGGCAGCTCAGTGCGCGTACTGAGTGCGCGTACTGAGTGCGCGTACTGAGTGCGCAACTCGGTACGCGGCTCAGGGCGGCACAGGGCGACGGCGCAGGGCGGCAGCGCAGCGTGGCTCAGTCTGTACGGCGGCGCAGCGTGGCGGCGCCCAGCAGCAGCGCCACGAGCACGCATCCGGAGATGACCACGACGTCGCGGGTGAGCGTGCCGCTGAACTCGGCCTCCACGGTCACCCGCTGCATGGCGTCCATCGCGTACGACAGCGGCAGCACGTTCGAGATCGCCTCCAGCCAGCCGGCCATCTTCTCGCGCGGTACGAGCAGCCCGCACAGCAGCAGCTGCGGCAGGACGAACGCGGGCATGAACTGCACCGCCTGGAACTCGGTACGCGCGAACGCGCTGGCGAGCAGGCCCAGCGCCACACCGAGCAGGGCGTTCAGGATCGCGACCAGCAGCAGCGACCAGACCGAGCCGACGAGGTCCAGATCCAGCCAGGTCAGCGCGATCCCCAGCGCCACCCCGACCTGCACCAGGGCCAGCAGCCCGAACGCCAGCGCATAGCCCAGCAGCAGGTCCAGCTTGCCCATCGGCATGGTCATCAGCCGTTCCAGCGTGCCGCTGGTGCGCTCGCGCAGCGTGCCGACGCTGGTCACCACGAACATGATCACGAACGGGAACAGCCCGAGCAGCATCGGCCCGATCCGGTCGAACAGGCCGGGCCCGTCGAACACGTACCGGAGCAGGATCATCAGCAGCGTCGGTACCCCGACCATCAGGCCGATCGTGCGGTGGTCGTGCCGGAGCTGCCGCAGGATGCGGCGCGTCGTGGCCAGCGTGATCGAGACGTTCATGAGGGACTCCCCGCCCGCTCGCTGATCAGGTGCAGGAACGCCGCCTCCAGGTCGTTCCGGCCGGTACGGGCGCGCAGCGACTCGGGCGTGCCGTCGGCCAGGATCCGGCCCTCGCGCATCAGCAGCAGCCGGTCGGTGCGGCCGGCCTCGTCCATGACGTGGCTGGAGACCATGAGGGTGGTGCCCCGTTCGGCCAGCTCCCGGAACAGCTCCCACAGCTCCTGGCGCAGCACCGGGTCCAGGCCCACGGTCGGCTCGTCCAGGACGAGCAGCTCGGGCGTGCCGAGCAGGGCGACCGCCAGGTTGGCGCGGCTGAACTGGCCGCCGGACAGGGTCGCGGCGAGCTGGTCGCGGGCGCCGCCCAGGCCCACCTCGTCGATGACGCGGTCGGCGTCGGAACGCGGCGCGCCGAGGACGGCGGCGAAGTAGCGCATGTTCTCCCGGACGCTGAGGTCGGCGTAGACGGCGGGCGACTGGGTCGCGTAGCCGACGCGGCGCCGCAGACCGGGCGATCCGGCGGGCTCGCCGAGCACGGTGACCTCGCCGCCCTTGACGATCTGCACGCCCACCACGGCCCGCATCAGCGTGGTCTTGCCGCAGCCGCTCGGGCCCAGCAGCCCGATGACCGAGCCGCGCGGTACCTCGAAGTCGAGCCCGTGCAGGACCGGCCGTCCACCCCGTTCCACCTGCAGCCCGCGGACGCTCACCGCGGTACCCGGACCAGAAGCAGGGCCGGACGCGGGACTAGAACTCATCATGTGTTGAATTTATGTCGCCGGTCGCTCGCGGTCAAGGCCCCGGGCATGCGAAAAGCGGCGCGCGGCAGGGGCCGCACGCAGGGGGCGACACGCAGGGGGGCAAAGGGGACGGTCAGGCCAGGTAAAGCTGGATGCTGGGAGCCAGCAGCTCGACCAGTTCCTCGGGAGAGGCCGAGGCGATCGGCTCGACCTTCAGCACGTACCGGAGCAGCATCACGCCGATCATCTGGCCGGCGGCGGCGTTGACCCGGATCAGCGGGATCCCGTGGATCTCGGCCGCCCGGCCGAGCAGCGCCGAGCTCACGAACTGCCGCATCATCACGGCGGCCTGCTCGTTGGTCATCGCGGACCGCAGCATCGCCATGATCGGCGCGCGCCGCTCGTCGTCGGTCCAGACCTCAAGGAACGTGCGGACCAGGGTCTCGCCGAGACGGTCCCGGGGCGCCGCCATGATCCTGGGGACCAGCTCCGACGGGTCCACCGGGAACCGCATGGCCGCGACGAAGACACCCTCCTTGTTGCCGAAGAAGTGGTGCACCAGGGCGGGATCGACCCCGGCGGTACGGGCGATGGCGCGCAGCGAGGCGCCGTCGTACCCCTTCTCGGCGAACAGCTCACGGGCGGCGGCCAGGATCGCCTCGCGGGTCTCGGTCGGGCCCGGCCGGCGTCCAGGACGCCGTTCGATTCCCGGACGCTCGGCCTCCGGACGTACGGAATCGGGGCGTACAGGCTCCGTGGGTTCGGGCTCTGGATCCGGGCGTACGGGCTCCGCCTCGGTCACCACGCGCTCCTGGGGGACACCTCACCGCCCGGCGTGACCTCCCACGCTCGGGAGCCGGTGGCGCCTTCGGCGGCGGCAAGGTGCAGGCGGGTGAACGCGAGCGCCTCGGCCAGGTCCTCCATCCGCTCGGCACGGCTGGCGGCGCGGCGGGTGTTGACCTCCAGGCAGATGTGGCCGCCGTAGGCGTCGTCGGCCAGCCGTTCCAGCATCTGGCCGCACGGCTGGTTGCCCCGGCCGGGCACCAGATGCTCGTCCTTGTTGGTGACACCGACGCCGTCGGCCAGGTGGACGTGCCGCAGCCGCTCGCCGAGCCGGTCGGCCATGTCGAGCGCGTCGGAGCCGGAAACGGCGGTGTGCGACAGGTCCAGGGTCACGAACGGGTAGTCCTGGTCGACCGGGTTCCAGTCGGGCAGGTACATGCCCGCCTCGGCGCCGCGCGCCTTAAGCGGGAACATGTTCTCCACAGCGAACAGGACGTCGGTCTCGTCCTGCATGCGGGCCAGGCCCTCGACGAACTCCCGGGCGTACTCGCGCTGCCAGCGGAACGGCGGATGCACCACCACCACGTCGGCGCCCAGCTCCTCGGCGACCTCCTTGGAGCGGACGAGCTTGCCCCACGGCTCGCGGCCCCACACCCGCTGCGTCAGCAGCAGGCAGGGCGCGTGGATCGACTTGATCGGGACCTGGTGGTAGTCCGACAGCCGGCGCAGCACGTTGAGGTCCTGCGACGAGGCGTCGGTCGAGACCATGATCTCGATGCCGTCGTACCCGAGCAGCGCGGCGATCTCGAAGGCGCTCGGCACCTTCTCCGGATAGACCGACGCCGTGGACAGCGTGATCGGCGCATCCGGCACGCGGATGGCCGGAGTGGCGGCGCCGTTGTGCTGCGGGGTCAAGGCTCCCTCGCCATGGTGGTCGCTGCATGGTGGTAGCTGCATGGTGGTCGCTAAGCGGTCTCGCCCGCGGGCTCGCACCCATGGGCTATCGTCCGTGGGCTCCGTTGGGCCGGACCCAATGGCACCCTGCCCCGCCCGGCGGCGCTCACGCAACGGAAAGCCTATGCGCCCGGAGCCCCGAAGAAACCCGCGGACGGCACCGAGCCCGATTTCCCGGCACACCGAGTGGCTACCCTGGGTTCCCGTGGCCGAGATCGCACCGGGGGCCGTACCGAGCCCGAACATCTGGAACTCGCCGCGGGTGTACGAGATCGAGAACCGTGCCGTGGACCCCGACGGGACGCTCGACTCGGCGATGCGCGCCATCCGCCCGTGGGACGGGGCCACGGTGCTCGACCTCGGCTGCGGTACGGGCTTCCACCTGCCGGTCTTCGCCCGCGAGGCGGCCCGGGTGATCGGGATCGAGCCGCATTCGGGACTGGCCTCGGCCGCCCGCCGCCGGGTGCGAGACGTCCCGAATGTCACGGTACGTATGGGAGCGGCGCAGGCATTGCCACTTCCGGACGCGTCCGTCGACGTGGTGCACGCCCGGTGGGCCTACTTCTTCGGCCCCGGCTGCGAGCCGGGACTGGCCGAGCTCGGCCGGGTCGTCCGGCGCGGCGGCGCGATCTTCATCATCGACAACGACGCCACCCGCTCCACGTTCGGCGGCTGGTTCCGGCGCAGCCTGCCCTCGTACGATCCCGGCGCGGTCGAGCGGTTCTGGGCCCGGCACGGCTTCCAGCGCGAGCCGCTGACCATCCGGTGGTCGTTCGAGACCCGCGACGACCTGGCCGCCGTCCTGGGCATCGAGTTCCCGCCCGAGCTGGCCGAGGCCGCCCTGCGCGAGCACCCCGGCCGCGAGGTCGACTACGCCGTCAACCTCTGGTGGCGCCTGCACTGACTCTGGTGGCGCCTGCGCTGAACGGCGCTCCTGCGCTGAACGGCGCTCCTGCGCTGAACGAGCCTCGCTCAGGGCGTGAACAGGGCATGGACGATCCGGACGTACCCGGCTGGTGCCGATTCCCCGGCGGTGCATCACAATGAATCCGCCACAGACATTCCGGGCGCTTCAGCGGATCGCGGGCGTACCGGCGTAGAAGGAGGCCAGCAGCATGGGCCGTGCCGCCAGAACGAGCCGCACCATCCTCGCCGCGACCGCGCTCGGCGCGGGGGCGGCCGGCGCCGGGCTGGCCGCGCAGCGGCACGCCCTCCGGCAGCTCCAGATGCGGCCCGACCCGTTCGCGGGCGAGCCGTTCGGCAGCCTGCGCGGGCGTCCCGTACCGGTACGGGCGAGCGACGGCACCCGCCTTTACGCCGAGGTCGACGGGGTGGACCGTACCGATCTGGCGATCGTGTTCTCGCACGGCTGGACGCTCACCCAGGACTCCTGGCACTTCCAGCGCAAGGCCCTGCGCGACCTCGGCCGGCTCGTCTTCTGGGACCAGCGCGGGCACGGCCGCTCGCAGGGCGGGGACCGCGGCGGGTACGCGCTCGACCGGCTGGCGGGCGACCTGGCCGCGGTGATCGAGCAGACCGTCCCGGAGGACACCCCGGTGGTCCTGATCGGGCACTCGATGGGCGGCATGACGATCATGCAGTTCGCCGACGAGTACCCGGAGCTGTTCAACCGCAGGGTGGTCGCCACCGGCCTGCTGTGCACGTCCTCGGGCGGGCTCGGCCAGGTCACGCTGGGCCTCCCGGTCGCGCTGACGCGGCTCACCCAGCGGGTGCTGCCCCGCGCGCTGCGGGCCGCCGGCGCCGGATCGCCGGCCATCGAGAAGGTCCGCCGGGTGGGACGTACCGGCTCGATGCTGATGGAGGACCTGATCGCGTTCGGCCCGGACGCCGGACCGAACGCGGTGGCGTTCGCCGAGCAGATGATGGCCGACACCCGGATGGACGCGTTCCTCGGCTTCCTGCACTCCATGATCACCACCGAGGTGATCAGCGAGTGCGGCGCGCTGGCCGGGGCCGACACGCTGGTCATCGGCGCCGAGCACGACCGGCTCACCCCGGTCGAGCACAGCCTCAAGATCGCCGGCTGCGTCCCGTCCGGCCGGCTGGAGGTCGTCCCGTCCGCCGGCCACATGGCCATGCTGGAACGTCCGAGCGCCGTCTCCGACCACCTCGGCGACCTGATCGAACGGGCCCGCACGTCCCTCGCCGCCTGACGCCCAGGTGACACTGGCGTTCGGGGCGACCCCGGCGTTCGGGGTGACCTTGACGTTCGGGTTGCTCCTGACGTTCGGGGTGCTCCTGACGTTCAGGGCAACCCCGGCGTTCGGGTGACGGAGCGTCACGCGTTCCAGGCGGGCTGGGTAAGCAATGTCACACATTCGGTCACCGTGATGTCACCGCGTCCGGCGACCGGGCCCGGGATTGTCGGTGCCGCCCTCTACGCTTCGGCGCATGGCCAAGGCGAAGACGGCGAAGCCGACCTACCGCTGCACGGAGTGCGGCTGGCAGACCTCCAAATGGATCGGCCGCTGCGGCGAGTGCCAGGTCTGGGGCACGGTCATCGAGGCCGGCTCGGCCAGCCCCGCGCGGGTGGTCGCGGCGGGTGCCGTCACCACCCCCGCCCGGCCCATCGGCCAGGTCGACGTCCGCTCCTCGCAGACCAGACCGACCGGCCTCGATGAGCTCGACCGCGTCCTGGGCGGCGGCATCGTCCCCGGCGCCGTCGTCCTGCTGGCGGGCGAGCCCGGCATCGGCAAGTCCACCCTGCTCCTGGAGGTCGCCGCCCTGGCCTCCACCACCTCATTCGGTGGCTCGGCCGCACAGAACGGCACCACGTCGGCCAGTGACATCCGGTCGTCTGATGGGGTCGCGTCACCCGGAGGCTCTGCGGCGCCCGGCGAGGCCACGTCAACAGGTGGCTCCGCGGCGTCCAATGGGACTGCGTCGTCCAATGGCCCAGGGTCGTCCAATGGGGCCGGGCAGACCAATGGCTCAGGGCCGGCCGGTGGGGGCGATGCCGCCGGAACGGAGCGGCGGCCCGTTCTCTACATCACCGGCGAGGAGTCGGCCGAGCAGGTGCGGTTGCGGGCCGACCGGGTGGGGGCGATCACCGACGATCTCTATCTGGCGGCCGAGACCGAGCTGTCGGCCGTGCTGGGGCACATCGACACGGTGCAGCCCGTCCTGGTGGTCGTCGACTCCATCCAGACCATCGGAACGGCCGAGGCCGACGGCGCGCCGGGCGGCGTGACGCAGATCCGCGAGGTCGCCGCCAACCTCATCCGGATCGCCAAGGAACGCGGCATCACCGTCGTGCTGGTCGGCCACGTCACCAAGGAGGGCGCGATCGCCGGGCCCCGGCTGCTGGAGCACCTGGTGGACGTGGTGCTCTACTTCGAGGGCGACCGGCACAGCCGGCTGCGGATGATCCGCGCGGTGAAGAACCGCTACGGCCCCACCGACGAGCTGGGCTGCTTCGACCTGTCCGAGCTGGGAATCGTGGGGCTGCCCGACCCCAGCGGCCTGTTCCTGACCCGGCGCGAGGAGCCCGTTCCGGGTACGTGCGTGACCGTGACGCTGGAGGGGCGGCGCCCGCTGGTCGCCGAGGTCCAGGCTCTGGTGGCCAAGTCGCACCTGCCCTCGCCCCGGCGCGCCACGTCCGGCCTCGACACGTCCAGGGTCGCGATGGTGCTGGCCGTGCTGGCCCAGCGCTGCAAGATCTCCATGCACGAGCAGGACGTGTACGTCTCGACGGTCGGCGGCGTCCGGCTGTCGGAGACCTCCGTCGACCTCGCGCTGGCCCTGGCCGTCGCCGGGTCGACCGTCGAGCAGTCGCTGTCGGGCAGCCTGATCGCGCTCGGCGAGGTCGGCCTGGCCGGTGAGGTGCGCGTCGTGCCGGGCGTGCAGCGCAGGCTGGCCGAGGCCGCCCGGCTCGGCTTCAAGCACGCGATCGTCCCGCGCGGCTCGCTGGCGTTCGGCGACGGCTCGCCGCTCAAGCGCGCGGACCCGCTCCTCAGCAGTCATGAAGGCATGAAAGTGATGGAAGTGGACAGTCTCACCCAAGCGCTTCAAGTGGCTTTTACGGCGCCCTAACAGGCGTAACACCAGAGTGTTGCGTCACACGACCCACGCTTAGGGCCAGGTGGAGACCCCGTGACCGGGGCTCATCGGTAAACTGACGCCGTCCAGCGACCTCCGGGGGCCAGGTGCCAGCACACGACAAGGGTCATGACGAACGACGCAGGGCCACGCTCGCCGCGGTGGCCCCGGGCACGGCGATCCGCGACGGACTGGAACGGATCCTGCGGGGACACACCGGCGGACTGATCGTGCTCGGCTACGACAAGCTCGTCGAGGAGGTGTGCTCGGGCGGGTTCGAGCTCGACGTCGAGTTCTCCGCCACCCGGCTGCGCGAGCTCGCCAAGATGGACGGCGCGATCGTGCTCGACGGCCACCACGCGCGGATCGTCCGGGCCGCGGTCCACCTCGTCCCGGACTCCACGATCCCCACCGAGGAGTCGGGGACCCGGCACCGTACGGCGGAGCGGGTCGCCCGCCAGGTCGGCTATCCGGTCATCTCGGTGAGCCAGTCGATGCACATCATCGCGCTCTACCTCGACGGCATCCGGTACGTCCTGGAGGACTCGGCGGCCATCCTGTCCAAGGCCAACCAGGCCCTGGCCACGCTCGAGCGCTACAAGCTGCGGCTCGACGAGGTCTCCGGCACGCTGTCGGCCCTGGAGATCGAGGACCTGGTGACGGTCCGCGACGTCAGCGCGGTCGTCCAGCGGCTGGAGATGGTCCGCCGGATCGCCGACGAGATCGAGGGCTACGTCGTCGAGCTGGGCACCGACGGCCGGCTGCTGTCGCTGCAGCTGGACGAGCTGGTCTCGGGCGTCGACGTCGACCGGGAGCTGATCGTCCGCGACTACCCGTCCCCGGACGCCCGCGACCGCGGCTTCGACGCCGTGCTGAGCGATCTCGACCTGCTGTCGGCCACCGAGCTGCTCGACCTGACCACGGTCGCCGAGGTGATGGGCTTCGCCGGCCCGGACGCCCTCGACCTGCCGGTCAGCCCCAAGGGCTACCGCCTGCTGGCCAAGGTGCCCCGGCTGCCCGGCCTGGTGGTCGAGCGCCTGGTGGAGCACTTCGGCGGGCTGCAGAAGCTGCTGGCGGCCAGCATCGACGACCTCCAAGGCGTCGGCGGGGTGGGCGAGTCCCGGGCCCGCAGCGTCCGTGAGGGCCTGTCCCGGCTGGCCGAGTCCTCGATCCTGGAACGCTACGTCTGACCCTGGAACGGCTGATCCTGGAACGGCTGATCCTGGAACGGTATGTGTGATCTTGGAATGGCATGTCTGATCCTGGAGCGGCGCGTCTAGTCCTGGAACGCCGCGTCTGACGGGCCGCTTTACTCCCCTGCCCTAATCACCCGTCGGTTGGGACCGCCGTACCGTACGGACCCGGATCTGTGACGCCCGTGGTGAGGCCGGCCTGTGGTGAGGCCGGCCCGGTGGTGGCCGGCAGGGGTCAGCGCAGCCGGAAGACCTGGGCCGGGGTCTTGACGATCTTCGAGTCGATGGTGGCGACGTAGGTGCCGGGCCGTGCCGATGGACGGGCGCCCGGGCAGTCCCCGGTGGTGCGCTTGCGGTCCCAGCTGACGATCTCGACGTACGGGATGCCCTTGCGCAGCGTACGGACGGACGAGCCGCGCCCTCGCGCGCAGGCCGCCGAGGACCAGACCTTGTCGGCACCCGACCTGATCCTGAGATCGAGATCTCCGGGCCCGACCCCGAACTCGCAGGCACGATCACCCGTGTTCACCGCGATCACCTGGAACCGTGGCCGCTCCCCCGGCCCGTACGTACGGCGGACGGTCGTCATCGTCACGACCACGGCCTCCGGATCGCAGGACCCGTCCTCGCGCTGCGCCTCCGCGCTCTTGGTCGGCGTGGCGGACGGCACCGCCGGCGGGATCGGCGTGCTCGCGGCCCCGGCCGCCGCCGCGCCCCGTACCGCCTCGCCTTCGCCGCCGGACCCGCAGGCCCACGCCAGCAGGCCGACCACGGCGAGGACCCCGGCGAGGACGGCCGCGCGCCGCCGCCAGTACTGCTCGGCGTCCAGTTCCTCTAGGTCACTTTCGGTGCCGGGTCCCATACGGTCAGTATGCGTTCTTTGATCTTGGTCTCGGTGGCGACCCGCCGTACGCGGGGCCCCGCCACATTGCCCGTGCCACAATGGCGGCCGACCATGAACACGACGTACACCCTCCCGATCCTCGGCTGGTACGAGGCGAACGCCCGCGAACTCCCCTGGCGGGAGCCGGGTGCCTCCCCCTGGGGCATCCTGGTCAGCGAGATCATGCTCCAGCAGACCCCGGTCGTCCGCGTACTGCCGGTCTGGCGCGAGTGGCTGGACCGCTGGCCCGAGCCCGCCTCACTGGCCGCCGAGCCGTCCGGAGAGGCCGTACGGGCCTGGGGGCGGCTCGGCTATCCCCGGCGCGCCCTGCGGCTCCATGAGAGCGCCAGAGCCATCGTGGAGCGGCATGGGGGCCAGGTGCCCTCATCCCATGACGACCTGCTGGCCCTGCCCGGCATCGGCGCGTACACCGCCGCCGCGGTCGCCAGCTTCGCCTACGGGCAGCGCCACGCCGTCCTGGACACCAACGTACGGCGCGTCCTGGCCCGGCTCTGCTCGGGCGAGGAGTACCCGCCCAAGGCCCAGACCAGGGCCGAGCTCCGGCTGGCCGAGTCCCTGCTCCCGCTCGATCCTCCGACGGCGGCCCGCTGGGCGGTCGCGGTCATGGAGCTGGGCGCCCTCGTCTGTACGGCCCGTTCCCCGCGGTGCGTCGACTGCCCTGTGATCGCCCAATGCGCCTGGCAACGCGCCGGCCGCCCCGCATACGCCGGCCCGCCCCGGCGCGGCCAGACCTACACGGGCACCGACCGCCAATGCCGGGGCCGCCTCCTGGCCATCCTGAGAGACGCCGAGGGCCCGGTAGAGAAGGCCCTGCTGGACGTCGTCTGGACGGATGCCGTCCAGCGGGAGCGCGCCCTGGACGCCCTTGTGAGCGACGGCCTGGTCGACCCCTTGGACGACGGCCGATACGCCCTCCCCACCTGACTCAAGCTGCGGCGTTCTCTGCCCGGGCGTCCACAGCGGGGGGAGCGGCTACCAGCAGCGCGGTGAGCATGATGGGAGCTGCCGTCTGGTATCCGATCCATACCTCGCCCCCGGCACTGCCTCCCTGCCAGGCCATCAGCAGGCCGACAAGCGTCGCCAGCACCCAGCCGCTGTCGTAGAGGACCATCAGCCGAAGGTAAGTGCGCATCGAGCGGCTGCGCACGTACCTGATCTCGACTCCACCGCCTATCAGCAGGGCAACACCGGCGACGACCATCAGCCAGGTGGACACTCCGAGCAACTCACCGAACCCGCCGGCGCCGATGATGAAGGCGGCACCGAGCATCACCTTGACGGCGCCGTCGGCGATGGCCCCCACCCGGTGGGTCGTCGACGATGCCACGGCCTCGGCTCGCGTCATGAGTGCTCCTCCCGGGGACAGCCGTCCCGATCCCGTAATGTGATTACTAGAATAACGGGATTATGAGAATGACGAGAGCGGAGACCAAGGAACGCAACCGCCGCGCGCTGCTCGATGCCGCCTTCCGGGTCATCTCCCGAGACGGGCACCGCGCCAAGCTCGAGGAGATCGCGGAGCGGGCCGACCTGACCACCGGTGCCGTCTACTCGCTGTTCGGCAGCAAGACCGGCCTGGTGGTCGCCGTGGTCGCCGACCACCTGCAGCCGCACTATGAGGAGATCGACCAAGCGATCCCCGCTGACGTGGGCCTCCTTGAAGCGGTCGACGCCTTTGCCCGGTACTACCGGCGCAGTTGCGACGCCCCGGACGCGCTGTCCGGCCTGTCATTGCAGATCACCCTGCTGGACATGGCGCTGCACGACCCTGAGCTGAGCTCCCAGCTCGCCGCCTCGGTCCGGGCACAGGAGAGCCACCTGATCGCACTGTTCACCGGCAGGTCGTACGACGGGAAGGTCGTAACGTCACATCAGGCGCAGCGCCTGGTCACCGCGCTCAGGGCGCTGTTCATCGGCCTCAGCCAGGGCATCGCTCTCGGCCTCGCCCCCAGTGCCGATGAGCAGTACTTCGCCGACGCCGCCCGCGCCCTGGTGTCCGGCTCGGCCCTCACTGATCAAGAACATCCGGCTCCGCGGAGTCTGTGAGGAATGTCGTGGCCCGTTCGAGGCGCCCACGGTGGACGAGGCACGGCTACGCACCCTCACCGTGAACGGGATCCTCGGCCGCCGCGGGGCCGGCTCGCGGCGGCCGAGACCGTGCGCGTGTGTCCGAGTACCTCTGGACGGTTTCTACGCGTCGCCGGCCTGATCGCCGGACACCTCCGGGGCGAACTGGGAACGCGACACCCCGGCCGCCTGCCCGATCTCCTCCGCGGTGGCGGCCCCTGACGCCGCCTCGGCCCAGGCATCGACCGTACGCAGCGCGTACCTCTGGACCGGCAGGGAGTTCTCCCACGCCACGGGGTCCGCTACGACCTCGCCGTCCAGATGCAGCCCCAGACCGAGGAACGCGATGTCCCAGCCGGGGCCGACATAGAGCGCGCCTGCGGCGTTCCCGGCGAGTTCCAGAGGAACGGAATGCTCCAGAACGAGCTCGGTGCCCTTCTCCTCGGACGTGAGCCGTACCTCCACCAGGCTGGTCTCGCCGCCATAGCTGACCTGCAGCAGGCCGGGCGGCTCGCAGCGCAGGATCTCGCCGCCCGCGTTGTCCTTGAACTGGAAGGACCCTCCGGCCCGCAACTCCCCCTCGATGGGCAGGAACCAGCGGCTCAGCCTCGTGGCATCGGTGATCGCGTCCCAGAGGTCCTCGATCGGCGTGGCGTAGCTGCGGCGCATCCGCACCACGACCGTCTCCTCGTCCCGGACGACCTCGCGCCGCACGGCCCCCAGGGCATCGGCGAAGTCCATCTTCGTTCACCTCCAGTGTCGACTTATATAAGCATAGCCTGATACTCGCCTCTGAGGGACGCGGTCGCCGGTTTTCGCGGCGCACGTCCTGCGGCGGCTCGAACCGCGGCCCGTACATGGAAATCGGCTGAAACGGCCGAAGCGCGACGGCTAGCTTGAGCCGGTGCGCGACCTACTGAGGCTGCCCAAGGCCCACCTCCACGTTCATCTGGAAAGCTCCGTCCGGTGGACGACCCTCCGGGAGATCGGGAAGGCCAACGGGCTCGCTTTCCCCGAGCACCTGGCGGCGGGGCATTCGTTCGGTGGGTTCGCCGACTTCTTCGCGCAGAACGACCTCGTACGGGCCTCCCTCGTCCGCGCCGAGGACTTCCGCCGGATCGCCTACGAATACTGCGAGGACGAGGCCGCGCAGGGCACTCGCTACGCGGAGGTGTCCTTCACGGCCGCCGCCCACGGCGAACGGCTCGGCGACCTGGAAATGCCGCTGGCCGCCGTACTGGAGGGCTTGGCCAGGGGACGGGACGACTTCGGCATCGAGTTCCGCGTGATTCTGGACCACTCCCGGCGCCGTTCCGTGGAACGTGCCTGGCGCACCTTGGACCTGGCCCTGCGGTACGACGATGTCGTCGCGATCGGGCTCGCCGGCGACGAGTCCTATCCGGGCGACCCGTTCACCGAGGTCTTCCAGACGGCCCGCGAGAAGGGGCTCCACGTCGTCCACCACGCGGGTGAGGCGGAAGGGGCGGCCAGCATCCGCCAGGCCATCACGACGGGCCGTACGGAGCGCCTAGGGCACGGCATTCGCATCCTCGACGACCCCGACCTGGTGGCCGAGGTACGGGAACGGCGCCTTCCTCTGGAGGTGTGCCCCTCGTCCAACGTGGCCCTCGGATTCGCCCCCTCCCTGGCCGAGCACCCCCTTCAGCGCCTGCGCGAGGAGGGGCTCCTCGTGACCCTCAACACCGACATCCCCTGCATGACCGGGATCCCGCTGGCGCAGGAGTACACCCTCGTACGCGACACGTTCGGCTACGACGATTCCGTTCTCGCCGACTTGGCACGCGCAGGCGTAGAGGCGTCCTTCGCCCCCATGGAGATCAAGACGCGCCTCAACGCCGAGATAGGCGTCTGGCTGCGAACCTGACCGTCGAGCCCGACCGTCCCAGATGCGAGAAGGGCCCGTACCGGTGGACGGTACGGGCCCTTCGCACGGGCTGGGACGGATCAGTCCTTGTTGATTCAGTCCTTGTTGAAGTTGACCGCGCCCTCGATCGGGGGCGGGCTGTCGGGAACGGTGGAGGGCTTGGGAACACCCTTGAAGGTGAACTTGGCCTCCTCGCCGCTGCCCTCGACGCCCACGATCACGATCTGGCCGGACTGCAGCTCCTTGTAGAGGATCTTCTCCGAGAGCTGGTCCTCGATCTCGCGCTGGATCGTGCGGCGCAGCGGCCGCGCGCCCAGCACCGGGTCGTAACCGCGCTCGGCCAGCAGGTCCTTGGCCTCCTGCCGCACCTCCAGGCCCATGTCCCGGTCCTTGAGCCGCTCGTCGACCTTGGCGACCATCAGATCCACGATCTGGATGATCTCCGCCGGCGTCAGCTGGTGGAACACCACCGTGTCATCGACACGGTTGAGGAACTCGGGCCGGAAGTGCTGCTTGAGCTCCTCGCCCACCTTCGACTTCATCCGGTCGTACGAGCCCTGCTCGTCATTGGACCGGCTGAAGCCGAGGGACTGGCCCTTGGAGATGTCGCGGGTTCCCAGGTTCGTGGTCATGATGATCACGGTGTTCTTGAAGTCCACCACCCGGCCCTGGGCGTCGGTCAGCCGACCGTCCTCCAGGATCTGCAGCAGCGAGTTGAAGATGTCCTGGTGCGCCTTCTCGATCTCATCGAACAGCACCACCGAGAACGGCTTGCGCCGCACCTTCTCGGTCAGCTGCCCGCCCTCCTCGTACCCGACATAGCCGGGAGGAGAACCGAACAGCCGCGAGACCGTGTGCTTCTCCATGAACTCCGACATGTCCAGCTGGATCAGCGCGTCCTCATCACCGAACAGGAACTCGGCGAGGGTCTTGGACAGCTCGGTCTTACCGACACCGGACGGGCCGGCGAAGATGAACGAGCCGCCAGGACGCTTCGGGTCCTTGAGTCCGGCGCGGGTACGGCGGATCGACTGGGAGAGCGCTCGTATGGCGTCCTCCTGGCCGATGACGCGCTTGTGGAGCTCGCCCTCCATGTTGAGGAGCCGGCTGGACTCCTCCTCGGTGAGCTTGAAGACCGGGATACCGGTGGCGGTGGCCAGGACCTCGGCGATCAGCTCCTCGGTCACCTCCGCCACGACGTCCATGTCGCCGGCCTTCCACTCCTTCTCCCGCTGCGCCTTCTGCGCCAGGAGCTGCTTCTCGGAGTCGCGGAGCGCGGCCGCCTTCTCGAAGTCCTGGGCGTCGATCGCCGATTCCTTCTCGCGGCGGACGTCGGCGATCTTCTCGTCGTACTCGCGCAGGTCCGGCGGCGCGGTCATCCGGCGGATCCGCATCCGGGATCCGGCCTCGTCGATCAGGTCGATCGCCTTGTCGGGCAGGAACCGGTCGCTGATGTAGCGGTCGGCCAGCTGCGCGGCGGAGACCAGCGCGGCGTCGGTGATCGAGACGCGGTGGTGCGCCTCGTACCGGTCCCGCAGGCCCTTGAGGATCTCGATCGTGTGGCTGAGCGACGGCTCGGCCACCTGGATCGGCTGGAAGCGCCGCTCCAGCGCCGCGTCCTTCTCCAGGTGCTTGCGGTACTCGTCCAGCGTCGTCGCGCCGATGGTCTGCAGCTCGCCGCGGGCCAGCATCGGCTTGAGGATGCTGGCGGCGTCGATCGCGCCCTCGGCCGCGCCCGCTCCGACGAGCGTGTGCAGCTCGTCGATGAACAGGATGATGTCGCCGCGGGTGCGGATCTCCTTGAGGACCTTCTTCAGCCGTTCCTCGAAGTCACCGCGGTAGCGGGAACCGGCGACCAGCGCGCCGAGGTCGAGGGTGTAGAGCTGCTTGTCCTTCAGGGTCTCGGGCACCTCGCCCTTGACGATCTTCTGGGCCAGGCCCTCGACGACGGCCGTCTTGCCGACGCCGGGCTCGCCCACCAGTACCGGGTTGTTCTTGGTACGGCGGGACAGCACCTGCATGACCCGCTCGATCTCCTTGTCCCGGCCGATGACCGGGTCGAGCTTGCCCTCCCGGGCCGCCTGGGTCAGGTTGCGGCCGAACTGGTCGAGCACCAGCGAGGTGGACGGCGTGGCCTCGGCAGGACCGCCGGAGGCGGCGGGCTCCTTGCCCTGGTAGCCGTGCAGCAGCTGGATGACCTGCTGGCGGACCCGGTTGAGATCGGCCCCCAGCTTGACCAGCACCTGGGCGGCGACGCCCTCACCCTCGCGGATCAGCCCCAGCAGGATGTGCTCGGTACCGATGTAGTTGTGGCCGAGCTGCAGCGCCTCGCGCAACGACAGCTCCAGCACCTTCTTGGCGCGCGGAGTGAACGGGATGTGCCCCGAAGGCGCCTGCTGGCCCTGGCCGATGATCTCCTCGACCTGCTGGCGGACCGCCTCCAGGCTGATCCCCAGGCTCTCGAGCGCCTTGGCGGCCACACCCTCGCCCTCGTGGATCAGACCAAGGAGGATGTGCTCGGTACCGATGTAGTTGTGGTTGAGCATCCTGGCTTCTTCTTGAGCCAGGACGACAACCCGCCGCGCGCGGTCGGTGAACCTCTCGAACATCTCGTCGCTCCTCACAGAGCGGTTGGTCAGAGTCCGGGATGTCCGAACCTGTCCTTCCGCATGCTAGCCCGCCCCGAGGAGGCCGCCCGGTGCACTCCCACCAGGAGACGTTCCCCAGCTAAGCGCTGTTCAGTCTCATCCAACTACCGCCCCGGCGTGTCATGTTCCCGCTACGCCGCAAGCGAACGGGAGCTTTTCGCAGGTCGTTCATGGCGCTCGCAGGAAGGCTCATGACGACCGGCACGATGGCCGCTGGAGACCTGTCTACCTCACCCCGGCCGGAACAACCCGCAGATCTCTACGCCACAAGCGAACGGCCCCTCTCCTGTGGGGAATCGAGCCCCACGGGAGACGGGCCGTCACAGGCGAGGCGTCTCAGTGGGCGGCCTCATACTTCTCGATCACATTGGCCGGGATGCGGCCGCGCTCATTGACCTTGATGCCATGGTCCTTGGCCCAGGCACGGATCTCGGCGCTGCGCTCGCGACTCGACGCGCCGCGCTGGCGGCGACGGCGGGTGGTGGCGCCGGCCTTACGGGACTTCTCCACGAACGGCTGCAGGGAATCCCGCAGCTTCTTTGCGTTGGCGCTACTGAGGTCGATCTCGTAGGAGGCGCCGTCGATCGAGAACGCTACGGTCTCGTCCGCCTCGCCACCGTCGAGGTCGTCGACGAGAAGCACCTGAACCTTCTGTGCCATGGGGACAGACCTTTCAGCTGGAGCAAACTGCATTCGGTTGACAAAGATATACCGCGATGCTTGCCGATGACAATTCAACACCCGACATGAAGTTGCTTGCCTGCCGGTAACTCCTCGTAATCGGGGCTCGCGGAATCCGGCAGGCGGGCGATACGCGGCGGCAAGGGCCGATACGCGGGGGCTCGCGGCGCGAGGGTTCGCCCGCCCGATGGGACGGTGTATGTATTTTGTCCCGTCGCGGGCGGCCGCCCGGATTTTCGGGTGACGGAGGTCACCCGAGAGTCCGCGACCAGCGAGACGATCATGCATTGGACCGGTTTCCCGGTCCGCCGGAGCTTTCCCGGCCCGTACCGCGGCCCGCCGGCCCGGCCGGAATTGGGCCGGTCACCACCTTAACCGGGAGGGCAACACCACCCCCCGGCCATCGATTAACCCTGACGTAACGGCACTAACCACGCCGTCCCGTGCATTCCACAGGGATGCACGGCAGGACGCGCCACCCGGACGGCATGCCGATCACCCCGGTCCACCGGGGGTCGTACATGGATACCGGTGCCGGGGATGTCGGCGAAATCCGTTGCCATCTCGGGGTCACGGCCTGGAACTGGTCCGCGGTCGGGTACGGCGCGGGCGACTCTACTGCATACCGATAACAGTGGATAAGTCCTCAATGTCGTTACTCAACTCCCGCGGCGTCCACTCATCTCCCGCGTCACTCATCTCCCGCGCCGTCAGAGCGATCGTTGCTTCACGACGGTGCGCTTCACGACGGCGCTTCACGACGTGCGCTTCACGACGATCGTGCCGGCAAGCCGGTCGTGCAACGCCTGGCGCCGGCCGCCCTCGTACATCATGGCCGCGTTCCCCACCCAGAACAGACCGGCGATCAGACCGAACACCGGCACTGGCCGTACGCCAATAGGAAGCGCATAGAGCGCCGTCCGAAGGAGGGAACGGCCGGCGCCCGGCCGCGAGACGTCCAAACCGCCTGAAACGCCCTCTGCCGCCCTCTGGGACACGACTTCGATACCGGCGAAGCGTTTGCCCAAAGTCCGGCCCCACAGGGCCAGCTGAATCCACTCGTACAGAAGCAGGAACCCCGCGACCGCCGGTGGCGCGACGATATCGACATCGGTGGGCGGCACGGTCTCGCGAACGGCCAGCATCACCGGAAGGCCCACCACGAGCGTGTCGACTATCCGGGCCACGAGCCGCTGTGCCGGCTCGGCCATGAGCGGCTCGGCCATGACCGGCTCAGCAGGAAGCCCGGGCGCGCCCGCGGGCCGCCCGGGCTCCTCGTCGGAAAGCGGGCCGGCCCCCGGTGCCTGATCCGCAGCCATCCCGCTCTGCTCCTCTGCTCGCCTCTACTCGCCGTACTGGGTGTATCCGGTGCCCTCGTCGCCCTCGGTGTACTCCACGCGCTCGTCGATCACGAGCGTGCCGGAGAACCGGTCGTGCAGGGACTGGTGGAGCGGCTGGTCCCAGATCGCCCACAGGTGGGCCATCACGACGCCGATGAAGACCAGGAGCACCCCGTACGCGAAGTACTCCCACACCATGACGGCCAGAACGAGGAAGAAGAAGATCCCCAACTGGTAGGCGACGTGGACGATTCCCGCGCGCCAGACCGCCTGGGTCGTCGTCACGGCGTCCCCTGCGGGCCGCACCTGAACGACGCCGACATGCATCACGCGCTTGCCGATCGTGCGGCCCCACATGGAGAGCTGCACCGCTTCGTAGATGAACGGCAGCACCGACATGACGGCGAAGAGGGTGAAGATGATGGGCCAATTCCAGACACCGCCCTCGGTGTCGGTCTTGCTCCCGGCGCTGCCGAGGCCGATCGTTCCGATGGCGATCGGCAGCACGAGCGCGAAGCCGAACACCGCGACGAGCGCGTTGTCGATAAGGCGTGCGCCGGCACGCCGGAGAATGGGCGCCAGCGGCAGGCTCGCGGCCTCGGAGACGTCGTCGTACCCGCCGCCCTGGTACCCGTAGCCCTGATCATGCGCGGGCTGCTGCTGCCAGTTCTGCTGCGGCGGCTGCTGGTTCTGCCATTGCGGGGCCGGCTGCTGTTGTTGCGGTTGCTGCCATTGGGAACCCTGATAGGGCGGCGGCGGGCCCTGCGCGCCGTACCCCTGAGGCGGCTGGCCCGGCGGCTGGTACGGCCTGCCGCGGCGGGGGGATCTACTCATCGGTCAGTCCTCCAGGCGAAGCAACATCCGGGTATTGCCCAAGGTATTCGGCTTGACCCGGTCGAGGTCCAGGAACTCTGCCACGCCTTCGTCGTAGGAGCGGAGGAGTTCTTCGTACACCTCGGGCGAAACCGGAGTCCCCAGGATCGGGCGGAACCCGTGCCGCCCGAAGAACTCCACCTCGAAGGTAAGACAGAACACCCGCTCCACGCCCAGTTCCCTGGCCGTTTCGAGAAGCCGGGCGACGATCCGGTGCCCGATGCCGCGGCCCACCTGATCGCGGTCGACCGCGACCGAACGGACCTCAGCAAGGTCCTCCCACATCACGTGCAGGGCACCGCATCCGATGATCCGCCCCGGTTCCGTTCCGGTGGCAGGTTCCGTTCCGGCGGCGGGTTCCATTCCGGCGGCAGGGCCCGTTCCGGCGGCCGGCTCCTCGGCGACCCAGAATTCCTGGACGTCCTCGAAGAGCTTGACCGTGGCCTTCCGCAGCAGGCGCCGTCCGGAACCGGCGTACAGGCCCACGAGCCGGCTGATCTGCTGAACGTCGGCGGTACGGGCACGCCTGATCACCACTTCCACAAACAGGCCACGCTATAGGAGGCCCGGAGCCATCGGAGGCCCGGGCCGGGTCGGAACGGCGGGTGACATCGGCAAAGCGTCCCGGGGCGATGCCGCAAAGTGATAGAAACCACAGCAAGGTCCGCGCAGCACAAACGGACACTCTTCTCAAATCGCCGGATGGCACCTGGGATTTCCCGGGTTCTGGTTGGCACCGCCTGGTGACTCCGTTAGTCTCCTGCGCTGGTATCGGCCGACCGTGATCAGCGAGCTGCACCGGCCCCAAAGCCGTCAGCCACCCGGTAGGCGGACAGGAGGAGAATCGGTGAAATCATTCGCCCGGGCGAGCCTGGTACGGATGTGCACGGTACGGGTGAGCACGGTACGGGCGGGCGCGCTCGCCGGCGTGCTGGCCGCCGCCTCGTTCCTCACGGTCCCCGCGGTCCACGCGGACCCCGAGCCCACCACCAAGGAGCTCGAGGCCGAAGCGCACAAGCTCGCCGACAAGCTCGAACAGCTCACCGAGCAGTACAACGGGCTGCGGGTGAAGCTCCAGCAGTCACAGCGGGCCGCCAAGGTCGCCACCGACAACGCCAAGCGGCAGGAGGACTCGCTGCAGGGCATCCGGGACAAGGTCGGCACCCTGGCCGCCACCAGCTACATGCAGGGCGGCGCCGATCCGACCGTCTCGTTCCTCGCCGCCCAGGACCCGCAGGCCATGCTCGACCAGGCCGCCACGCTGCGGTACTTCGCCGAGCAGGAGGGCACCCAGGCCGCGAGCATGATCCGGGCCATGCAGTCGGCCCAGCGCGCCCGCAAGTCCGCCGAGGAGCGTGCCAAGCAGGTCGGGAAGCTGCGCGGCGACCTCGAGGCGCAGCGCAAGAAGGTCACCACGCTCTACGAGAAGGTGCGCGGCAAGCTCGTCAAGAAGGACCCCACGCAGCTCGCCAAGCTCCCCGTCGTCGGCTCCGGTAAGGCCGCCCAGGCGCTCCGGCTGGCGATGGGCAAGATCGGCCGCCCGTACGTGTGGGGCGCCGCCGGTCCCAGCACCTTCGACTGCTCCGGCCTGATCATGTGGGCGTACGGGAAGGTCGGCATCAGCCTGCCGCACTACACCGGCAGCCAGTGGAACGCGGGCACGCACATCTCCCGCGACAAGCTCCAGCCGGGCGATCTGGTGTTCTTCTACTCCGACCTGCACCATGTCGGCATGTACGTGGGCGACGGCAAGATGCTGCACGCCCCGCAGACCGGTGACGTCGTGAAGATCGCTCCCATCGGGGGCCGCCCCTTCGCCGGCGCGGTCCGGGTCGCCTGACCCGAGACGGCGGCACGGACGGGCCGATCCGAGGGCGAGCGGCCTTGCCTGAGGCGGCTGTACGGATGGGCCTGGCCTGAAGGCGGGCGGTACGGGCCGCCTGGCCAGGGGCCGGGGACGGGGCCGGGGCTTGTCTCACAGTGGCCTCAGCCACGGCGCGAGCGCGTTACCTGGCCGGTGAGGCGATGCCGAAGGCGAGCGTCATCGGGCAGATCGCGGAGCGATGCCGCGCTCGCACAAGGCACGGTCACGGTGCGAGCCGCCAGGCGAGCGCCGTGGGCCGGGGCTTAATGAACACAGCCGCCAGGCGAGCGCCGTGGGCCGGGGCTTTGAGACAGAGGGAGTTCTGGCGGGGGGCCTTAGCCAGGGGTAACCAGGGGGTAAGGGGAACAACGTCCGCGGCGACGCCTCTGCAGGGACCTACCTGCCAGGGGGCGGCGTCGCCGCCACGGGGGGACGGAGTTCGCGTGTCGGCTGTGATCCATCGGGTTCCGCCCGCCTCCTCCCGGCGGGCGAGGGCGCGCTCCTGAGCGGAGCTCCCCTTAGATGAGCTGCCTACGGGCCGCCCACACAACGGCCTCGATAGGGGTGTTGACCTCGAGCCGGTCGCAGATCGTCCGCAGCCGGCGCCGCAGGGTCCGGGCGCTCAACTCGAGCTTGCGTGCCGCCACATCGGCTGTGACACCGCTGGCGATCTGCGCGAGCAGGCGTAGCTCCTCCTCGTTCAGTCGCGAGTCGTCGGTGACACGACGTGCGAGTGTGGCCTGTTCCACTCCGTCCTCCCTCGTCCGTGATGACCGCGGGGATGCAGTCCTTCGCTACACAGGCACGGGTAGGCCTCGATCTGTACGCGTCGGTTGCCGGGTCCGGAGTCTCCGGACGTTGATCATCGATTCTGCTGCCGAAGCGGGTGCTTGGCCGGACGTGGCCGATGGGCCGATTGGCGGGCGCCATCGGGGAACTCCGGGTGACGATGCACACGTTGGCCAACCGAACACGGACGCACCTTCGGGCGCGAGGGGCGTGCCCACGATGACGTGGACGACCCCGCCGGGAAGGAGAGCGCCTTGCCAGAGACGGGCCTCGATCGCCAGCCATCTGCACCCGTCCCTTCTCGTCCGATCGTCCGACACCTTCGTTCCGGCCGTGAACGAAGATCGTGAATCGTTTCAAGCTACGCTTCGGCTCGGAACGCTAGGCGGCCGGATCCGGCCCGTCAAGCGCCGGTTCGGCACTATGTGTAGGCGTTTGTATGCATGGTGTGACCCGCGGTACGGGGGTATCCAGCGGGAAACTCGATAACCTGCGAAAACAGGCCCGGGGTCGACGAGGAGTGAGTTGCCACAGACCAGCATTCGCGAAGTCGCGAGGCGTGCCGGAGTTTCAGTTGGGACGGTTTCGAATGTCCTAAACCGGCCAGACCTCGTGGCCGAAGCTACCCGTGACCGCGTTCGCGCGGCGATCCAGGAGCTCGGTTTCGTCCGGAACGAGTCCGCCAGGAGGCTCCGCCAGGGCCCTCGGCGCGGCTCGGATCGCCGTGGGACATCGCCGCGCCCCCGGGCGTTCGGCATCGTCGTGGAGGACCTCACCAACCCGTACGCCACCGACGTCGCCCGCGGCGCGGAGCTGACGATCAACGACGCCGGGCACGACGCGCTCTGGCTCAGCAGCGACTACTCGCCGGACAAGGAGCGGCGCGGGCTGGAGCTGCTGATCGAGCACCAGGCCGCAGGCGCGCTGATCGTCCCGGTGGCCCTGGACGCCGCCGGGGTCGACCGGCTGCGCGCCGCGGGCGTGGCCGTCGTGCTGATCGACCATGCCGCGCCCGAGATGTGCTCGGTCCAGGTCGACCATGTCGCCGGCGGCGACATCGCGGCCGCGCACCTGCTGTCGATGGGCCGCGACCGGCTGGCCTTCGTGACCGGCGTCCCGCAGCCGCGGCCGGTCGTCGAGCGCGGCCACGGCGCCGCCCGCACGCTGGCCAAGGCCGGCGGCGGCGAGCTGCTCACGCTGACGCAGGACGGCCTGACCCCGACCGGCGGCCGGGCCGCGGCCGAGCGGCTGCTGGGCCTGTCACCGGTCCCGGACGGCGTGTTCTGCGCCAACGACCTGCTCGCGATCGGCCTGATCAACGAGCTGCTGCGGCGCGGCGTCCGGGTACCCGAGGACATCGCGGTGATCGGCTACGACGACATCGAGCTGGCCAGCAGCTCGGCCGTACCGCTGACCACGATCCGGCAGCCCCGGCTCGCGGTCGGCGAGGAGGCCGCCGAACTGGCGCTGGCCGAGTTCGGCGAGGCCGAGTCGCACCTGCACCGGCAGGTGATCCTCACCCCCGAGCTGATCGTCCGGGAGTCCGCCTGAGCCACCGGGACACTGTCGGCACGGGACTCTGTTGACAACGGATTCAATACCCGCATGCTGTCCCTATGGACCCCGCGATCGGCACGGCCGAGGTACTCGGATTCGATCCATTCGATCCGGCCTTCCGCGCCGACCCGTACACCCGCTATCGCAAGCTGGACGCCGCCGACCGGCCGATCCGGACGCCCGCCGGCCTGTGGGTCAGCACCTCGCACGCGCTGTGCGAGCAGGTGCTGCGCGATCCGCGGTTCGGCCACCGGCCCGAGAACGGCGGCCTGTGGCGCGACTCGCCGATGCGCCGCCGCTCGTTCCTGACGATGGACCCGCCCGATCACACCCGGCTGCGCCGGCTGGTGAGCAAGGCGTTCACGCCCCGGCTGATCGAACGGCTCCGCCCGCGCGCCGAGGAGCTGGTCGCCGAGCTGCTGGACGGGGCGCGCGGCGAGATCGATGTGATCGAGACGCTCGCCTACCCGCTGCCGGTCATCCTGATCAGCGAGCTGCTGGGCGTGCCCCCGGAGGACCGCGAGCTGTTCAAGGGCTGGTCGGACGCGCTCGCCCGCGGACTGGATCCCGACTTCCTGCTGCCCGCCGGTGATCTGGCCCGGCGGGACGAGGCGCGCGAGGAGTTCGCGGCGTACTTCCGTGAGCTGGCCGCGCGGCGCCGGGCCGAGCCGCGCGACGACCTGCTCAGCGCGCTGGTCGCGGTGCCGGACGACGGCGCGGCCCTCACCGAGGATGAACTGCTGGCCACCTGCGTCCTACTGCTGGTCGCCGGGCACGAGACCACCGTCAACCTGATCGGGAACGGCGCGCTGGCACTGCTGCGCCATCCGGAGCAGCTCGACCGGTTCCGTACCCGCCCCGGCGAGACGGCGGCCGCGATCGAGGAACTGCTCCGGTACGACCCGCCGGTGCAGCTCACCCTGCGCGCGGCCCTGGAGGACCGCGACCTGGGCGGGACGACGATCGCGAAGGGCGAGATGGTCCTGCTCCTCACCGGAGCCGCCAACCGCGACCCGGACGCCTTCACCGACCCGGACCGGCTGGACCTGGCCCGCTACGCCGAGGGGACGAGGTGGGCGGCAGGGCCGAACGAGACGCCGCGCCACCTCTCGTTCGGCCACGGGATCCACTTCTGCCTGGGGGCGCCCCTGGCCCGCCTTGAGGGCCAGATCGCGCTGAGACGGCTTTTCGAGCGCGATGTGGCCCTGACGGCTACCCCGCTCACCTATCGCGACAATCTCGTCCTACGGGGCGTTTCGGCGCTTCCTGTGACCATCCACTAGGTCGGCAGTGCCCTCGCTCCGGCTTCAGCGGCCCTCACTCTGCTTCGCGACCCTCACTCGGCTTCGCGGGGTCTCACTCCGGCTTCGCGAGGCTCACTCCGGCTTCACCAGCGGGAAGAGGATGGTCTCGCGGATGTTCTTGCCGGTGAAGGCCATGATCATCCGGTCGATCCCGGCGCCCATCCCGCCGGTCGGCGGCATCGCGTACTCCAGCGCCCGCAGGAAGTCCTCGTCCAGCCGCATCGCCTCGGCGTCGCCCCCGGCGGCCAGCAGCGACTGCTCGGTCAGCCGGCGGCGCTGCTCGATCGGGTCGATCAGCTCGGAGTAGGCCGTCCCCAGCTCCGTACCGAACCCGATCAGGTCCCACTTCTCGGTGAGCAGCGGCTCCTCGCGGTGCTGGCGGGTCAGCGGCGAGGTCTCCAGCGGGTAGTCCATGACGAACGTCGGCTGGACGAGCGTGTGCTCCACCAGCTCCTCGAACAGCTCCTGGACGAGCTTGCCCTGCCCCCACTTGGGGTCGTACTGGATACCGCGCCCGTCGGCGTGCTTGCGGACCTCGTCCAGCGGCGTGTGCGGGGTGATCTCCTCGCCCACCGCCTCCGAGACCGCCCCGTACAGGGTGATCCGCGGCCACTCGGGCAGCCCCAGGTCGATCTCGCGGCCGTCGTTCACCACGACCGTGGTGCCCAGCGCCGCCACCACGGCCCGCTGGTACATCCGCTGGGTCAGGTCGGCCATGTCGTTGTAGTCGAGGTACGTCCCGTACGCCTCGAGCATCGTGAACTCGGGGTTGTGGGTCGAGTCGGCGCCCTCGTTCCGGAAGTTCCGGTTGATCTCGAAGACCTTCTCGATGCCGCCGACGACCAGCCGCTTGAGGTAGAGCTCGATCGCGATCCGCAGGTACAGGTCCATGCCGTACGCGTTGATGTGCGTCGCGAACGGCCGCGCCGCCGCCCCGCCGTGGATCGGCTGCAGCATCGGGGTCTCGACCTCGAGGTACCCCTCCTCGTGCCAGAAGTCGCGGACCGCGCGCACGGTCGCGCTGCGGATCCGGGCCATCTCCCGGGCCTCGTCGTTGACGATCAGGTCCACGTACCGCTGCCGGACCCGCGCCTCCGGGTCGGTCAGGCCCGCGTGCTTCTCCGGCAGCGGCCGCAGGCACTTGGACGTGATCGCGAACCGGTCGGCCATCACCGACAGCTCGCCGCGCCGGGACGTGATGATCTCGCCCTCGACCCCGACATGGTCGCCGAGGTCGACCTCGCGCTTCCAGAAGTCGAGCTGCTCCTGCCCGACGTTGGCCAGCGACAGCATGACCTGCAGGTCACCGCTGCCGTCGCGCAGCGTGGCGAAGCACAGCTTGCCGGTGTTGCGGATCAGCATGACCCGGCCGGTGACGCCGACCTTCTCCCCCGTCTCGGTGCCCGGCTCCAGCTCGGGGTATTTCTCCCGCACCTCGGCGATGGTCGCCGTGCGGGGAAAGGTCACCGGGTACGGGTCGATCCCGCTCTCGCGGAGCCGCTCAAGCTTCTCGCGGCGTACCCGCATCTGTTCGGGCAGGTCGTCGTAGGTCTCGTCACTCACGAAATCAAGGCTATCGGCCGACCGCGATGCCCCGCGAACGAGTTCGTTACGGCGTATTGCGTTCGTAGATGAGGCGGAGGCCCACGAGGGTCAGCCAGGGCTCGAAGACGTCGATGCTGCGGGACTCCTCCAGGACCAGCGGAGCGAGACCGCCGGTGGCGATGACCTTGACCTCGTCCGGCTCGGCGGACAGCTCTTCCGACATCCGTTCGACGATGCCGTCGACCTGTCCGGCGAAGCCGAAGATGATGCCCGATTGCAGCGCTTCGACGGTGTTCTTGGCGACGACGTTCCGGGGACGGACCAGCTCGATCTTGTGCAGCTGGGCGCCGGCGGAGGACAGCGCGTCTATCGAGATCTCGATGCCGGGGGCGATGGCGCCGCCGACGTACTCGCCCTTGCTCGATACGGCGTCGAACGTGGTGGCGGTGCCGAAGTCAACCACGATCGCGGGGCCACCGTGCAGGTGGACGGCGGCCAGCGCGTTGACGATGCGGTCGGCCCCGACCTCCTTGGGGTTGTCCATCCGGACCGGGACGCCGGTCTTGACCCCGGGCTCGACGATGATGGCGGCCACGTCGCCGTAGTAGCGGCGGCACATCTCGCGCATCTCGTGCAGGACCGACGGGACGGTGGAGCAGAGCGCGATACCGCTGATGTCGGTGTCGGCCAGCAGTGGGCTCTGCTGGACCAGGCCCTGGAGGACCACGGCGATCTCGTCGGCGGTACGCCGCGGATCGGTGTTGATCCTCCAGTGCTCGATCACCTCCTCGCCCTCGAACAGGCCGAGGACGGTGTGGGTGTTACCGACGTCGATGGTGAGCAGCATCCGGTCCCCGCTGGTCAGGTGAAGTCAAGGCCGATGTCGAACACGCGCGCCGAATGTGTCAGCGCGCCTACAGCAAGGTAGTCCACACCGGTCACGGCCGCGTCTCGGGCCCGGTCAAGCGTGAGGCCGCCGCTGGCCTCGAGCTCGGCGCGGCCCGCGACGCGCCGTACCGCCTCGGTCATCTCGGCGTCACTCATGTTGTCCAGCAGGATCGCGGTGGCGCCCGCGGCCAGCGCCTCGTCCACCTGGTCGAGGGTGTCGCACTCGACCTGGACGTGCAGCGCGGGATAGACGGCCCGGATCGCCCGGTACGCGGCGGTGACCGAGCCGGCCGCGGCCACATGGTTGTCCTTGATCAGCGCGGCGTCGTTCAGGCCCATCCGGTGATTGACGCCGCCGCCGCAGCGCACCGCGTACTTCTGCAGGGCGCGCAGGCCGGCGAGGGTCTTGCGGGTGTCGCGGACCCGGGCCTCGGTCCCCTCGATCGCGTCGGCCCAGCGGCGCGTCTCGGTGGCGATCCCGGACAGGTGGGTGAGCAGGTTCAGGGCCGTACGTTCAGCGCGCAGTACGGCGCGGGTGGCGCCGGTGACGGTCAGCAGCACCTGGCCGGCCGCGACCCGTTCACCGTCGGCGACCTTGGCGGTGTGCTCGACGTCCAGCAGCCCGAAGACGACCGCGGCCACGGGGATCCCGGCGATGACACCGTCCTCGCGGGCGGTGAAGTCACCGCTCGCGACGTCGTCCGGGCCGAAGATCGGCTCGCTGGTGACGTCGACCTCGCCGTCCTCGGCCAAGGCGACCCGGACCAGGTTCTCCACAGCCTGTGGATCCAGCCCGGCGTCCCGCAGCCGCCCCTCCAGCTCGGGTGTCATGTCGCTTCCCTTCTCTCGGCTCATGGCGTGCTCGACTCATGGCGTGCTCGGCTCGCGGAGTGCTCGACTCATGGAGTGCTCGACTCGTGGCGTGTTCGCCTTTCAGGCGCTCGCTTGAGGCGAACACGCCACGAGTCAACGTGGCTCGCCCGTGGTGGTGAGGCTCGTGGTGGTGAGGTCGGTGGTGGTGAGGCCCGTGGTGGTCATGCGGATGGTTTGGTGGCGGGCCCAGGTGTCGTCGCGGTCGGGGAAGTCCTCGCGCCAGTGGCTGCCGCGGGTCTCCTCGCGGCGGAGCGCGGCGGCGACGATCGCGGTCGCGACCGTGTGCAGGTTGGTGGCCTCCCAGGCCGGCACGCCCGGCTCGACGTCCGTCCCCTGCTCGGCGTCCGCTCCGTGCTCGGCGAGGGCGCGCAGCTCGCGTTCGGCGGCGGCGAGGCCCTCGGCGTTGCGCAGGACTCCGGCGTAGGTGGTCATGATCCGCTGAATGTTCCCGCGTTCGGCGGGATCGATCAGAGCGTGGACGTCGGCGGGTGCTGTGCCGGTGCTGGAAGGAGTTCCCAGGCTGGAAGGAGTTTCCAGGTCGGAGCGCAGGGCCTCGACGATGCGTTCGGCGAAGACGAGCCCTTCGAGGAGGGAGTTGGACGCCAGGCGGTTGGCGCCGTGCACGCCCGTGCAGGCGACCTCGCCGCACGCGTAGAGGCCGGGCACCGATGTCCGGCCGTGCAGGTCGGTACGGACGCCTCCGCTGGCGTAGTGGGCCGCCGGTACGACCGGGATCGGCTCGTTCACCGGGTCGATGCCGTGGTGCCGGCAGGCGGCCAGGATGGTCGGGAAGCGCCGTTCCCAGACGCGGGCGCCCAGGTGGCGGCCGTCCAGCAGCATGTGGGACGCCCCGGTCTCGCGCATCCGGGTCATGATCCCCTTGGCCACGACATCGCGCGGTGCCAGGTCGGCCAGCTCGTGCCGGCCGAGCATGAACCGCTCGCCCGCGTGGTCGATCAGATGGGCGCCCTCGCCCCGTACCGCCTCGGAGATCAGCGGCTGCTGGCCGCGCGCGCCCTCGCCCAGCCACAGCACGGTGGGGTGGAACTGGACGAACTCCAGGTCGGTCACGTCCGCGCCGGCGCGCAGCGCGAGCGCCACGCCGTCGCCGGTCGAGACCTCGGGGTTGGTCGTGGCGGAGTACACCTGGCCGAGGCCGCCGGTGGCCAGGACGACGGCCCGCGCCCGTACCTCGACGACCTCGCCGGCCCGGCCGTCGCCGATCATGTGCAGCCTGACGCCGGCCGCGCGGCCGGTGCCGTCCTTCAGCAGGTCGAGCGCCAGGGCGTGCTCGTACACGTCCACGCCGGTGTCCTTGAGCGCGTCGAGCAGGGCGCGGCTGATCTCGGTGCCGGTGGCGTCGCCGCCCGCGTGCGCGATGCGCCGCCGGTGGTGGCCGCCCTCCCGGGTCAGCGCGATCCCGCCGTCCTCGTCCCGGTCGAACTCGGTACCGTGCGCGATGAGCCGCTGTACGGCGCCGGGGCCCTCGTCCACCAGGACCCGTACGGCCTCCTCGTCGCACAGGCCGACCCCGGCGGTGAGGGTGTCGGCGAGGTGCTCCGCCGGGCTGTCGTCGGGCGCCAGCGCCGCCGCGATGCCGCCCTGCGCCCAGCGGGTGGAGCCCTCGTCCAGGAACGCCTTGGTGACCAGCAGGACGCGCCCGTACGGCCGGAGGCGGAGCGCCACGCTGAGCCCGGCGATGCCGGAGCCGATCACGATGACGCCGGTCTCGGCGGTCCGTACGGGGGCAGGGGCGGCAAGGCTCATGACGATCTCCTCGGGGAGTCGGTTCTCGTCATTGTGACATTAACCCCGGAGGAGCGCCTTCGGCGGGGTGCCGTTCAGCGGTGCGCCAGGTCTCCGCGCAGGTCGGGGGAGCCGGGGACGGGCTCGGCGAGATCGCTGCCGACCGAGATGATCGTGTTCGACCGGTCCACGTGCACGACCTTGGGCTCGAACGCGCGGGCCTCCGCGTCGGTCATCGCGGCATAGCTGATGATGATCACCAGGTCGCCGGGCGAGACCAGCCGGGCGGCGGCGCCGTTGATGCCGATCACGCCGGAGCCGCGCTCGCCGGCGATCAGGTACGTCTCCAGCCGGGCGCCGTTGTCGATGTCCACCACGTGCACCTGCTCGCCGGGCAGCAGGTCCGCCGCGTCCAGCAGGTCCTCGTCGATGGTCAGCGACCCGACGTAGTGCAGGTCGGCCTGGGTGACGGTGGCGCGGTGGATCTTCGACTTGAACATCGTCCGGAACATCAGGACTCCTTGGGCGGGGCGAACTCGTTCGGGGCTGACTCGGGCGGGGCCAACTCGGGCGGGGCGAACCGGAGGGGCAGGTTGTCGATCAGATGGGTGGCACCGACCAGGCCCGCCGCGGCGAGCACCGCCGGGCCGGTGTAGCCGGCGTCGTCGATCTCGACGAACGTCGAGGGGTCGACCAGGACCAGGTAGTCCATGACCAGCGGCGGGTCCGCGGTCGCGGCCTTGTCCAGGACGGTACGGGCCGCGCGGACGACCTCCGCGGGACCGGCGCCGACGGCATCGGCGCCCGCCCGCAGCGCGGTCGAGAGGAACGCCGCCGTCTCCCGCTCGGCCGCCGACAGGTAGCGGTTGCGGCTGGACAGGGCCAGGCCGTCCGGCTCCCGTACGGTCGGGGCGCCCATCACCTCGACGGGCACGTTCAGGTCGGCCACCATCCGGCGGATCATGGCCAGCTGCTGGGCGTCCTTCTCCCCGAAGATCGCCATGTCCGGCCGTACCAGCTGGAACAACTTCATGACGACGGTCAGCATTCCGTCGAAGTGGCCCGGCCGCGCGGCCCCCTCGACCACCGCGCCCATCGGCCCGGACTTGATCGTGACCTGCGGCCGGGACGGGTACATCACCGAGCCGGACGGCGCGAAGACCAGGTCCACGCCCTCGGCCGCGCAGATCGCGAGATCGTCGTCCAGCGTGCGCGGGTAGCGGTCGAAGTCCTCGTCCGGCCCGAACTGCAGCGGGTTGACGAAGATGCTGACCGCGACCGTGTCCGCGCTCTCCCGCGCGAGCCGGATCAGCGACCGGTGCCCTTCGTGCAGCGCCCCCATGGTCGGCACCAGCGCCAGCGTGCCCCGCACACCGGAACGCGCCGCGGCCAACTCCTCCCGCGTCCGCGAAACCACCAGCGTGCCCGCCTGCTCAGCCACCGTGTCCCCTTCGTCAGTCCGCCAGCGCTTCGAGGAGCCGTTCGGCGTCCTCGGGCTTGAGCAGGCCGGCCGCGAGCGCGCGGTCGGCGGTCAGCCGGGCCAGCGCCACGTACGCGCCGCGCCCCTCGGGCGAGACCCGGCCCAGCTCGCCGACGTGCTCGGCGACCGTGCCGGCGTCGCCGCGGGCGACCGGGCCGGTGAGGCCGTCGATGCCGAGCCGCAGCGCGTTGTCCAGGGAGGCGCCCAGCAGCGGGCCGAGCATCCGGCCCGGCTCGGCGACCCCGGCCTTGCCGAGCAGGTCCATCGACTCCACGACCAGCGTGACCAGGTGGTTGGCGGCGCCCGCCAGGGCTGCGTGGTAGAGCGCACGGCGGTCCTCGGCGATCCAGGACGGCTCGCCGCCCATCTCCAGTACCAGCGCCTCGGCGACCGGGCGCAGCGCCTCGGGCGCCGTGACGCCGAACGAGCTGCCGGACAGCCGGTTCACGTCGTCGGGACGGCCGGTGAACGTCATGACCGGGTGCAGGGCCAGCGGGAGGCCGCCGGCCCTCGTGATGGGGTCCAGCACGGCGATCCCGTACCGGCCGCTGGTGTGCGCGACGAGTTTGCCGGTGAACGGCACTTCGGCGGCGACCAGCCCGGCGGCCAGCTCCGGCAGGACGTCGTCGGGGACGGTCAGCAGCACCAGATCGGCGGCCTGGACCACTTCCTGCGGGGTGACCAGGGCGGCGCCGGGAAGGCGTTCCTCGGTACGCCGCAGCGAGGTCTCGGAGACCGCTGCCGCCGCGACCACCCGGTGGCCGGCGTGGGCCAGGGCCACACCGAGCGCCGTACCGACACGTCCCGCTCCGACCACGCCGACCGTCAGCCGCGCGGGCCTGTCCTCGGGACGCGGGGCGTTACCGGCGGCGCCGTTTTCGGGCGCGCCGGAGGAAGGCGTGCGCTGTCCATCCATGTTCTCGTTCCAGTCCTCAAGGTAGGTACCGGACGTGCGCGACCCAGCGTACCCGCGCGTCGGCGGCCGCACAGCACCGCGGTGACCCGAGATCCACGCGGCGCCGACACTCACGTTCCGGCAAGGATTCGACTACCGAACGTTACGGAACGTTCGATGCCGACGCCACATTCCCGGCCTCTTTCCTTGGAACCCTTGCCGCGATCATCCGGCGCGCGGTAACTCTGAGTAGCGCTGGTCGCGCGGAGTGATGACAGACACTCCGCCAACGGCTCCGCCCCCATCGCTCATCCCGTACGAACGATGGGGGCGGAGCATCCGCCGGGCGGATGGACCGGGTCACCCGGACGACCGGGCCACACGTACGACCAGGTGACACGGACGGTCAGGTCACACGGACGACCGGCTCAGTCGAACGACAGCGACTCCACGATCGAGGCCTTGGCCGCCCGCCGGGCCGGCAGCACGGCGGCGAGCATCCCCGCGGCCCCGGCCAGCACCATGAACCCGGCGATCTGCAGGTACGGCAGCGCGAAGACGGCGGACTCGCCCATCGACTGCGTCGCCGCCCAGCCGAACGCCACCCCGAGCAGTACCCCGGTCAAGGCACCGATCACGGCCATGACCAGCGCCTCCACCGACAGCATCCGGCGCAGCTGCCGCTTGGTCAGCCCGAGCGCCCGCAGCAGCGCGGACTCGCGGGTCCGTTCCACCACCGACAGTGTCAGCGTGTTGGCGATCCCGAACAGCGCGATCACGATCGCCAGCGCCAGCAGCCCGCCGAACACCAGCAGCAGCGTGTCGATCGCCTTGGTGAACTCCTCCCGGATCTCGGCGCCCGAGGTGTACTTGGCGGTCGGGTACGGGCGGGCCGCCTCGTCCACGGCCGCCCGCGCCCGCTCGGCCGTGACGCCGCCGGCGGCCGTGACGAAGATCCGGTACGGGTCGGAGTTCGCCCCGTACAGCCGGCCGAAGTCCGCCTCGGTCAGCAGCAGCCCCTCCATCGGCACGTTGCCGCCGTAGATGGCGGCCACCTTCACCTGGAGCCCGGGGCCCTGCGCGCGGGGAATGTCACCCTCGCCCTTGCTCTCCGGTACGGCCCTGACCGTCACGGTCTGCCCGGCCCGCAGGTTCTGTGCCTTGGCGGTCTCCTCGTCCAGCAGGGCCGCGCCGTCGCGCAGGTCGCCCGCGGAACCGCTGGCGAAGGTCGGCTTGATGACCTCGCCCAGGGCGGACTGGGTGATCGAGCCGACCGTGCCGTCCTGCCCGGCGATCTCGCCGTCCCGCAGCCGCTGCTCGATCACCGCGCCGAGCTCGGAACGGCCGCGCAGGCTCTGCGCCAGCGCGTGCGGGACCTTCGGGTCCTCGTCGCCGTACTGGGGCTGGATCTGGAAGTCCATCGGGAACTGCTCGTTCAGCTGCTGGGTGGAGGTGGCCTTGCCGCTTGCGGCGATCACCGCGAACAGGCTCATCAGGCCGACCCCGATGGTCAGCGCGATCGTCGTGGTCGCGGTGCGCCGGGGCGAGCGGCGGGCGTTCTCGACCGCGAGCCGTCCCGGGACGCCGGCGGCCCGTCCGGGCAGCGCGCCGACGACCCGGCCCAGCGGCCGGACCAGCGCGGGCATCAGGGCGATCACCGCGAGGAACACCAGGGCTCCTCCGGCCGCGACCGCGTACATCGCCGTCTCGCCCTTCTCCATGACGACCGAGCCCAGGAGCGCGACCGTGAAGCCCAGCGCGCCGAACAGCCCGGTCAGGATCGCGCGCGGCCAGCCGAGGCGGAACCGCGCGCTGCCGGGCTCCAGTTCGGAACGGAGCGCGACGACGGGCGGCACCCGGGTCGCGGCGCGCGCGGGCAGGATCGCCGCCAGCACGGTCACGACGACGCCGACGGCCAGGCCGACCAGCACGGTACGGGGCGCCAGGGTGACGTCCCCGGCGCTCATCGCGGGACCCGCCGGGCCGCTGACGCCGAACGCGTCCAGCAGCGCCAGCATCCCGGCGCCCAGGCCCAGCCCGGCCAGCAGGCCGAGCAGCGAGCCGACGAGCCCGACCACGACCGACTCGATCAGGACGCCGCCGAAGACCTGCCGGCGGGTCGCGCCGACACAGCGCAGCAGCGCCATCTCGCGCATCCGCTGCGCGATCAGGATCGAGAACGTGTTGTAGATGACCAGCGCCGAGACCAGCATCGCGACCAGGCCGAACAGCAGCAGCCCGGTACGGATGATCTTGGTGTCGGCGCCCGCGGCGGAGGCCAGCTCGTCGGCCAGCGCGCTGCCCGTCAGCACCCGGTGCTCGCCTTGGCCGACGGCCGCGGCGACCGCGGTACGGTCCGCGCCGGCGACGTTGATCTCGGCGTACGTCCGCTCGCCGGTCATCCGGATCGCGGTGGCGGTGTCGAAGCCGACCGAGCCGCGGAAGGCGGCGTCGCTGTCGAGGCCGACGCCGATCAGGCCGACCACGGTGAACGTGTGCGTGGCCTTCCGGCCGTCCAGCACCGTGACGGTGTCGCCGACCTTGAACTTCTCGCGCGAGGCGACCCGCGAGTCCAGGACGGCCTCGTTCGGCCCGTTCGGTGCCCGGCCCTGGTCGAACTCGTACCGGGGCATCCGGCCGCCGGTGACCGAGATCCCGAGCGTCGGGACGTCGCCGACCGCCTTGCCGTCCTTGCCGATCAGCGCGGCGTCGCCCCGGACCCGGCCCTGGGCCTCCTGGACGCCCGGTACCGAGCGGATCCGGGCCAGCATCTCGGCGGGCAGGCCGTCCTCGGCCTCGTCCGACGGCAGCACCGCCACGTCCACCTTGTCGGCGGACTGGGCGAAGGACTTCTGGACCCCCGCCTGCATGGTGTCGGTCAGGACGAACGTCCCGCCGATGAACCCCACCCCGAGGGTGATCGCGACCGCCGTCAGCAGCAGCCGCAGCTTGTGGGCCCGCAGGCCCGCGAGTGTCGTCTTCAGCATCGGTCAGCCGCCCAGGCTCTTGAGGCGGTCCAGGACGGTGTCGGGCGTCGGCCCGTACAGCTCGGTGACGATCTCGCCGTCGCGCAGGAACACCACCCGGTCGGCGTACGAGGCGGCCACCGGGTCGTGCGTGACCATGACGATCGTCCGGCCCATCTCGCGGACGGAGGTCCGCAGGAAGCCGAGCACCTCGGCGCTGGACGTGGAGTCCAGGTTGCCGGTCGGCTCGTCCGCGAAGATCACCTCGGGCCGGGAGACCAGCGCCCGCGCGCAGGCGACCCGCTGCTGCTGCCCGCCGGACAGCTCGCCGGGCCGGTGGCTCAGCCGGTCCCGCAGCCCGACCACCTCCACCACCTGGTCGAACCACGCTCGATCCGGCTTGCGCCCGGCCAGCTGGGAGGGCAGCAGGATGTTCTGCTCGGCCGTCAGCGTGGGCAGCAGGTTGAACGCCTGGAAAACGAACCCGACCCGCTCCCGGCGCAGCAGCGTGAGCTGCCGGTCGTTCATCCCGGTGATCTCGGCGTCGCCCAGCATGATCCGGCCGCCGCTGACGGTGTCGAGCCCGGCCAGGCAGTGCATCAGCGTCGACTTGCCCGATCCGGACGGCCCCATGATCGCGGTGAAGGCCCCGGCGGCGAACCCGACGGAGACTCCGCGCAGGGCGTGCACGGCCGCGTCACCCGTCCCGTACACCTTGGTCACCTCGGTGGCCCGCGCGGCCGGCGGTGCCGTTCCCGCGCTCGGCGCCGGTCCGGGCGGGGTGGTGAACGTACTGGTCACGTTGGCTCCTTCGGGTCACGGCGAGCAGGTGTCCTGGCAAACAGGTGTCCTGGCAAACAGGGGTCCTGGCGAGCTGATCTCGGCCATCACCAACGTTAGGAACGGCCGCCCTCCGTGCCATCGACCGCGCGGCCACGCTTGGCATCAGCATCAGGGCGGGTTCCGGCGCCGCCGTACGACTTGAGTCGTACGCGATCGTCACCGCACCGGCTTACAGGCCACGTACGCACAGAGGGCTCGTATGCACAGAGGGCTCGTACGCACAAAGGGCCCGTACGGACGCAGGGCCCGTACGCACGCGAAAGCGCCGGTGACCCCCGGAGCGGGGTCACCGGCGCTTTCGGTGTGGTGTTACGAGCGGTGTTACGAGTGGTGACCCTTGCCGTGGTGCCGCGGGTACACGGTGGCGTTGCCCTCGCACCCGGCGCCGGAGTCGCTCAGGACCGCGATCACCTGGACGTTGTTGCCGCACGCGGTGACCGGGACGGAGACCGGCGCGATCACCTGGTTGCCCGAGACGGCGCTGTTGTCGTTCGTGGTGTAGGCGTCGGCGCTGGCCGCCCCGGCGGCGGCCATGATGGCGCCGGAGACGGCGAAGGTCAGAACGCCGGTCGCTGCGAGCTTCTTGAGCACGTGGATCCTCCCGTACGTGGGGGCCGTAGGCCCTTCCTGCATTCACATGCGCATGCCGTCACGATCAACGTGACGTCACGTACGGTAGTTATTCAACTACTCATTGGTAATGCAAACGGTAAGCCGGGTTCGCGCACGAAAGGTCATCGAACGGTAATCGGCCTGTTACATAGAGTCACCCATTTGTCCACTCTTGACCAGGCCCGTCTCGTACGCGAAGACCACCGCCTGGACCCGGTCCCGCAGCTCCAGCTTCATCAGGATCCGCCCCATATGCGTCTTGACCGTGGCCTCCGACACGTACAGCCGTTCGGCGATCTCGGCGTTGGACAGCCCGCGGGCCACCAGCCGCAGCACCTGGTCCTCGCGCGCGGTCAGCGAGTCCAGTGCCCCGCTCGCCGCCCGCCGCTCCTCGTCCGGCAGATGCACCGCGAACCGGTCCAGCAGCCGCCGGGTCGTGCTCGGCGCCACCACCGCGTCCCCCGAGTGCACCGACTTGATCGCCTCGATCAGCTGGGCCGGCCCCGCGTCCTTCAGCAGGAACCCGGCGGCCCCGGCCTTGATCGCCGCGAACGCGTACTCGTCCAGGTCGAACGTGGTCAGGATGATCACCTTGGCGGTGCCGTCCGAGGTGATCCGCCGGGTCGCCTCGATCCCGTCCATCCGCGGCATCCGCACGTCCATCAGCACCACGTCGGCGGCGGTGTGCCGCAGCCGTTCCAGCGCCTGCGCCCCGTCCCCGGCCTCGCCGACGACCTCGATGTCCGGCTGCGCGTCCAGCACCATCGTGAAGCCCGCCCGCACCAGCTCCTGATCGTCCACGAGCAGCACCCGCACGGGCCGCGAAGAATCCTCGAACTCGCTCAACATGGTGCCTCGCTCAACATGGTGCCTCGCTCAACATCGTGCCTCACTCAAAATGCTGCCTCGCTCAAATCTTGGCCTCCTCGCGTACCGGAATGCGTGCGACGACCTGGAAACCGCCGCCGGGGCGGGGGCCGGCCTCGACACCGCCGCCGTAGACGGCGGCGCGCTCGCGCATCCCCATCAGCCCGTGCCCGCGCCCGTCGTTGTGGGCGCTGGCTCCCCGGCCGTCGTCGGTGACGCGGATCTCGATCGCGTCGTCACCGTAATGCAGGCACACCCGCGCCGTGGCGCGGGGCCCGCCGTGCTTGAGGGTGTTGGTCAGCGACTCCTGGACGATCCGGAAGATGGTCAGCTGCCGGCCCTCGGAGATCTCCAGCGGTACGCCCTCGACCGCGAACTCCAGCGGCAGCCCGGCGTCCCTGATCTGCGCCACCAGGTCGGTGAGCTGCTCCACCCCCGGCTGCGGCGCGTACGAGCCGCCGTCATCGGTCTCCCGCAGGACCCCGAGCATCCGGCGCATCTCGGCCAGCGCCTGCCGGCCGGTCGCCGAGATCGCCTCCAGTGCCTGCCGGGCCCGCTCGGTGTCGGTCTCGATCGCGTACGAGGCGCCGTCGGCCTGCACCACGATCACGCTCACGTTGTGCGCGACGACATCGTGCAGCTCTCGGGCGATCCGGGCGCGCTCCGAGGCCATCGCGATCTGTACCTCGGTGTCGCGCTCGCGTTCCAGCCGCTCGGCCCGCAATTCCACCGAGCGCAGGTACTGCCGCCGGGTCCGCATGTACAGCCCGAGCAGCCAGACGCCGCCGACCAGCACCGAGAGTGTGAGGAGCCCGTACCGCTGATTCCCCCAGCCGGACATGAACCGGAACGTGGCCAGGACCGCCCCGAACTCGGCGACCACCGCGGCCGCGACAGCCCAGCGGAATGTCAGGTACGCGGCGATCGTGTAGAGCGCGACCAGCACGGCCATGTTGGCCGCCACCGGCGGCTTGTTCACCACGACCTGGGCGAACGACAGCAGCGCGACCGTTGCGAAGACCGAGCGCGGGTAGAGCCGGCGCAGGGCGAGCGGGAGTATCAGCGCGCACGACCACGCCAGGTAGATCTCGACCGGCATTGCCCAGATGTCCCCGGCGAGTCCCGTCACGACGAAGAGGGCGAGTGGAGCCGCGAAGAGCGCGTCCACGAGCGGCTTGGTGCCGCGACACCGGTTCCACAGTCTCGCCCACATGGAATGAAGCCTATTTCCCGAGGACAAAGCCTGGATCAACCCGAAGGTGGACCCCCGTACGCCGCGAGGATGGCCGGCGGCTCCCCGTGGCGCGATAGCGTCGCACGCGTGGCGGCGTGGATGACGTGGCGAACCGCGATGGAGCGGGCACTGTACGGTCCCGACGGCTTCTACCGGCGCGGCGAGCGCCCGGCGGAGCACTTCCGTACCTCGGTGCACGCCTCGCCCCGCTTCGCCGCCGCCCTGGCCCGCCTCCTGGTCGAGGTGGACGGCGCGCTCGGCCACCCGGCCCGGCTCGATCTGGTGGACGTCGGCGCGGGCGGCGGCGGGCTGCTGGCCAACATCACCGCCAACGTCCCGCCCGGCCTGGCCGGACGGCTCGTGCTCACCGCCGTGGAGATCGCCCCGCCGCCGGCCGGGACCCCCGACCGGATCCGCTGGCTGAGCCGGCCGCCCGACGCGATCACCGGCCTGGTCATCGCGAACGAATGGCTCGACAACGTGCCGCTCGACGTGGTCGAGCAGACCCCGGACGGCCCCCGTACCGTGCTGGTCGACCCCGCGACCGGCGCCGAGCGCCCCGGCCCGCCGCCGACCGGCGAGGACGCCGGCTGGATGGAGCGCTGGTGGCCGCTGCGCGAGCCGGGCGAGCGCGCCGAGGTCGGCCATCCCCGCTGCGCCGCCTGGGCCTCGGTCCTGGAACGGCTCGATCGCGGGCTCGCCGTGGCGATGGACTACTCGCACTCGCGCGGCGCCCGTCCCGTGTACGGCTCGCTGGCCGGCTACCGGGACGGCGCCACCGTACCCGCCGTACCGGACGGGTCCTGCGACGTGACCGCGCACGTCGCCCTGGACGCCTGCACGCGCGCCGGCGAGGACGCCGGGGCCGACGCCACCCTCCTCACCACCCAGCGCGAGGCCCTGCGATCACTCGGCCTCACCGGCGAGCGGCCCCCGGCCGCCCTGGCCGGCCAGGACCCGCGCGGCTACGTCGCCGCCCTCTGCGCCGCCGGCGAGGAGGCCGAGCTGATCGACCCGTCCGGACTGGGCGGCTTCGGCTGGCTCGCCCAGGCCGCCGGTATCCCGCTGCCGCCGTCCCTCGCTCAGATCTCGACCTGAAGCTCCCGGAGCCCGCGCAGCACGAAACCGGGCTTCCACTCCGGCTCCTTGACCAGGCGCATGCCGGGCGCCAGCCGCAGCAGCGCCCCGTACGACTCGGCCAGCTCGATCCGGGCCAGCGGCGCGCCCAGGCAGTAGTGAATGCCCAGCCCGAACGTGATGTGCGGATTGGGATCGCGGCCCAGATCCAGGCGATCCGGGTCGGCGAAGACCTCCGGATCCCGGTTGGCGGACGCGAACTGCAGCGCCACCTCGGCCCCGCGCGGGATGGCCACGCCCTCGATCTCGATGTCCTCCAGGACCCAGCGCTCGAACATCGGCGCCGGGGTGTCGTACCGCATCAGCTCCTCGGCCGCCAGCGGCACCAGCGCATGATCACCGCGCAGCCGGGCCAGCTCGCCCGGATTCCGGAACAGCGACCACCACCCGTTGCCGGTCGCGTTCACGGTCGCCTCGTGCCCGGCGTTCAGCAGCAGGACGCAGGTCCCGATCAGCTCGTCCTCGGTCAGCCGGTCGCCGCCCTCGTCCACCACCTGCGCCAGCGCGCTGATCAGGTCCTCGCGCGGCGACTCCCGCCTGGAACGTGCCAGCCCGCGAAGGTAATCGGAGAACTCCACCGCCGCCCGCACCGCCGCCCGCTGCGCCTCCTCGGACGGGTTCAGCTCGTACATCCCGCAGATATCGCCCGACCAGGGCCGCAGCAGCCCCCGGTCCTCGACCGGTACGCCGAGCATCTCGGCGATCACGTTCACCGGCAGCGGCTCGGCCACCTCCGCCAGCAGATCGCCACCGCCCCGTTCCGCCAGGCCGCCCGCCAGTTCCTCCGCCAGCCCGCGGATCATCGGCCGCAGCCCCTCGACCATCCGCGCGGTGAACGCCCGCGACACCAGCCGCCGCAGCCGCGTGTGCACCGGCGGCTCCACGTCCAGCATCCCGGCCCGGACCAGCCCCCAGAACGGCGCCAGGAACTCCGCCTCCGGCGGCTGCCCGAACCCCTCATGGTCCGCCACATGCAGGTACGACCGCCCGAGCCGCCGATCCCGCAACAGCGCGTCCACGTCCGCGTACCGCGAGATCACCCACTGCCCGGTCGCCTCATCAAAGAACACGGGCCGCTCCACCCGCAGCCCCGCGAAAGCGGGATAGGGATCCGCGACGAACTCAGGAGACCAGGGGTCATAACCCAGAACACTCATACAAGGACGGTATCCCCGCAGGCACATCCAAAGGGAGCCGCAGGGGCCGCCCTCTAAAGGGAGCCGTAGGGGGCGCGCCGCCGCCTGGACTGACGAATGCAGGAAGCGAGGAACGAGCGACCGAAGTGAGGAGGGAAGGCGGTGGCTAAGGCGCCGCCGAAGGCGATCGGATCACACAGCCCAGCGGCCTGGGTCTTTGGACGTACGGCGGGCGGCCAGGGCTCGGTGGGCTGTGGATTCTACGATGGCGCGGGCCTCGCCCAGGTCGCGGTCGGCGGCGGCCACCTGGACGGGGCCGGGCGGGGCGTCGACGCGTACGGTCGCCAGGCCGAGCATGCGCTGCAGCGGGTTGACGGTCATCCGGACGCTCTGGGCGCGGGCGTGGGCGATCACGTCCGTGCGGCGGCAGAGCCAGCCGCGGCGGGTCACGAAGGCCACGTCGTCGGTGCCGGCGCCGTCCGCGCGTTCCAGGGCGATCGAACGGGACGAGGCGGGCAGCATGGGCACGGAGTCGACGCTGGTCCCGGGGAAGATCAGCGAGACCATGTGGACGACCACCGGACGGGGTGCCAGCGGGAGCAGGATGGACGAGAGCGCCTGGCGTTCGCCGGCGTACCCGGCGACGGTGACGTCCAGGCGGGCCCAGCCGAACGGGCGCCACAGGAACGGTTCCACGATGCCGACCGCCTGGACACGGCCCGGCGGCAGGGTCTGCATCCGGGTCTCCAGCAGGCCGTACCGCAGCCGCACGCCGTCGGGGGACAGCGCGACGGAGTGGTTGACGTACATCACCAGCGGCGCGATCACGGCCCGGATCAGGCCGAGCAGGAGCAGGATCAGCACCACCAGCATCCCGCCCTCCAGGAAGAGGAACAGGAAGATGATCGAGGCGAGGAACGCCAGCGCGGTGCCCAGGACCGGCAGTTTGAGCACCAGGGAGCCGAACAGGGCGCCGAACGGGGTCCGCCACATGGGACGTTCGGGCGCTTCGGGGGTGTGGCCGGGCAGTCCGGCGGCGCGGGCGAGGAGTTCGGCGCGGAGTTGCTGGGCCGTGCGGCGGCCCAGGTAGCGCAGCGCGATCTCGCTCTGCGCGCCGCCCGCGAGTTCGACGCGTACCTCGGCCAGGGCGAACATCCGCGTCACCAGCGGGCGGACCACGTCGATGGCCTGGATGCGCGACAGCGGCAGGCGGCGCTTGCGCTTGCTCAGCAGCCCGGTCTCCACGACCAGGTCGTCGCCGTCGATCCGGAAGCGCAGCGCCAGCCAGCCCCACAGCCCCGCGACCACGGCGATGGACCCGGCGACGGCGGTGACGATCATGAACCTGAGGAGTACCTCGGGCGTCAGGATCAGCGCGATGCCCTCCTCGGTCTGCGTGAGCAGGAGCGGGAAGCCCAGCAGGACGAAGTAGATGATGAGGATGAGGAACGCGCGCAGCGGCGCCGTCGCCCAGTGCAGGCGGTGGCTTCCCTCGGAGAACCGCACCGGAGGCGGCTCGGGCCGGTAGCCGCCGGGCGGGGCACCGTAGCCGTACGGCGGCTGCCCCGGTCGCTGCGGCGGGCCATAGGGACCGTAGGGCGGGCGCGGCGGACCGTAGCCGGGAGGCGGCGGCCGTCCATAGGGCGGCTGCCCTGGCGGCTGCTGGTTGTACGGAGGGCGCGGCCCTTGGGGCGGGTAGCCCCCGGGCGGCGGACCGTACGGGCCGCTCACAGGCCCATGCTCCGTTCCTCGCCCTTCTGCGCGAGGCGGTCGCGCAGCTGGGCGGCTTCGGCCGAGGGCAGCCCGGGGATCTGGGCGTCGGTCGCCGCGGCGGCGGTGTGCATGCGCACGGTGGCGATGCCCATCCAGCGCTCCAGGAGGTTCGCGGTGACGTCCACGAACTGCATCCGCCCGTACGGGACGACGATCAGCCGCTTGACGAAGACGCCCTGCATGACGATGAGGTCGTCGCCGCGCTCGGCGTAGCCGTACGAGCGGTACGCCAGCTCGGCCACGATCCAGGCGAGGACGACCGCGAGCAGGATGGCGGCGGCCCAGAGGATCATCGCGAGCGTCCCGCCGCCGCGGAACACCACCAGGGCACCGATCAGGCCCACGGGTACGGCGGTCAGCAGGACCGAGATGCGGCGCTGCCACGTGAAGCGCTTGGAGATGTGCGCCCAGGAGCGCCCTTCCCCGAGCGCGAAGGCCTTGTCCGCCGGGTATCCCGGCCGGGCGTCCACGGCGGCGTGCGCCTGCTGGTACCCAGGCGGCGGGGTGTCCACAGGGGCGTGCGGCTGCTGCGGGGGCTGCCCAGGCTGTTGCGGAGGCTGCCCAGGCTGCGCGAACCCCGGCTGCTGCGGCGGTGGCTGCGCGAAGCCCGGCTGCGGCTGCTGCGGCGGCTGTTGCTCGTGGCCTGGGTTCATTTCGCTCCGGCGTGCCGGAGCGGGCGCCCGCTCAGCGGCGTCGATCGGCTCACTCGTACTGGACTCATCCCCTGCTCTCAACGTCACCTGCCGGATCACCCGGCCGCGGGCGACCTGCCCGCACGATACCCGCCCCCTTATCGGCCAGCGTTCCCCGATTCCAGGACCAGTCAACAGGAAACGGGCCGCGTACCGCGAGCCCTGAGCATGGCACGATGTCAGACGTGACGCGTTGGGAGCCGGCCGAGCCGGACGGGACACGAGTATGACCACGGAGCGGATCGTCGGGATCGGCGCCGGGGCCAGTGAGCTCGCCTCCGAGGACATGGTCCTGAACATCGGCCCGCAGCATCCGTCCACGCACGGCGTGCTGCGGCTGCGGCTGCGCCTGGACGGCGAGCGGATCTCGGCGGCCGAGCCGATCATCGGCTACATGCACCGGGGCGCCGAGAAGCTGTTCGAGGTCCGCGACTTCCGGCAGATCATCGTGCTGGCCAACCGGCACGACTGGCTGTCGGCGTTCTCCAACGAGCTCGGCGTGGTGCTGGCCGTCGAGCGGATGCTCGGCATGGAGGTCCCGCCCCGGGCCGTCTGGACGCGCACCCTGCTCGCCGAGCTCAACCGGGTGCTCAACCACCTGATGTTCCTCGGCTCCTACCCGCTGGAGATGGGCGCGATCACGCCGGTCTTCTACGCGTTCCGCGAGCGCGAGTCGCTGCAGCGGGTGATGGAGGAGATCTCCGGCGGCCGGATGCACTACATGTTCAACCGGGTCGGCGGGCTCAAGGAGGAGCCGCCGGCCGGCTGGCGCGAGCGCACCAGGCGGGCCGTCGCCGACGTACGGGCCGGCGCCGCCGACATCGACAAGCTCATCATGGGGAACGAGATCTTCCGGGCCCGCACCCGAGGGGTCGGCGTGCTCACCCGCGAGCAGATCCTGCAGTACGGGGTGTCGGGGCCCATCGCGCGCGCCTCGGGCGTCGACTTCGACCTCCGGCGCGACGAGCCGTACCTGGCCTACGGCGAGCTGGACACGCGCGTCGTCACCCGGACCGAGGGCGACTGCCTGGCCCGCTTCGAGTGCCTCCTCGACCAGGTGCACGCCTCCCTCGACCTGGCCGACGCCTGCCTGGACCGGCTGGCCGAGCTGCCGCCCGGGCCGATCAACCAGCGGCTCCCCAAGGTCCTCAAGGTCCCCGAGGGGCACACCTACGCCTGGGCCGAGAACCCGCTCGGCATCAACGGCTACTACCTGGTGTCGCGCGGCGAGAAGACGCCCTGGCGGCTGAAGCTGCGCTCCGCCTCGTACAACAACGTCCAGGTGCTGGCGGAACTGCTGCCGGGCAACCTGGTCGCCGACATGATCGCCATCCTGGGCTCGATGTTCTTCGTCGTCGGCGACATCGACAAGTAGGCCCGGACAGCAGGCCAGGTCAGCAGGCTCGGACAGCAGGCCCCGCGTGAGTACCGCCGTCAGGCGCGGGAACGGCCCCGGTCGCGGGCCTCGTCCTCCGGGTCCTTGGGGACGCGGCACGCGAACTCCAGGAAGTACGCCGCCCCCACCAGTGCCACCGCGGCCAGGAACGTACCGAGGCTGACGAAGAAGTCGTCGCGCGGAGTCTGCTTGTCGAGCGAGTCGGCCAGCCCCAGCGCGAACCCGGCGAACACGCCGGCCAGCACCGCGGCGGCATGCGCGCTCGCCTTCGCGAGCGCCGCCATCCGCGCCACGACCAGCGGCTCCACCGGCCTGGTCCCTTCCTTGCGGCGGATCCGCCGCAAGGTGTTCCAGCCGGTGAACGCCTCGCCCAGGGCGAGCAGCAGCAGGGTCGGCACCGCCGTCCAGGGCAGCGGCGGCAGCGACACATAGGCCGTGTCCAGCACCGCCCAGGTGATCAGTGCGAGCACGACCACCAGGGCGACGAGGAACGTCGGACGCGAGGGCTTCACGCTGTGTCCCCCGCTCGCCTACGGGGCGCCTTCAGGCAGCGCCTTCCCTCGTCGCTCTGGTCGCTGCGCTCCCGCCGCTCCTCAGTCCAGGCGCCGCCGCGCCCCTCCGGCTCGCTCACGCTGGGGGCTGGAGGCTCAGATCGTCGCGGCGGCGCAGTGCGGGCCCGCCCGACTCGGCGGCACGGGACGCGGCGAGATCGCCTACCCGGCCGTGCCCGGCCAGCAGCACGTCCGGCTCGATGTCGGCCCACGGCACCAGCACGAAGGCGCGCTCGTGCGCGCGCGGGTGCGGCAGCGTGAGGTCGGGGTCGTCGGACGTGACGTTCCCGAACACGACGATGTCGATGTCGAGGGTGCGCGGGCCCCAGCGGACCTCGCGGACCCGCTGCATCGAGTTCTCGATGTTGAGGACCCGTTCCAGCAGGTTCTCCGGGGGCAGCCGCGTGTCGGCGACCAGCACGATGTTGAGGAAGTCGCCCTGCTCGGGGATGTCCTGGCCCGGCGGAGCGAACGCGGGGCTCTCGTACACCGGGGACAGCGCCACGAAGGAGAGCCCGGGCGCGTCGAACAGCGCGTCGACGGCCTCCTGGATGTTGTCGAGTCGATCGCCGAGGTTGCTGCCGAGCGAGAACACGACACGGTGCGCCACCAGCATGTGGCCACCGGTCGCGGTGCGGTCGGGCATGCGATCGGACGCTGTCATTGGCGACTCCTCCTGATCCTCACGGCCACGTCCGTGAAGGGGTGCGGCACCGGGGCGCCGGGTTTGTGGACGGTGACCTCGGCCTCCATCACCGCCGTGTCATGCAGGCAGACCGCGGCGAGCCGGTCCGCCAGTGTCTCGATGAGGTTGACGGGCTCCCCCTCGACGACGGCGACCAGCCGGCTCGCGAGCGATCCATAGTCGACCGTACGCGACAGGTCATCACCGGCCGCCGCCGGACCGGTGTCGAGGCCGAGCGAGACGTCCACCACGAACTCCTGGCCCAGCTCGCGTTCGGCGGGCAGCACTCCGTGCCGCCCCCGGGCGCGCAGCCCGCGCAGCTCTATGCGGTCGAGAGTCATTCTTCCTCTGTGCCGTTCAGGATGGGAGACCCATGGTGCAGCAAAAGCCGCCACTCACCGTTGGATCGTACGAACACGTTGGTCGACACGATGCTTCCACCGGCCAGGAAGCCCGACTCGGTGCCCTCATCGGCGGTGAGGATGTTCTCGTTACAGGTGATCACGGCCTGGTCGCCGTAGACGTCGGTCTCGACGTCGGTGAGCACGAACTGGATATAGCCGGTGTTCGCCATGATCAGCGCCCAGGAGCGCAGCACCTCCTCCCGGCCGCGCAGCAGCGACCAGCCGGGATGCACGCAGCTGACGCCGGCGGCGTACGGGCCGTCCGCCCAGACGGCGCCCATCCGGTCGAGGTCGCCGTCCTCGAACGCGGCGTAGAACTCGGCGTTGACCTCTTCGAGCCGGGCCCGGTCGACGGCGTTGCTCATCGGCCGGCCCCCTCGCGGTGGTCCCGTTCACCGTCGGCGCGGGCCCCGATGACGGCCGTGACGCGTTCGCCCGGCGCGGGCCCCGGAGTGATGTGCGCGGACGTGCGCGAGCCTTGATCTGCGGCCGGTACGGCGCGTCCGGCGGCATGGGACCGGCCGTCGCCCTCCGGGCCGCTCCCGGCGGCTCGGACGGCCTCAGCGACCCGTACGGCGTCGGCGTTGGCCGGTACGCGATGCACCCGTACGCACCAGGCGCCGGCCGCGGCGGCTATCGCCGAGACGGCCACGGTCGCGTCGTCGCTGTCGGAGAACGGGCGCGGCACGCCGTCCGGACCGGCCAGCAGCTTGCCCAGGAAGCGCTTGCGGGACGCCCCTACGAGGACCGGATGGCCCGTGGCCGTCAGCGCGTCCAGATGAGCCAGCAGGGACCAGTTGTGCCCCGCCTCGGGGCTCTTGGAGAAGCCCAGCCCCGGATCCAGAACGATCATCGACGGGTCGACACCCTCGGCGAGGACCGCGTCGACCCGGTGCAGCAGCTCGTCGCGGACCTCACGGACCACGTCGGCGTACACGGCCCGGGACTGCATGTCGTGGCTGTGCCCGCGCCAGTGCATGACCACGTACGGCACCCCGGCCGCGGCCACCGCACGGGGCATGTCAGGGTCGGCCAGCCCGCCGCTGACATCGTTCACCAGCCGGGCACCGGCGGTCACGGCGGCGGCGGCCACCTCGGCGCGCATGGTGTCGATGCTGATCGGCACGCCGCCCGCGGCGAGCGCCTCGATCACCGGGACGACCCGGCGCAGCTCCTCCTCCTGGGAGACGCGCTGCGCGCCCGGACGGGTGGACTCACCGCCCACGTCGACGATGTCGGCGCCCTCGGCGACGAGATCGAACCCGTGCCGGATCGCCTTGTCGGGGTCGAACCAGGCGCCACCGTCGGAGAACGAGTCGGGGGTCACGTTGACCACGCCCATCACGAGGCACCGCCCCGTAACGGGCAGGCCCGGAACAACGGCACCGGTCATGCCCTCAAGCCTATGCCTTGCCCGCAACCGCCTCGCGCCCCGCCCCCGAGCTTTCGATCATGGCTCGGGTACGGGGCGCGAACGGTACGGAACGCCTTCGTGACGGGGGTCTCGGCTGGAACGTGACACCCCGTGGTCAGAAGGGTCAGCCGCGGCCGAGGATGAGGCTCATCGCCTCGGCGCGGGTCTCGGCGTAGTCGCGGAAATCACCGCGGACCGCCGAGGTGATGGTCTTGGCGCCCGGCTTGCGCACCCCGCGCATGGTCATGCACAGGTGCTCGGCCTCGATCACGACGATGACGCCGCGCGGCTCCAGGATGTTCATCACCGCGTCGGCCACCTGGCTGGTCAGCCGCTCCTGGACCTGCGGCCGGCGGGCGTAGACGTCCACCAGCCGGGCCAGCTTGGACAGCCCGGTGATCTGCCCCTGCTTGTTGGGCGTGTAGCCCACATGGGCCAGACCGTGGAAGGGGACCAGATGGTGTTCGCAGGTCGAATAGACCTCGATGTCCTTGACGAGGACCATCTCGTCGTGATCGGCCTCGAACACCTTGTTGAGGGCGTCCTGGGGGGTCTGGCGCAGGCCGACGAACTGCTCGGCGTACGCGCGGGCGACCCGTCCAGGGGTGTCGCGGAGCCCGTCGCGCTCGGGATCCTCCCCGATCGCGAACAGGATCTCGCGCACCGCCCGTTCGATCCGGGCGTGGTCGAATACGGGGCCCGCGGGCAGGACCTCCTCGGGGTCCTGCTCCGCGGGCGCCTCGTCATGCGGGATGGCCAAAGCGATCAGCTTTCGCCACGGGACGGATCGGCCTGCTCGGGAGCGGCCGCCCCCTGCCCGTTGTTCTTGGTCAGGTCGGCGACGTCCTGCGGGCCCATCAGGGCCAGCTCCTTGGGCGTCAGCACCGGCGGCCGGTCGGACGGCAGCCGCTTGCCGTAGCCCGTGTAGGACTTCTGCAGCGGCCGCTTGGTGATCGGCGCGAACACCTCGACGACCTGGTCCTTGGACAGGGTCTCCTTGTCCATGAGCTGGAGCACCAGCTCATCCAGCACCTCGCGGTACTCGACCAGGATCTCCCAGGCGGTGTCGTGGGCGCCCTCGATGTAGCGGCGCACCTCGTCATCGATCGCGGAGGCGATGTCCTCGGAGTAGTCGCGCTCGTGGCCCATGTCGCGGCCGAGGAAGACCTCGCCCTGACCCGTACCGAACTTGCGCGCGCCGAGCCGCTCGCTCATGCCGAACTCGGTCACCATGTTGCGGGCGATCGAGGTGGCCTTCTCGATGTCGTTGGCCGCGCCGGTGGTGGGCTCGTGGAAGACCAGCTCCTCGGCGGTACGCCCGCCCAGCAGCATGGCCAACTGGTCGCTCATCTCCGACCGGGTGGTCAGGAACTTGTCCTCCATCGGCAGGGTCATGGTGTAACCCAGGGCCCGGCCGCGAGGCAGGATCGTCACCTTGTGCACGGGGTCGGAGTTCGGCAGCGCGTGCGCCACCAGCGCGTGCCCGCCCTCGTGGTAGGCGATGATCTTCTTTTCCTTCTCCGACATCACCCGGGTCTTGCGTTCCGGCCCGGCCATGACGCGGTCGATGGACTCCTCGAGGGTGTCCATGCTGATCAGCTTCTGGTCGAACCTGGCGGTCAGCAGCGCGGCCTCGTTGATCACGTTGGCGAGGTCGGCGCCGGTGAAGCCCGGGGTACGGCGTGCGATCACGTCGAGCTCGACGTCCGGGCCGAACGGCTTGCCGCGGCCGTGCACCCGCAGGATGCCCTTGCGGCCCTCGAGGTCGGGACGGTCCACCGTGATCTGGCGGTCGAACCGGCCCGGGCGCAGCAGCGCCGGGTCGAGGATGTCGGGTCGGTTGGTCGCCGCGATCAGGATCACGCCGCCCTTGACGTCGAAGCCGTCCATCTCGACCAGCAGCTGGTTGAGGGTCTGCTCGCGCTCGTCATGGCCGCCGCCGAGGCCCGCGCCGCGGTGCCGGCCGACGGCGTCGATCTCGTCGATGAAGATGATCGACGGGGCGTTGGTCTTGGCCTGCTCGAACAGGTCGCGCACCCGGGACGCGCCGACGCCGACGAACATCTCGACGAAGTCGGACCCGGAGATCGAGTAGAAGGGGACCCCGGCCTCGCCCGCGACCGCGCGGGCCAGCAGGGTCTTGCCGGTGCCGGGCGGGCCGTACAGCAGCACACCCTTGGGGATCTTGGCGCCGATCGCCTGGAACTTGGCCGGATTCTGCAGGAAGTCCTTGAGCTCTTCCAGCTCTTCCAGGGCCTCGTCGGCTCCGGCGACATCGGCGAAGGTGGTCTTGGGAGTGTCCTTGGTGATCAACTTGGCCTTGGACTTGCCGAAGTTCATCACCCGATTGCCGCCACCCTGCATCTGGTTCATGATGAACAGGAAGATCAGCACGATCACCACGATGGGCAGCAGGCTGAACAGCAGGTTCATCAGGACGCTCTGCTTGGGCACCTCGACGTTGTAGCCGCCGGGCAGCTTGTTGGCATTGGCCTGTTGCTGCAGTTGGTCCTGCAGGCGGAGTCCTTGGCCGTCGACCCAGGAGGCCTGTTGCAGCTTGCCGTCCTTGAGCGTGACCTCGATCCGCTGATCCTTGTCAATGATCTTGGCGGACTTCACCTGGCCGGCGGCTATCGCCGCGACGACCTTGGAAGTGTCGGTCTTCTCGTAGGAACGGCCGGGGTTGACGCCCCACATGATGAGGGCGACCAACAGGCCGAACAGCAGGATCCACAGCAGCGGCCCGCGAAAATAGCGCTTCACGTCCATTTATCCGGTTACCCCTTCGGGGCCCGTCCCTCCTGACTTGCGATTCGCCCGTCCCGAGGGACGTGCGCCACTGTGAACCGGCTCCTTGCACCGTGCGCTCCGCGCCGGGGCGCTCCGGCCGCCGTGGCGGCCTTCTGGCCTCCTGACACGGAGCCCGGTATATCGACGGTACACCGCAGGGCACAGCGGACGCAGCCATGAGCCGAGCCCCTGCTCGCCTTCGATGTACCCGCCGACGTCCCTTGCAACGATCCGGTACGTCCCGTTGTTCCCTGGCGTTCGCGTTCGCACGCTCCCACCCCTTGCCAAAAGCACCCGGCCCGCGCTAAGGGAGGACGCCGGCCGAAGGCTTCTCGAAAGGCCGAGGGCTTCTCGAAAGGTAGGTCCACGGTGGGGGGCGCCGTCAAGTGGCCGGATCAGCCGCCGTACACGTGCGGGGCCAGCGTTCCGACGAACGGCAGGTTCCGGTAGCGCTCGCCGTAGTCGAGGCCGTATCCCACGACGAACTCGTTGGGGATGTCGAAGCCGAGGTAGCGGCATTGGATCTCGGTCGTGACGGCCTCGGGCTTGCGCAGCAGCGCGCAGATCTCCAGCGACGCGGGCCCGCGCGAGCGCAGGTTGCTGACCAGCCAGGACAGCGTGAGTCCCGAGTCGATGATGTCCTCGACGATCAGCACGTGCCGGTCCAGGATGTCGGTGTCGAGGTCCTTGAGGATCCGGACCACGCCCGAGGACTTGGTCCCCGAGCCGTACGACGACACCGCCATCCAGTCCATCGAGGCGGGGGTGTGCAGCTCGCGGGCCAGATCGGCCATGATCATGACGGCGCCCTTGAGCACGCCCACCAGCAGCAGGTCCTTGCCCGCGTAGTCGGCGTCGATCTGCGCGGCCAGCTCGCGCACCTTGGCCTGCAGCGTGTCTTCGGGGATCAGTACCTTCGCCAGGTCGGCGCCCAGGTCCTTCTCGTCCACAAACCCACCCTCTTTAGCGGTTCCGGCCCGCGGATCACGCCGGGCCGAAGAGCAGCTTCCCATACCGCCGGAACGCTCTAACGCTCCCCGGCAGGTCGACGTGCCGCTGCCCGCGCCACGCCGTGACCAGCCGATCCACTTCGTCGACATGGACCGCCGCGAGGGTACCCGCGGGACTGCCGGCTTGGATCGCGGCCATCCGGAGCACCCTCGTCCGTACGGCGCGCGGCAGTCCGGCAAGGCTTTCGACATCGAGCTCGTTCGCCGTACCGAGGGCTTGGGCGTGGGCCTTGGCGGCGAGCTCGTCCAACGCGTCGGCGTCGTCGCGCAGCATCCTTCCGGTACGGGCGAGCGCGTCGGCGATCCCCGGCCCTAGGGCCTTCTCTAGGGCGGGCAGCGCCTCGTGCCGTACCCGAACGCGGGCATAGGCGGGATCGTCGTTGTGGGGGTCGTCCCAGGGCTCCAGGCCCATCGCCTCACACGCGCGCCGGGTCGTCGCCCGGTCGATCTCCAGAAGCGGCCGTACGTAGCGCACGTCCGCGCCTTGCTCAGTGGAACGCGTGGGCTCGGTGGAACGCGTGAAGGACGGCGGCATCCCGGCCAGGGAACGGGCACCGGAACCTCTGGCAAGCCCCAGCAGGACGGTCTCGGCCTGGTCATCCCGCGTGTGCCCCAGGAGGACGGCCGCCGCACGCAATCGGACGGCCGCGCCGTCCAGGGCCGCATAGCGCGCCTCACGCGCGGCGTTCTCGGGCCCGCCTCGTCCGCCGACGGTCACCGCGACCGATCCGGCCGGATCGAGGCCGAGGTCCGCGAGCGTCCGTACGACCTTGCCGGCCCGGACCTCCGAGCCTTCCTGGAGCCCGTGGTCGATCGTGACGCCCCCGGCCGGGCGGCCGTCCGGCCTCGACCGCGGCGCCTCGAAGGCGAGTGCGCCGGCGAGTGCGAGCGAGTCGGCGCCGCCGCTGCACGCCACGAGCACCATGCCGTCCGGTGGCAGCTCGGCGAGAACCCGCCGTACCGCACTCCGGACGACCGCGACCGCCGGATCAGGCCCCATGAGCCCTGGCCTGCGGCACGGCGTCGTCGTCAATCACGCGTCCATGCTGCCGCACGCGCGCGATCGCGGAAAGGTCAGGCCTCCTCGGCCTTGGGCGGGGCGTCGAGGGCGCGCTGGGTGACGACGCGCTGGATCCACACGGCCGGCTCCTTGATCTCGGCGTGGGTGGGCAGCGTCTCGGGCGACTCCCAGACCTTGTTGAAGCCGTCCATGCCGACCTCGGTGACGACCCGGCGGACGAAGCGCGAGCCCTCCGCGTACTGCTTCATCTTCAGGTCGATGCCGAGCAGCCGGCGGATCGTCTTGTCCATCCGCGAGCCGCCGTCGCGGCGGCCCTGGAACTGGGAGCGGATGTGCTGGACCGACGGGACGACCTCCGGGCCGACGGCGTCCATCACGTAGTCGCCGTGCCCCTCCACCAGCGTCATCACGGCCGTGAGCCGGTCGAGGATCTCGCGCTGCTCGGGCGACTGGATCGCGTCGATCAGGTTGCCCTCGCCGCCCCGTACGGCGTCGGCGACCGCGTCGGCGACCTCCTTGATCCGGTCGAGCATCGCGCCCGGGTCGAGGTCGGAGGCCAGCAGGAACTGGGTCATCTGGGCCTGGACGTACTCGCGCAGCCACGGCACCCCGGTGAACTGGGCGCGGTGGGTCTCCTCGTGCAGGCAGACCCAGAGCCGGAAGTCGCGCGGGTCGACGCCGAGCTCCTGCTCGACGTGGACGATGTTGGGCGCCACCAGCGTGAGCCGGCCGGTGGGGTTGCGGCCCGAGGGGTCCGGCGGGAGGAACAGCTCGTACTGGCCCAGGACGCGGGTCGCCATGTACGCCAGCAGCGCGCCGACCTGCACGCCGGTCACCCGGGAGCCGACGGCCTGCACGACCACGCCGCCGGCGCCGCCGCTCAGCGGGCCGGAGCCCTTGCGGTCCTGCATCTGCTCCATCAGCGGTTCGAGCACCACGCGGAAGCCGTCGACGTTGGCCCGGATCCAGCCGGGCCGGTCGACGATCGTCGCGGGGCCGGGATTCTCCTCCGACCGCATCCCGGTGAAGTCGCGGACATGACCCTGGGCGAGCCGGGACAGCTCGCGGAGCTGCTCCACCACCTCGCGGGCCTCGTCCTGGCCGACCTGCGGGCCCGGCTTCAGCAGCCGGGTACCGGTCTGGACGGCCAGGTTCCAGTCGATCATTGAGGCGCTCATGTACTCCACCGTACGTTCGGGTCCCGGCGCCATCAGCGCCCTGCTCGATCGTTCAACGAACAACCGTTCTGGTTATCTCCCGTACGGCGTCCGCCACACGCGGAACGGGCAATTCCGGCGGGCACGGGTCTTTGCGCGCGGCGGGTACCCGCGGTCAGCAGCCGCAGGAGGCGACGGCGGCGGCGAGCCCGTCCAGCTTGGCGGGATCGACCTGGCCCTTGCCGTCGCCCGCCATGAACGCGAAGGCCAGCAGCCGCCCGTCGGCGTCGTAGGCCAGCCCGGCGAGCGTGCTGACCCCGGCGAGCGTCCCGGTCTTGGCCCGGACGACACCGGCTCCCGCCTGGCTGGACGGGCCGGTGTAGCGGGGCGCGTCGAGCGTTCCGGAGAAGCCGGCCACCGGCATCCCGGTGATCGCCGCGCGCAGGCCGGGGTGGTCGGCCGAGGCGGCGACCGCGATCACCGCGGCGAGCGCGGCGGGGGTGATCCGGTTGGCGGTCGACAGGCCGCTGCCGTCGTTGACCAGGATCCCGCCGCGGACGCCGAGCCCGGCCAGGACCTGCATGACCGACTGGGACGCGACGGCGAACGAGGCGGGCCGGCCCAGCTTGATCGCGACCTGCCGGGCCATCGCCTCGGCCACGTCGTTGTCGCTCCGGGTCATCAGGTGCTCGACCATCTCCGCGGCCGTGGGCGACTGGATCGCGCCCAGTCGCGCGGCCCCCTTCGGCGCGGTGACCTGGCGTCCCGCCTTGGCCTTCACGCCGTTGCGCGTCAGCAGGCGGGCGAACGTGGCGGTCGCCGAGGCCGGCGGGTTCGCGACCCGGGAGTTCACCGTGGGGTCGCCGGGCCTGACCCGTCCCTCGTCCACGGTCAGCGCGGAGACGGGCGCGACCTCGCCGTCGGGCAGGTAGTTGGGCTTCCAGCCGGCGGCCGTACGGGGGCCCTGGTACGCGGAGACGTCGTAGTCGACGCGCACCTGGCGTACGCCGGCGGCCTTCAGCGCGGTCGCGGTCTGCCGGGCCAGATCGGGCAGGGAGGCGTACACGGGACGTTCACCGGGCGTACCGGAGCCCGCCCGGGCCGGTGCCTGCGCGGTCACGGTAGGATCCCCGCTTCCGACCAACACCACACCGCCATCCCCGGACCTGACCGTCCTGGTGGTGATCCGGTGCGCGGGACCCAGCGTGGCCAGGGCCGCCACCGAGGTGATCAGCTTGGTGGTGGAGGCCGGGGTCGCGGGACGGTCGGCGTCCGCGGCGAAGAGCGTGCGCCGGGTCTCGACATCGGTCACGACCGCGCCGATCTTGGTGCCCGCCCCCCGTACCAGCGGGGTCAGCCGGCTCGCCAGCGCGCCGGGGTCGGGAACGCGGGCGTCCGCGCCGTAAGGGGCGGTGCCCGCCGCGGCGGTACGTACCGGCACCCGGTCGGCGACGGACGGGGGCTGCGGCGACAGATGGCGCTCGGGTGTGAGTTTCGCCACTGCCACACCGGCGGAGGCGGCGAAGACATTGAGGAGGGACAGCGTGATCATGACGAGGGAGACCGCCCGTTTCGGCACGTGACCACCCCTCTCCCACTCAGCACTCACCAACGTGCGACATCCTTATATATGGGAACACCCACCGTGGGGGTCGGCCTCACCCGCATGGACCCCGAAAGACTATGCACTGCGACCGCGCAGGGAGCGGAGGACATCTTGGATTTCGACGTCACCATTGAGATCCCGAAGGGCCAGCGGAACAAGTACGAGGTGGACCACGAGTCCGGTCGCATCCGCCTGGACCGCATGCTCTTCACCGCGACGCAGTATCCCGCGGACTACGGATTCGTCGAGGACACCCTCGGCGAGGACGGCGACCCGCTGGACGCGCTGGTGCTGCTCCAGGAGCCGACGTTCCCCGGCTGCCTGATCCGCTGCCGCGCGGTGGGCATGTTCCGGATGACCGACGAGGCCGGCGGTGACGACAAGGTGCTGTGCGTCCCGGCGACGGACCCGCGCCAGGAGCACCTGCGCGACATCCACCACGTACCGGAGTTCGACCGGCTGGAGATCCAGCACTTCTTCGAGGTCTACAAGGACCTGGAGCCCGGCAAGTCCGTCGAGGGCGCCAGCTGGGTCGGGCGGGTCGAGGCCGAACTGGAGATCGACCGCTCCTTCAAGCGCGCCGCCGACAAGGGCGGCCACTGAGGCGGACGGCGTCCATCCCGCTCCCTGCCGTCCAGGACGGGCCGGAACACTTCCGTATGACGAGTTCGTGACGACATGTGCGCGACGACATGTGTTCGTGACGACATGGTCGTGCGGAAGTGTTTCGTTTCCTGGGCCTGTTGTTCTTCCGGTAACGCCGTGCCGCCGGTCAGCCGGCCGGGCGTACGGCACCGATGAGGCCGTTCCGCCAGATGCTGGAGACGCGGACCCGTGCCCCGGTGTACGGCGCCTCGACCATGCGGCCCTTGCCGATGAAGATGCCGACGTGGTGGATGGTCGCGGGGTTCGAGGTGTTGCGGGCGAAGAAGACCAGATCCCCCTTGCGGAGCCTGTTCAGCGGGATGCGCGGCCCCGACGTCCACTGCGTCCCCGTCCAGTGGTCGAGCCGTACGCCTGCCTTGGCCCACGCGTAGAGGGCCAGCCCCGAGCAGTCGAAGCCGTGGATACGCGAACCGTGCGCGATGCCGTAACTCGGTCCGCTCGCGTTGCCCCCACCCCATGAATATGGCGTGCCGAGCCATTTGAGCGCGGCGCGTACCACTATGGCGCCGCGCCGTACGGCAGAGACGCTCCCCCGTGGCGCGGCCTGTGTACTGCTCTCGGGGCTCTTCGGGGAACTGCTGTTGAACGACTCTTCGGCGCGACGCACCTCGGCGCGTTCCAGCGCCGCCTGACGTTCGCGCGCGACCTTGGCGGCGTGTGCGCGTGCACTGCCCAGCTGCATTTCGAGCCGCTGCTGCTGCGCGCCTATGCGCTTTACGGCCTCATGCTGCTGTTCCACCGCCGTCACGGCCGCCTGCCTGGCCTGGGACGCCCGTACAGTGGCGTCGCGGCGTTCGGCGAACGCGTCCTGTGCCTGCCGCTGGAAGAGCGCTGCGACGTTGCCGGCCGCTTCCGTCTTCTGGATGAACCCGGCCCGCTGCCGTGCCAGCGCCTCCATCATCCCGGCCCGGTCCATGAAGCCCTGGGGGCCGCCCGTACCTCCGACGACCAGGGGCAGCGACCCGCCGCCGATCCGGTACGCCTCGGCGGCGAACGCGGCCAGCTCGGCCCGGGCCTCCTCGGCCCGGCGGTCGGCCTCCGCCTGGCGGACGCGGGCCTGGACGTAGGCGTCCAGGGACCGCCGCATCATGAGGACCTCGCCGTTGTAGCGCTCGACGGCCTGGGCCGCCGTGGCGGCGAGCCGTTCGAGCTCGGCACCCGCCTGCGCCAGCCGCGCCTTGGTGCGGCCGACCTCGGCGGCCCGCTCCTGGACACGGTCCTTGCTCGCGGCGACGTCGTGCGCACTGGGCGCGGGCTCGGCCGCGCGGGCATCGTGGCAGGTGGCGGCGGCCGTCAGCGACACCAGACCCAGCGAAAGAGCGGCCAGGCGCACGGCGGCGCCGGTTGCACTCAGGAACACGGCTCCCCCTACCGCGTTACACCACACGCAAACGATCAAGTACCCAGAGTAGTCACACGCGCATCTACCCTCGCCGGTCTCCCGGCACACCGCTTGATCAAATCGCGTCGTGAGGAGCCGCCGCGATCAGGCCGTCCCGGAGGGGTCGGGGGCGGACGGATCGGGCGCGGACGCGGGCGGGGACTCCGGATCCGGGGATCCGGGCGGGGGGTCGGACGGCGCGGGCCCCGGCGTCGTAGGAGGCGGGGTCGAGGGCTCCGACGGCGGGCGTGTCGGCGTGGGTGTGGGTGTGGGCGTTGGGCTGGACGGCATCGGGTCCGGTGAGGGCTCGGGAGCCGGGCGCCAGGTGACGCGCACCTGCACGTCGCCCGGGGAGAACGCGAGCCCGCCCTCGCCCTTGGAACGAGCCGTACGGGACACCCGCACGGGAAGCCTCAGCGTCTGACCGGCCTGCAGATATCCAGATTCGGTACCGGCCCGTACCGAGCCCCAGGGCTTGACTCGCCATTCGACCGGCCCGCCGTCCGCGCGCAACTCGACCGTGCCTTCGGAAGCGTCCGCGAGGTCCAGGAACAGCGGCGAGACCGAGAGCGTCCCGTCGGCACCCGGGCGCGGCGCCTCGGTGCCGCCGTCTCCCCCTCCGCTGGGCGGCGGGGAGGGCAGCGCGGTGGGCGGGGCGGACGAGACCAGCGACCCCAGCGGGAACGTGGCGGACACGGGGAGGCTCCCGTCGCCGCCGATCGCGGGAAGGGTCGGGGACTCCTGCGGGGCCTCGCTGGGCCCCCCGCCCGGGAAGACACCGTTGGACGCCGACTGGGGCCGGCCGTGCTGGGACGCGCGGAGCTGGAGCAGTGCGGTGCCCGAGCTGATCAGGAGGGCGGTCGCCACGGCGCCCACCGCGAGCCACCCGGCGGAACGGCGCCCTCTCGCGTCCTCCGGGAGATCGGCCACCGGTCTCCGGTCGCGCCCGCTCCGTGCGGCCCGCGCCGCTCGTCCGGTCCGGCCTGTACGGCGGCGCTTGAGCCGGGGCACGCGTCCGGCATCAGCCGTTGCCCCCGGCCTCGCGGGCCGGCGGGGCTGCACCGGGAAGCCGTTCGGCGCCAGGTCCGCCACGCGGGTGGCCACGAAGAGCCGGTAGCCGATGAGGTCGGGGTCCAGGAAGGCGCTCATCACCCGTACCCGCAGCTCGGCGGGCAGATCGGCCTGCGGCAGCAGCCCGAAGACCTTGGCCGCCGAGACCGTACGGGGCCGCAGGGCCGCGCAGCCGTCGCACTCCTGGGCGTGCTCCATCAGCCGGCCGCGCAGCTCACGGTCCAGGTCGCCGCGCCGTTGCCGCAGCAGCCGCCCCCGCCCCTCGCAGCCGTACGGCCCGCGATGCGCGAGGATCTCGGCGGTCAGCGACACCTCCAGATCGGCATGGGCCTGGTCGAGCGCCGCTTGGGCGTCCTTGACGGGCAGGTCGCGGACCGCCGCCAGATCGGGGACCGACAGCTGGTGCCTGACCCGCAGTTCGAGCAGCTCGCGGCCGGCCGCGTCGAGGCCGAGCACCGCCTGCCAGGCCATCATCCGCTGGTCGACGTCGTCCTGGTCGTGGCTGGCGACGGGCAGGTCGGGCGCCTTCCGGGGGCCGGGCATCCGGCGCCCGCACTCCAGCCGGGCGACCGCGTACAGCCACGGCCCGAACCGGTCGGGGTCGCGCAGCTTGTCGACATGCGCCTCGGCCACGATGAACGTGTCCCGCAGCGCCACCTGGGCGGCGTCGCGGCAGCGCAGCTGGAACCAGCAGTACGCGTAGAGCCGGTCGGCGTAGGCGTCGTAGACGGCGGCCGCCGCGCCCGGGTCCCGGGCGGCGAGGGCCTCGACCAGGAGATGGTCATTCATGCACAGAAAACTAAAGGCTCGCTCGCCGCTTGACAGCCCATTTCACAAGTTCGAACTGACGAGTCCGCCGGGCGTGCATTCCGGTATGGGGTGTTCCCGGAACGGATCGGAGATTGTGCTATTTATCTGAGTTGTCGCACTACGTCCGTATCTCGGGGAGGTAGTTGCGGCCGCTATTAAATTACGCCTGCCATTAGGTGGATCATTCGGCATCGGCATCGACATGGGCATGAGCATCGGCATCGGCATCGGCATCGGCATGGACATCGGGCAGCATCGGGGGAAGCGCCCGTTCCGCCGCGGCCGCGATCGTCGCGACCTGCGCACTGGTAAAGATCACCGGCCGGCGCGCGATGGCTCCCGGCAGCGTCCGCGCGGCCCGCAACTCCACGCCGCCGTGCACCAGCCCGTCCCGGGGCACCCGTGCGCCGTGCACCGCGACGACGGCCTCGACCTGCAACGTGTAGTCGAGTTCGCCGGACAGCAGGTCGCCGACCGTCCCGGCAGCCCGGGAGGCGGCGCCGTGCGCGTTCCCGGCCGGTCGGCTTCCCACCCAGAGCCGGCCCTGCCCCGAACGCAGCCGGACACCCCGGCGCCAGCGCCGGCTGGCGATCGCGTAGACCCCGGTGAGCCCGATGACGAGATGATCGAGGTTGGTCGCCGGCTCGCCGGCCGCGTGCCGGCCTTGCCCATCGGGCCGGTCGGGCCGGTCGGGCCGGTCGGGCGCGAGATCGCCCGGCAGCGCCCGGTCGTGCAGGACGTGGAACGCGGCCGGATCGAGCCGGGCGAGCCGGCGGCCGGTCCGGCGCTCGGCGAGCGCGCCGCGCCGCCAGTCGGTCACCACGCCCGGACGGGCCCGCTCGTACGCCGCGAGCCCGGCGAACGCGGCCACCGCCACGGCGATCCCGGCCCACCACACGCCGATGCCCGCCGCGACGACTCCGGCCGCGCAGGCCAGAACGGCGCGTACGAGCACGCGCTCGCGGCGGTCGCGGGCGGCCAGCACGCGGTAGCGCGACCATGCGGAGTCACCGGCGCCGGACGCGCCGATACCCGTGCTCCGCACCCGAGGCCCCTCTCTGCCGCGACGCCCCTTCCGCCCCGCCGTTCCCGGCGTCCGCAGGCATAGCGTGCGCCGATGGCCCGCGCCGTTCAAGGGCTTCGCCGTACCGGGTCCGGAACGTCATTGACACTGTCATGATGACAGTGTCATCATCGGGTCCATGGAGAGCACCTGGACCATCGCGGAGCTGGCGGAGCGGGCCGTCGCGGCCCTCACCGCCGGCGAGTCCGTGCGGGTCAACGGGCGGGTGCGCGATCTGCCCAACGAGCGGCTGATCCGCTGGTACACCACGATCGGCCTGGTCGACCCGCCGCTCGGCAGGCGCGGGCGCACCGCCCTGTACGGAGCGCGGCACCTCCTCCAGATCGTCGCGGTCAAGCGCCGCCAGGCCGCCGGCCGTACCATCGCCGAGATCCAGGCCGAGCTGGCCGGGGCCACCGACACCCGCCTCGGCGAGATCGCCCGCCTCCCGGACGAGGCCGTTCCGTCACCTGCTCCACCACGGGCGGCCGCTCCGCCCCGTACCGAACGCGACCGCTTCTGGACACCCCGGCCGTCCACACCCCCGGCGCCCGCCGCACAGGCCGCACCCGAGCCGCCGACAGCCGGGCCGACCGCTGCCGCAGCACCGACCGTGCGGTCACGGGGTGCGGCGCCCCGCGCGGCCGCACCCGACAGCCGGGCCTCGCTCGTCCAAGGGGTACGGCTCGGGCCTGAGCTCACCGTGCTGCTGGACGTCCCCGCGCTGGACGCCGACGACATCGCCGCCGTCGAGACGGCCGCCCGCCCGCTCCTGGAGGAGCTGCGGCGGCGCGGCCTGACCCAGCGACCGGATCCCGACGACACCGTCCCTCCCCCGCCGATCGACATCGAGTCCGCCGAACCACCCGGGAGGTCCCAGTGACCATGCACATCGCCCCTCTTCCCGAGACCGCGGCACCGCCGGCCCCCGACGAGGGCGGGCTGGGCGCGCTGACCACCGGCCGGGGCAACCTGCCGCTCGACAGCGTCGGCGTCCGCGCGACCATCAGCGGCCTGGCCGCCGCGATCGAGGTCGAGCAGGGCTTCCGCAACCCGTACGACGAGCCGCTCGAGGCCACCTACATCTTCCCGCTGCCCGACCGCGCCGCCGTGACCGCGCTGCGGATGGAGGCGGCGGACCGGGTGATCGACGGCGTGCTGAAGGAGCGCGGCCAGGCGCGGCAGGACTACGACACCGCCATCGCCGCCGGTCAGCGCGCCGCGATCGCCGAGGAGGACCGTCCCGACGTCTTCAGCATGCGGGTCGGCAACATCCTGCCCGGCGAGCGCGTGACGATCCGGCTCACGCTGAACCAGCCGCTGCCGTACGAGCAGGACACCTCCGGCGAGGCTCCCGGGGAGGCCACGTTCCGGTTCCCGCTGGTCGTGGCGCCGCGCTACATCCCCGGCGCCCAGATCGAGGACGAGCCGGCGGGGCCGGGCGTCGTCCCCGACACCGACGCGGTGCCGGACGCCTCCCGGATCAGCCCGCCGGTGCTGCTGCCCGGCTTCCCCGATCCGGTACGGCTGTCGATCGCCGTGGACATCGATCCGGCGGGGCTGGAGCTCACCGGTGTACGTTCGGCGCTCCATGTCGTGGCCGAGGACGGCGGCCCGGGCGGCCGCACCACGATCCGGCTGCACCCGGGCGAGCGGCTGAACCGCGACTTCATCCTGCGGCTGGCCTACGCCTCGCCGGACGCGCCCGCGCTCGCGCTCAGCCCGGACGCGGAAGGCACGGAAGGCGCGGAAGGCGGGGAGGGCACGTTCACGCTGACCCTGCTGCCCTCCGAGCGGAGCCGGCCGGCGCCGCGCGACGTCGTGCTGATCCTGGACCGTTCGGGCAGCATGCACGGCTGGAAGATGATCGCGGCGCGGCGGGCGGCCGGGCGGATCGTCGACACCCTCACCACCGCCGACCGGTTCGCGGTGCTGTCGTTCGACAACGTCGTGGAGCGCCCGCGCGGTCTCGGACCCGGCCTGGCCGACGGCACCGACCGCAACCGGTTCCGCGCGGTCGAGCATCTGGCGGGGCTGGACGCCCGGGGCGGCACCGAGATGCTCGGCCCGCTCGAGGAGGCGTGCGGCCTGCTGTCGGACGGCGGGCGCGACCGGGTGCTCGTACTGATCACCGACGGCCAGATCGGCAACGAGGACCAGATCCTCAGCCGGCTGCGCAGCCGGCTGAACGGCGTCCGCGTGCACACGGTCGGCATCGACCGGGCCGTGAACGCCGGGTTCCTGAACCGCCTGGCCGAGGCCGGGCGGGGCCGGTGCGAGCTGGTCGAGTCCGAGGACCGGCTGGACGAGGCGATGGAGGGCATCCACCACCGCATCGGATCGCCGCTGGTCACCGGCCTGCGGGTGGAGGCGGCCGGCGGGCTGGAGATCGTTCCGGACTCGGTGGCGCCGCGCCGTATCGGCGCGCTGTACCCGGGCGTTCCGCTGGTGGTGTCCGGCCGCTTCCGTGGCGCGCCGTCCGGGAGCGTCGTCGTACGGGGCACCACGCCGGACGGCTCGGCCTGGGAACGGCGCGCCGACGGCACGGAGACCAAGGCCCCCGCCGCGGGCGCGATCTGGGCCCGCGCGCACCTGCGGGACCTGGAGGACCGGTACGTCACGGGCGGGCCGGACGATCTCGAGAAGCGGATCATCGACACCTCGCTGCGCTTCAGCGTCCTGTGCCGTTTCACCGCTTTCGTGGCGGTGGACAGCCGGGTCGTCACCGAGGGCGGGCAACCGCACCGGGTCGTACAGCCGGTCGAGTCCCCCGAAGGCTGGGGCTCCGCACCCGCCGCCGCCCCGATGGCCGCGCCCATGGTGGCCCGGGCGTCCGCGATGCCGCTGCCCTCGGCCCCCACCGGAGCGCCGCCCTCGTACGGCAGCTTCGGTGCGGCACCGCCCGCCCCACCCGCTCCCGGCGGGGCCATGGCGGTCGGCGCGCCCCCGAGCGATGACCTCGATGCCCCGGACTTCCTCGGCGAAGGCCCTCGTTCCGCGCCGCCGGCGCGGGGCAGCGCACGCGGCGCCGGTTCCGGCGGGCATCCGCGCAGGGTACGGCCGAACGCGCCGAAGGCGACCGAACGCGCCCTGTCCAAGGTGCAGGCTCCGCTGCGCCGCCTGCTCACGGACCTTCGGGACGGGCCGGTCGACCGCAGGACGTACCTGACCACCACGGCGCTCACCACGCTGGACGAGGCCGTCCAGAGCCTGGAGGGCAGTGGCGTGGACAGGGCGGTCATCGCCCCGCTGCTCGAACTGGTCAGGGAACTGCGGGCCCTGAACGAGGCTCCGGAGCCGGCCAGCGCGCGCTTCGACGAGCTGTGGGAACGCGCGATCCAGGTCGTGAGCGACCTCGTGGAGCAGCCCACGGAGAACGACGCGCCCCGGCCGGCGCCCAGGCGGGCGTTCTGGAAGCGCTCCTGACCTAGGACCTGACACAGGAACGAGCGTGGGCGCCCTTCCGAATCCGGAAGGGCGCCCACCTCGTCCAGCGACAGAATCCAGCGACAGGGTCCAGCGTCAGGCGCCGATCAGGCGTCGGACGCCAGGGCGTGCTTGGCCCGGTAGCGGGTCAGCAGCGGGATGATGTTGAGCGCGAGCCCGACCACCGCGACACCCGTCACCAGGTTGACGCCGGGGAAGAACTGGCCGAAGTCCGTCCCGCCCGTACCGGTGTGCGAGCCGCCCGCGACCAGGGCCGTGACCCCGGCCAGCACCAGCGCGGCGCCGACCTGGCCCGAGGTGTTCACCAGCCCGGAGGCCAGCCCCTGCTCGTCGTCGTGGATCCCCTCGGTCGCCTGCCCCATGATCGAGCTGAACCCGAACGCGAACCCGCCGCCCAGCAGCAGCATCGTCGGCAGGATGGTGAACGCGTAGTTCGGGGTGTTTCCGGCCGTGGCCAGGAACCACACGTACCCGAGGCTGAGGGAGAGCATCGAGGCCAGGATGAGCCGCGGTGTCCCGTACCGGTCGATCAGGCGGCCGACGAACGGCGATCCGAACGCCACCAGCAGCCCGGCCGGCAGCAGGCCGAGCGCCATCTTCAGCGGCGACCAGCCGAGCACGTCCTGCAGGTAGAGGGTCATCATGAACTGGAAGCTGAGGTACGAACCGAACAGCGCGACGATGCTCAGGTTGGCGCGGACGATCGTGCCGATCCGCAGGATGCCGAGCCGGATCAGCGGGTGCTTGACGCGGTTCTCGGTGATGACGAACGCGGCCAGCAGGGCCACCGCCAGGGCGACCGAGCCCAGGGTGACCGGGTCGAGCCAGCCGCGCGCGGGAGCCGAGACGACGGTGTAGACGGCCAGCAGCATCCCGCTGGTCAGGGTGGCGGCGCCGAGCAGGTCGTGGCCGCCGCCGGCGGCGGGACGGTCCTTGGGGATCAGCGCGATGCCCGCGATCAGGGCCAGGATCGCCAGCGGCACCGGCGTCAGGAACGTCCAGCGCCAGCCGAAGCTGGTGAGCAGCCCGCCCAGGATCAGCCCGGACGAGTACCCGCTGGCGCCGAAGACGGAGAAGACCGAAAGGGCCCGGTTGCGGGCCGGTCCCTCGCGGAACGTGGTGGTCAAAATGGAAAGCGCCGTGGGGGCGGTGAACGCGGCGGCGAGCCCCTTGACGAAACGGGTGGCGATGAGCAGCGGGCCGTTGTCGACCAGCCCGCCGATCAGCGAGGCGACAGCGAAGACGGCCAGGGCGATCAGGAAGACGCGGCGGCGGCCGAGCAGGTCGGCGGTCCGGCCGCCGAGGAGCAGCAGGCCTCCGTACCCGAGCACGTAACCGTTCACGATCCACTGCAGCGACGTGGTGGAAAGGCCCAGCTCGGTTCCGATGGAGGGCAGCGCCACGCCCACCATGGACACGTCGAGTCCATCAAGGAACAGCACGGCGCACAGGACGGCCAGGACGCCCCAGAGCCGGGGCGTCCACTTCTGCTCGTCCGCCGCCGGTGGGGGCGTCGGCGAGCGGACGGCTGATGCGGGTGAGGTGTCGGTGATAGTCACGGCGGAGGACGTTACATGCACATGCATCAAATGTCCACGCACTTAATGCATGCGCATCAGATGCGTGCGCATGGTAAGATCCGCGCCATGGAGTTGGTGAGCCGGTGGAGGTCGCTGCTGACCTGCTACAACGAGATCGCGTGCCATCTCGATCGCGAGCTGCAGGCGGCCCATGGGATCAGCATGAGCGAGTTCGAGACCCTCGACCGGCTCGTGGAGACCGACTGCGAGAAGTGCCGCATGCAGGATCTCCTCGCGGACATGTACCTCAGCCAGAGCGCGCTGTCGCGTACGGTCGCCCGGCTGGAGAAGCTCGGCCTGGCCGAACGGGCGCTCTGCGAGGCCGACCGGCGCGGCGTGTTCGTCCGGATCACCGAGGCCGGCCGCGAGCGGCACGCCAAGGCGCGCGAGACGCACCTCGCCATCCTCGCCGAGCACCTGACGCCCGACTCGGCGGAAGTCCCCGACCTGGCGGAAGTCCCCGACCTGGCCGAAGCACGGAGGACGTGAACGACGGGGCCGCTGGCGGGCTCACGTCCTCCGCACGTATTTGGAGTCAGCCGGCGGCGAAGCCCGCCAGTTCGACCGAGATCCGCTCCGGCCCACCGCCGTTCTGAACGGTGGCGGCGGTCAGCACGTCGAGATGCTGGTAACCCGGCGCGACCACCTGCTTCACGCCTTCCTGCGGATCCGGCGGCGGCAGTACGCCGTCCCCGGCCAGTAGCAGGATCGTCGGACGCGCCCTGATCCCGCCGGTGTGCACGGCGTCCTCGTGCTCGCCGAACCAGATGTCGGTGACCATCCGGGTCGGGAAGTAGTCCTCGGTGAAGTCCAGCGGATGCTCCGACAGGCTCCGCGCCAACTGCCCGATATCGGTCACCTCGTCGGCCGCCGTCGTGAATGGCGTCCCGTCCTTGGACCGGTGAACGGGATCGTCGGCCGCTCCCACCCGGTCATAGTTGCGCCACCCGTACAGCGGCCCCTCCGGCTCGTCCGGAATCGCCTTCTTCCCCGTACCGACCAGCCGCTTGAACGGCTCCAGCAGGGGCAGCCCGGCCAGATCGTTCGGCAGCGGGAAGTCCTTGTCGACGATCTCGCCGCCGTCGAAGAAGCCCACGCTCGTCTGGATGAACCCCAGCGGCACCGAGTTGTCGTCCATCAGCCCGCCCAGCGCCGCGGCGTTGGTGAACCGGAAGTCCCGTACGGTCGGCGTCCCCCGGACGAACGTCGCGTAGTCCTTGGAGAACAGCATCCGGTACGTGGTGTCCTGGTTGAAGCCCGCCGGAATGTAGGAGGCCAGATCGGACTCGCCGTCCGGGTCGTTCCGCGCCGCCAGACCCGCGAGGGCCAGCAGGTTCATCGTCTCCGCGTTGATCACCGCCGGACCCGACAGCGTCCTCGGGATGATCCCCAACTCCAGCCCCAGCCGGATCAGGTCCGGGCTCGATCCCTCCTCCGGCAGCAGGTTGGACGGGACGACCCGTTCCAGCCCGACACCCGACGCCTGGATCCGGCTGTCGAGCGCGAAGTAACCCGAACACTGGTTGTAACCGGCGTCCGCCGTCGTCGAATGGTTCCCGTCGAAATCCCACACGGCGAAATAGCCGGTCAGCATCCCACCCAGGGAATGCCCGCCGCACAGCACCTTTTCCCTGCGTACGGCCGGATCGGGCAACTCCCTGAGCATCAACTCGTACTGGTCCCGGATGGTCCGTTCGAGCCCGACGTCCTGCAGGAACCGCACCTGCTCGTTGTTGAGATAACCGCCGAACGTCCGTCCCCCGACCGGCTTCCTTCGATAGTAGTAATCGACCGCCAGATGGACGTCCCCAGTGGCCAGGCCCGCCCGTACGCCCGTGTTGTCCTCAAGGCAGTTGGAACGGCGGTCCAAGGCCCACATCTCGACGTACCGGCCCTTCTTCGCGGCCTCGACGATCGTGTTGCGCGCCACCCCGTCAAAGGCCCCGGCCCCCTCCAGCACCCCGGGCTGCGCCACCAGGATCCGATCGGCCCGCGCCGCCTCCACCGGCCCGTTCCGATGCCGGAACCGCAGGTAGGACACCCAATCGCACTCCGGCGGATGACCGCTCCCCGGCAGCGGGAGCTTCAGCCGTACCACCGACTCCGCGACGTCCCTGATCGGCGAACCGCTCCCCACCGGCGTCTCCACCCGCGTCTCCCCGTACGCGGGAACCGCGAGACCCGAGACCGCGAGCAGAACCGCACACGGAACGACGAGCCACCTACGGCGAACCATGGCCGTCCTTCCACCTCGGAGAGCTTTACCGCGAAGTAAAACCAGGCCCGGCCTTTTCCGTAAACAACGCAGGCGACAAACTTCCGCCCCGCACACCACGCCGAAGCACACGTTCCCACCCACCATCGCCGCTCGACACGGCCTGCCTCGCACCTCAATGACCGCCTAGGCCATCTCAACCCGAAATGGTGAACGCTGTGCGATCCTGCCATCGGGTGAGGTGCCCTTCATCTGACGCAACGCGATCAGCACAGCGTTTTCGAGTGCGGTGGCGACCCCTTGAGAGGTACCTGAGTGGAGCGCGCAACACTCGCCGGCGTCCTCGGCGTGGCGGTACTGGCGGCCCTGGCCGTTTACTCGTCCGGATCCAAGGACGCGGCCGCTCCGCCACTGCGGGCCGGCTGGCAAAGGATCGACAGCCCCGAAGCCGGCCTGTCGATCGCCGTCCCCAAGGGATGGACCCAGATCGACCTCGAGCCGGGCCAGATCGCCGAATCCCTGCGGAAGACCAAGATCTCCGGCGTGGCGGCGGCGACCATCGAACGATCCGCGGCCGCGCTCGCGGGCAAGGACGCGCTCTACCTGGTCGACACGATGGGCACCTCCAGCGGCTACGTGGGCAACATCAGCGGCCTCTGCGCCCCGAACAACGGCGTGCCCGTCGATCAGATGAAGAACGCCGCCCATTCGGGCCTGGCCCGAATGGGCGCGAAGGAGATCCAGTCCAGCCGGCTGACGATCGGCGGAATGCCCGCGGTCAAGGCGAGCTACACGGCGAAGGCCGCGATCGCCGCACGCGCCGTCCAATTCCGGATCCTCACCCCCGACGACAAGATCTGCGGCGTCACCTTCGGAATGAGCCCAGGCAAGGAGATCAAGGACCTGGACGACATCGCCGACACGATCCGCCCGCTGCCCGAGAGGGCCGGATGAACGAGAGGCCGGCCTGAAGCCGCCCGTCACCCTCGGCGCGTACCGCTATTCGTCCGAGCGCACCTTCTGGAACGTGTCGGCCAGGACCGGCCCCAGGTGCTCGATCACCCCATACCCCGGCCGGCCTGGCCAGGGCAGATTCCACAGAAAGGAGGTACAGATGACCACATTCACATCGTTCCTTCGGGGCCGAAGAAATGCATCAGGACGGGGACGAGCAAGAAGCACAACCCGAAACCGATGAGGACTCCGCCGACCCAGCCGCCGCGCATCGAGGTGCCTTCGACATAGGCCACCGTGGGCTTCTTGGGGTCGTACAGGACTTTGACCTGGCTGCCCTCGCGCAGGCGCTGCCTCCCGATGTCGCCGGCCTTGGTCGTGATCTCGCGCCCGTCCTCGGTGACGAACTCGACGGTCGCCTCCCGGACGTTGGCCCCGTTCTCCACGACCGAGACGTCGAGCTTGGTGATCCGCCCAGAGACGCGCACCGCGCGGGCACGGAACAGCCTGGCCCTGATCAGCAGGACGATCCCGGCCAGGATCAGGCCGACTCCCCAGACCATCAAGAACGACCACTCGTCCACAAGACCTCCCGGCCGCCCGCAAGGCCCATCGACCGGCCCGCCCGCGGCAGGCTACAGGGACCCTGCGATCTCCGGCATGCCGAGATCTCCTCCTGAACTCGCCTGACGAGTCCTCAAGGGAGGACGACCTCGACCAACGACGACCCGCTGAGACGGTCGCGCTGAACGTCCTCCAACGACGTCTGGCGCTCAGGGGCCCACGGCGGATCGTTGCTGATGCAAGATGGAGGCCATGGGGTTGCTGGAGCATGTGGCACCGAATCTTGCTGATCTCCTTCGCCGTGATGCCATGTGGATGGCCTGGAACACCCTGCTGGCCTGGATTCCGGTCGCGCTGGCCTGGGGGCTGTTCCGGGGCGGTGGTACGGAGCGGCGGGTGTCGCGGTCGCCGCTGTGGTGGGCGGGGCTCGTGCTGTTCGTACTGTTCCTGCCCAACGCCCCGTACGTGGTGACCGACATCGTCCACATCCGCAACGACGTGCTCCTGTCGGACCGTGGCGGTCCCGTGATGACCGCCATCCTGCCTGTTTACGCCGCCTTCATCGCTTCGGGCTTCCTCGCCTATTACCTCGCGCTGGCGGGTGCCCGCCGCCATCTCATCCAGATCGGGCTGGGCGCGTGGCAGGGCCGGGTCACGATCGCGGCGCATGCCCTCTGCGCCCTCGGGGTCTTCCTGGGACGCTGGGCTCGGCTCAACAGCTGGGAACCGGTCGTCGACCCGCACGGCGCACTCGAACGAATCGTGGTCCACCTGACCTGGAGCCGGGCACCCATCCTGATCGTGGCCGTCTTCCTGGTCACCTGGCTGGGCCACTTCCTGGCGAAGGCGATCGCTGAAGCCACCCGGGACGCGGCCAGGAGCGCCGCGCGCCAACTGCAGACGGTCCGCGCCCGCTGAGAACCCGTCCTCGACCTTGGTCCGAGGAGGGAGGTGTTCGCTCGGGTCATGGCGACGTCACCTGAACGCCGCTGTCAGCAAGCCTGTAAGCCAAAGGGCCCCTCCCGGTTTGGGAGAGGCCCTTTGATGTGGAGCCGCCTAACGGAATCGAACCGTTGACCTATTCATTACGAGTGAATCGCTCTACCGACTGAGCTAAGGCGGCGCTCGCCGTACGAGTACGGCGGGCAGAAGTCTACCGCGTGTTCGCGGGTGGGTGTGCATCAGCGGCAGATGGTGCCGTCCTTGGGGGGCTTGGCGTTGACGAGGTAGTCGTCGGTGGCCTTGCTGATGCAGGGGTTGGCCTGAAGGTAGGCGGTGTGGCCGTCGCCTTCCAGGGTGAGCAGGACGCCCGCCTGCAGCTGGGAGGCCAGGCTCTGGGACCACTTGTACGGGGTGGCCGGGTCGCGGGTGGTGCCGATGACGAGGATGGGGGGCGAGCCATTGGCGGTGGTGGCCTTGGGCTGCTGCTCGGTCTGGACGGGCCAGTAGACGCAGGCGAGGCCGCCCCAGACGACGAACGGGCCGAAGCGGGGTGAGGTCTTCTTGCTCTGGTCCACGTACTTCTCGTACGCGGCGAGGTCGGCCGGGTTGGGCTTGTCGACGCAGTTGACGGCCATGTTGGCGGCGGCCTGGTTGCTGTAGGTGCCGTCCTTCTTGCGGTCGACCATCTGGTCGGCGAGCGTCATCAGGAGGGTGCCGTCGTTCTGCTGGGTGGCCTGGATGATGGCCTGGCGCAGGACCGGCCAGGTCTGCTTGGCGTAGAGGGCGGCGGCGATGCCCGTGGCGGCCCAGGATTCGGTGAGTTTGCGGCTGTCGAGGCGCTGGGGCAGCGGGGTCTTGTCGAGTTTGGCGAGCAGGGCCGAGATGTTGTCGAGGGCGGCGTTCTCGGACGTGCCCAGGGGGCAGCCGGCGCTCTTGACGCAGTCGGCCGCGAAGGCGCGGAACGCCGTTTCGAAGCCCTTGGCCTGTTCGACGAGGATCTGCGTGGAGGATTCCTTGGGGTCGACGGCCCCGTCCAGGACGAGCGCGCGGACGTTCTTGGGGAACTGCTCCGCGTAGAAGGCTCCGAGGTACGTGCCGTACGAGGCGCCGTAGTAGGTCATCTTGTCGTCGCCGACCGCGGCGCGCAGGACGTCCATGTCGCGGGCGGCGTTGAGGGTGCCGACGTACGGAAGGAGGGCGGCGGACTTGGTCTGGCAGGCCTTGGCGAACTTCTCGCTCTGGGCCGCCAGGGCGTCGATCTCCTTCCGGTCGTCGGGTGAGGAGTCGGTGGCGAAGTACGTGTCGAGCTGGCCACCGTTCAGGCACTGTACGGGTTCGCTGCCGGCCACGCCGCGGGGATCGAACCCGACGAGGTCGAACCGTTCGCGCAGGTCCTTGCCGAAGCTGGTGGCGGCCTGGCGGAGGAAGTCGACGCCGGAGCCGCCGGGGCCGCCGGGGTTGGTGAACAGCGAGCCGATGCGCTTGGACTTGTTCTCCGCGGGACGGCGGATGAGCGAGAGGCTGACCTTCCCGCCGGCCGGCCTGGCGTAGTCGAGCGGAACGTCGGCCTTGGCGCACTGGAAGCCGCCGCCGCAGTCGGACCAGGCCAGGCGCTGCTTGTAGAAGACGTCCAGGCCCGCCGGCGTTCCGGCCGGGGGCGTCCCGGGCGTGCTGGTGGCCTCTTCGGGGCGTTCAGCGGCCTCGCTGCATCCCATCGTGGCCAGCGTCAGCGCCATGGTCACGCCGATCAGCCTCGTTGCGCGCACCTGGTCGTCCCGTCTGTCGTCCCGGCAGGAAGGTCCACGCTATGTCTCCTGAGGATCCGAGGGCCAGCGGCGCTCCGGCCACCGCCCGCATTCGCGTTCGATGCCGTCCGGGAGCCGGCTTGGCCCGGCCCCCGGCGGCCCGCGAATCGGATCTTGACATGCCGGCGGACGATCATTACATTCCGGGACATGCGTTACTTCCTGTGATGGCCACACGGCCGCGTTGAGCTCTGGCTCCGCCGTCGTGCCCGTCCGCGCACCCCCACCCTCATGGCCGCCATCCGCGGCCGCCTGTCTGCCGTGCGCGGGCCTCTCCGTTCGTTCCGTCCACGTTCGGCCCATTCACGTTCGGCCCATCTACGTTCGACAGGGCCGGGAACAGGAGGACGCTCTTATGCGTACCGCCCAATTGACCCTTACCGACATCACCAAGCGCTACGACGACCATGTCGTTCTCGACCACGTCTCCCTGACCGTGGGGCCGGGAGAGAAGGTCGGTGTCATCGGCGACAACGGTTCCGGCAAGTCCACGCTCCTGAAGATCATCGCGGGACGGATCGCGCCGGACAACGGGGAGGTGACGGTGGTGGCGCCCGGTGGGGTGGGATATCTGGCCCAGACACTCGATCTCCCCCCGGCCGCGACCGTTCGCGATGCCATCGATCTCGCGCTGGCCGAGGTACGCGACCTCGAGTCGCGGCTGAGGAAGGCCGAGGCCGAGCTTTCCGAGGAGACCCTGGAGGCGTACGGCGACCTGCTCGCACGGTACGAGGCGCGCGACGGTTACGGCGCCGACTCCCGGGTGGACATCGCGCTGCACGGGCTCGGACTGCCCGGCCTGGACCGCGAGCGGACGCTCGGCACGCTGTCGGGCGGGGAGCGATCGCGGCTGGCACTGGCGGCGACGCTGGCCTCCGCGCCGGAGTTGCTGCTGCTCGACGAGCCGACGAACGACCTGGACGACCAGGCCGTGGCGTGGCTGGAACAGCACCTGCGCGCCCACCGCGGCACCGTGGTCGCGATCACCCATGACCGGGTGTTCCTCGAACGGATCACCTCGACGATCCTCGATGTGGGTGCGGGCACGGTCGGTGCGGGCACGGTCGAGCGCTACGGCAACGGCTATGACGGCTACCTGGCCGCCAAGGCCGCGGCCCGCCGCCGGCGGCTGCGCGAGTACGAGGACTGGCGGGCCGACCTGGCGCGCAACCGGAAGCTCGTGGAGACCAACGTCGTACGGCTGGAGGCCATCCCGCGCAAACTGCCGCTGGCCGTCTTCGCGGCCGGTCCGTTCCGCGCGCGAGGACGGGGGCACGGCGCGATGAGCCGGATCCGCAACGCCAAGGAACGGGTGGACCGCATGACGAGCAACCCTGTGGCGCCGCCGCCGGATCCGTTGCGTTTCACCGCGCGGATCGCCGCCGAGACCGGCGAGGCCACCGGGCTGCCCGCCGAACTCGACGGCGTACGGGTGGACGAGCGGCTCCACCTGCCGGAACTGCGCGTCCAGGCCGGGGAACGGTTGCTGGTCACCGGCCCGAACGGCGCCGGCAAGACCACACTCATGCGCGTCCTCGCCGGTGAACTACAGCCGGACGCCGGGACCGTACGCGTGTCCGGCCGGGTCGGATACCTGCGCCAAGAGGAGACGGCCTGGGGGCCAGGGCTAACGGTGCTCCAGGCGTTCGCGGAGGGACGTCCGGGTGCGGCGGAGGCGTATGCCGACGAGTTGCTCTCGCTCGGCCTGTTCCGTCCGGCAGACCTGCGGTTGCGCATCGGTGAGCTGTCGTACGGCCAGCGGCGCAGGATCGAGCTGGCGCGGCTGGTCAGCGATCCCGTGGACCTGCTGCTACTGGACGAGCCGACCAACCACCTGTCCCCGGCGCTCGTGGAGGAACTGGAGGAGGCACTGGCCGGGTACGGAGGCGCGGTGGTGGTGGTCACCCATGATCGCCGGTTGCGGTCCCGTTTCACCGGCTCGCGCCTGGAGTTGCGGGACGGCCGGGTCGCCGACCTCATCGCGGCCTGATCGGTCCGCGAATCCGGATGAGGGAACGGGCCGGCGTTGTTGCCCGGACATGGGCTCTACACAACCGCGCGTCGAGCAGGGCGCCAAGAGGGTTCGGGCATACCTGGGCGGGCGGCTGGTCGCCGACACCACGCGGCCGTCGCTCGTCTGGGAGATCCCGTACTACCCGACGTACTACATTCCGGTCTCCGACGTACGAGCGGAGCTGACCGACGAGCGTTCCGACGGGGACGCCACCACGTACACGGTCACGGTCGACGGGGCACGGGCGGAGGGTGCCGCGCGGCGCCGCGCCGACCTGCCCGAGCTGGTACGGATCGACTGGGACGCGATGGACGCCTGGTTCGAGGAGGACGAGGAGGTGTTCGTCCATCCGCGCGATCCGCACACCCGGGTCGATGTGCTCGCCTCGTCCCGGCATGTACGGGTCGAGGTGGACGGGGTGACGGTGGCGGAGTCGAGCAGTCCCCGGATGCTGTTCGAGACGGGGCTGCCCGTGCGTTACTACCTGCCGAAGACGCACGTGCGGATGGACCTGCTGGAGCCGACGGACACGGTCACGCGCTGCCCGTACAAGGGGGACGCGCAGTACTGGTCGGTGCTGGGCCACGAGGACCTGGCCTGGTCGTACGCGACGCCGCTCCCGGAGAGCCGGAACGTGGCGGGGCTGGTGTGCTTCTACGACGAGAAGGTCGAGGTGTTCGTCGACGGCGTCCGCCGCGAGACCTGACGGGTCGCGAGACCTGACAAACGGCGGCACACGCTTTATCAACGGGCATTACACCGCGCGATGTTACATCGTGCGATGGTGTGATGCCCGTCGCTTTCGCCCGGGAGCCCTTCCCTCTGGACCTACGCAACCGTAGGTTACGGAAGAGTAAGTTACCGCGCCCCGGGGGAGGCCCGTTTTGAGCACTCCGATGCGACAGCGGCTGTCCGGCGCCGTGCGCCGGCTGACCACACCGCTGCTGCCCGAGGACTACCTCGCACTGATCAACCCGCTCTGGTCCGGTGCCGATCCGCGCGGCCGGATCGAGGCCGTACGGCACGAGGCGCCCGGCGTGGCGTCCCTGCTGATCAGGCCCGGAACGGCCTGGACCGGGCACCGTCCCGGGCAGTGGCTCAAGATCGGCGTGGACCTGGACGGCGTCCGGCACTGGCGGACGTTCTCGCTGTCCTCGCCGCCCCGTTCCGACGGCCGGCTGACGATCACGGTCAAGGCCGGCGGCCGGGTGTCCCGGCATCTGGTGCACGCGATCACGCCCGGAACGATCATCCGGATCGCGCCCGCGGACGGGGATTTCGTCCTGCCCGACCGCGTTCCGGACCGGATCCTGTTCCTGACGGCGGGCAGCGGGATCACGCCCGTGATGGCGATGCTGCGCCATCTGGACGGCACGATGCCCGGTGCGCTGCCCGGCGTGATGCTGATCCATTCGGCCCGTACACCCGACGAGGTGATCTTCGGGGCCGAGCTGCGCGAACTGGCGCGGGTTTCCGGCCTGCGGCTGTACGAGCGGCACACTGCCGACGAGGGGCGGCTCAAGCCCGCCGAGCTGGACGACCTCTGCCCCGACTGGGCCGAACGCGAGACCTGGGCCTGCGGGCCGGCGGGGATGCTGGAGGAGATCTCCGCGCACTGGGCCGAGGCCGCGCGTCCACTGCACATCGAACGTTTCCAGCCCGATCTGAAGGGCACCGGCGACGCGGAGGGCGGGCGCGTCACGTTCACCGTCAGCGGTGTCGAGACCGACGCCGCCGGAGGGACGCCGCTGCTGGAAGCCGGCGAGAGCGCCGGCGCGCTGCTGCCCAGCGGCTGCCGGATGGGCATCTGCTACAGCTGCGTCGGCCGGTTGCACGCGGGCCAGGTCCGTGACCTGCGCACCGGCGAGGTGCACGGCGAGGAGGGCCACCTGATCCAGACCTGCGTCTCGGCCGCCGCCGGACCCGTACGGATCGAGCTGTGAAGGAGGGGAGCACGACATGACCGACATCTCGCATCTCACCCGGGCCGACTACGAATCGATCGCCCGCGAACTGGACGCCCTCCGCGAGGAGATCGTCGCCGACCGGGGCGAGACCGACGCCGCGTACATCCACCGGGTCATCCGCTGGCAGCGCGGGCTGGAGATCGGCGGCCGCGCCCTGCTGATGGCGTCCTCGCTGCCGCCCGCCTGGATCGCCGGGACGACCACGCTGGCCGTGGCCAAGATCCTGGAGAACATGGAGATCGGGCACAACGTCATGCACGGCCAGTGGGACTGGATGCGCGATCCCAAGATCCACTCCACCAGCTGGGAATGGGACAACGTCTCGCCCGCCGAGCAGTGGAAGCACTCGCACAACTTCGTGCACCACACGTTCACCAACATCCTCGGCATGGACAACGACGTCGGCTACGGCGTCCTGCGGGTCGCCCCCGAACAGGAGTGGCATCCGGCCAACCTGCCGCAGCCGGTCTACAACCTGCTGCTGGCGATGTTCTTCGAGTACGGCGTCGCGGTGCACGACCTGGAGCTGGACAAGATCCGGGAGGGCACGAACGACCCGGAGGAGACCAAGGCCAAGCTGCGCGCGATCGGACGCAAGATCCGCCGGCAGTGGGGCAAGGACTATCTGGCGTTCCCGCTGCTGAGCGGTCCCCAGTTCGCCAGCACGCTGGCCGCCAACTTCACCGCCAACGTGGCCCGCAACGTCTGGGCCCACATGATCATCTTCTGCGGGCACTTCCCCGGCGACGTCGAGGTGTTCGAGGAGGAACGGCTCGACGGCGAGACCAAGGGCGAATGGTACGTCCGGCAGCTGCTGGGCTCGGTCAACATCAGCGGCGGCCGGCTGCTGCACCTGATGAGCGGCAACCTCAGCCACCAGATCGAGCACCACCTCTTCCCCGACCTGCCCAGCAACCGCTACGCCGAGATCGCGCCCCGGATCCGCGAGCTGTGCGAGAAGTACGACCTGCCGTACCACACCGGCCCCCTGGCCAAGCAGGTCGGCAGCACCTGGAAGAAGATCGTCCGCTACGCGTTCCCCGGCCCCCGCGGCATCGTGGCCAAGCCCCGGCCTCGCGCCGACCGGCCCGTGCCCGACCAGCCCGTGCCCGCCGGAACGACCGCCTGAACGACCGCCCGGGTCCGCCGCGCCGGAACCCGGGCGGTTTCCGGAGGCCGGGCGGTTTCACGGACTGCGTGTTTTCAGGGGCCGCGCGGTTTCGGGGGCGCGCGGTTTCGGGGGGATTGCGTGCCGTCGTCCCAGCTCACGGGACGGCGGCACGTCACGTACAGCAGCGCCGCACCCTTCCTTTGGTCACAATGGGCATCACCCGCCTGTCCTCAGGAGAGTGCATTGCCCGACACCGCTCCCATGCCTCCCGCACGTCCCGCGCCTCCGGCTCCCGAGAACGCGGCCTCCTGGTCCGAGTTCACCGGCGCACTCCGCGCGCTGTACGAATGGTGCGGGACGCCGAAGTACCGGGCCCTGTGCGGACGCACCCCTGGCCTGTCTCCCGCCGCCGTGTCCAATCTCATCGGCCGCAACCCGCTGACCAGACCACCGGAAACGGCCACGGCCCGGTTCGCCGAGGCCTGCCTGCGCTACCGCGACTGGCCGGACACCGAAGGCGAACTCGTCCGCTGGACAGAGCAGTGGAAGCGCCTGGACCAGTCCCCCGAGACCGCGCCGGTCCCCGCGGCCGAGCCGGCAACAGGCGCTGAAGCAACGGCCCCTGACGATGTGGCGGACGCCGCCGTGCGCGAGTCCGGCTCTGGGGCGGCGAGCGCCCCCGAAGGGGATACCGCTCCTGAAGAAGGACCCGCTAGGCGCGGGGCTGCGAGCGGGACAGCGCGAGACGTGATCGCGGCGCCGGTGGGCTCCGGCTTGTGTGACGGGGAAAAGGACGGGGCGGAACGGGACACTGCTGGGAGGCGGGCGGTGCACGGCCGCAGGTACGCGGTCATCGGGGTCGTGGTCGTCGCGGCGGCGCTGTCGGCGGGGATCGTCGCGTTCGTGGCCGCACCGCCGAAGACCCGCTCGAATCCGGCGACGAGCTGCCAGTACCTTCGGGGCACCATCGACGACACCCGGACCAAGCGCACCTGGGCGCATCTGTACCAGTGCCCTAACCAGCCCGGTACGGACGTCTACCTGGAGGCCGCATCGGGCACCAAGGTCGCCGTGCTGGACACCGACCCCAGCTGGTTCATCTGCTGGGTACGCGGCGAGCGGCACCAGGGCGGGAACGACGTCTGGTACTACACGCAGGGTGACCGGGCCACCGGGCGGCCCGAGCTGAACGGGTGGGGGTACGTGCCCGCGTCGGCGCTTCATGTCGCCCGTCACCCGGACCCGGCGGTCACCAAGCAGTGCCCGACCTAGGCCTCTGACCTGGACTTTCCCTGTTCTGAACAGAGCGGAAACGGTTCAGCCGACAAAAGCGCGAACCTCCGGCGCGAATCGGTGTCTAACCTTCTGCGGGCACCGAGGCCACTCTGGTGCCCGGCGCAGCACACCCCGCGAGATCGTCAGCGCAGCCACCGCGACGGAGAGGGTGACGGACCGCGTGATGTTTCAGATCTTGGGACCGCTGCGGGCGGAGGGACGGCACGGCGGGCAGGTCGACCTCGGCGGCACCAGGGCACGGCTCGTCCTGGCCGCGCTGCTGCTGGAGCCGGACCGTGTCGTGTCGGTCGACCGCCTGGTGGAGGCCGTCTGGGACGAGCGCCCGCCCGCGTCGGCCCGTACGCAGATCGCCATCGCCGTGTCCGGCCTGCGGCGGGCGTTCCGGGACGCGGGCTGCGCGCATCAGGTGATCGAGACCGTACGGCCGGGTTACCGGATCCCCTCCCACGCCGGGTCCCTGGACGCCCGTACGGCCGAAGAGCAGGTCGTACGGGCCCGCCGCGCCGCGAAAGTCGGGCACATGAGGGAGGCCGCCGAGCTCTTCCACGGCGTGCTGGCGCTCTGGCACGGGCCCGTTCTCGCGGGCCTGGACCGGACGCTCATCGCGGCGGGCGCGCTGCGCTGGGAGGAGCTGTGGCTGACCGTCACCGAGGAGGCAGCGGAGGTGGACCTGGCTCTCGGCCGCCATCACGAGCTCATCGGCGCGCTCATCGAGCCGGTCGCCGCGCATCCGTTCCGGGAACGGATGCGTGCCCTGTTGATGACGGCCCTGGTACGGGCCGGCCGGCAGGGCGAGGCGATCGGCGCCTACCGCGACGGCCGCCGCATCCTCGCGGAGGAACTCGGCGTGGAACCGGGACACGAGCTGCGGGAGCTGTACGAGGCCATCCTGCGCGACGATCCCGCGATGTACGTACGGGCGGTGTCCCCGACCCCGCCGAAGCCGGCCACGTCAACGCAGCGCTCGTCGCCTGGAAGCCTGCGCAGCCGAACGTGTACCGGTGCCGTACCGGGCTCCCGCCGCCCGTACAGGCGGCGAGGGTCGGGCGGGCCCCGGCGCCCCGGCTGTCCCGGCTGCTGACGCGCTATCCGAGGGCTTGCATCACCGGGACGAACATGCGGGACGGGTCGCCGCTGATCGGCTCCCCGTACTCCATGACCGCCGTACTGAAGAGGGGTTCGAGTCCGCGTTCCACGGCCCACTCCCGCAGCTCGGGATGCCGGTGGTCGACGTCCAGCCGCACCTGCCCGGTCGTCCGGGCCAGGGATTCGACGAGGCCCAATGCCGTCGTGGCGTCCCGCGCGATGACCGGGCCGATGATGAGCTGGTCGCCGTTGTGCCACGCGCCGCCGAAGCCCGCGAGGCCACCCGGGCCCGAGTCGCGGACGGCGCGGAAGACCTCCGCGAAGTCCGGGAAGTGCTGGTAGAGCTCGGTACGGGGCGCGCCGAAGACCTCGGTGTCGAGGGCGAGGATCGCGGGCATGTCGACGGGCTCCACGCGGGGCGACTCGACGCGGGGCTCGGGTAGTTCGGACAACTCGCCCGTGTAGGCGGTGCACTGGCCGACCGTACGGAAGCCGAGCCGCTCGTACAGGACGCGCCCGTAGTCGGTGGCCGTCAGGCAGGCGCTCGCGGTGCCGCTGTTCTCCATCACGTGGCGCATCAACCGGCCGCCCATCCCGCGCCGCTCGTGGCGCTTGGCGACGAGGACCATGCTGATGGCGGAGACGTCCCGGCCGTACGGCGTGGACACGACCGTTCCGGCGAGGCCACCATGCTCGGGGTCGTCGATCCCGTACACGTCGCCGATGGCGAAGAGCAGCCGCCACTTGTTCTCTTCGCGTGCCCAGGACCTGTCCTGGGCAAGGTTCAAGCAGTCCGTCAGGTCGTCCTCGACTTTGAGGCGCCTGACCGGTACGTCGAGCATCCGCATCTATCCCTGTTCATCCGCGCGATCCGAGCCATCCGTGCCAGCCGAGCCGTCTGTGCCCTCAGCACCGTCCGAGCCGTTCCCGTACATCGTCTCGTGCTGCTGCCGTGGAGAGCAGACGGACGCGGACGGGCACGAGCAACGGCCCCCGCTGTTGAGGCGGACGCTGACGCTATCCGATGGGACGTTGCGTCCGACGACCTGGCCCGGGCCACTGGGAGTGTCCACGCGCGCGCCCAGTGCGGGCATCCGCTCGTGCGCCTTGACGTACAGCGGATGCTCGTACTTGAGGCAGCACATCAGGCGGCCGCAGGCACCGGCGATGCGCAGCGGGTTGACGGGCAGGTCCTGCTCCTTGGCCATCCGTACCGAGACCGGCTCGAAGTCCTTGAGAAACGTCGCGCAGCACAGGTCCCGCCCGCAGGGGCCGATGCCCCCTTGCAGGCGCGCCTCGTCGCGCGGGCCCACCTGGCGCAGCTCGACGCGGGCCTTGATGTTGCGGGCGAGGTCGCGGACGAGCGCGCGGAAGTCGACCCGGTGCGGTGCCGAAAAGTAGATCTTGAAGACGCCGTCGGTGTCGAGGTAGTCGACCCCGATCACCTTCATCGGCAGCTCGTGCTTGCGGATCAGCCGCTTGGCGATGGAGCGGCCCTCGGCCCGGCGCCGCCGGTTCTGCTCGTCCCGTTCCAGGAACTCGTCGGTCGCGGGGCCCTCGCACACCGGCAGGCCGTCGATGTCCTCGGAGACCCACTGCGGTGCCCAGACGCATTCGGCGACCTCGGGCCCGGAGTCGGTCGGGACGAGCACGCGGTCGCCGACGCGAGGGGAGTGCGAGCCGGGGTCCAGGTAGTACAGGCGTCCGTAGCGGGTGAAGCTGACGGCCATCACCATGCCCACGGTTTCGCTCCGTTCGCCCGGTTCGTGGGGCCACCCTACGTCGTTCCCCCGGACGATCGTCACCAGGCGGCGTCGAGAAGATCCTCTCCCGGTACGGACTGGGGACCCGAGCCGAACAGCGGCCCGTCGCTCCCGGCGGCCAGCAGATGCTCGCCGGAGTGGTCGAGATCCAGCCGCGACGGCGTGCCCGGCGCCTTGCGCGTCCACAGCACCTTGGCGGGACGGCCGGTGGCCGCCGCGTACGCCTGCATCGTGACCTGGCCGTTCTGGAAGACGGCCGACAGCACGCTGGCGCCGTCGCGGCTCAGCACCGCGGTCGTGGAGCCCGCCGGCAGTTTCAGCACCGGCTCGCTGACCTTCAGATCACCGGCGGCGGCGTTGGTGTCGAGGGTCCGGACCTGGTGAACGGTCTTCCCCGCGGCCTTCTTCACCGGCGTGTAGACGAACGACAGCGTCGTACCGGCCCAGGACAGGTTGCCGACACGGGCCGGGATCGCGGACGTCCAGGCCTTGTGGCCGCCGCCCTTGGCGGACACGACGTCCACCTTGCTGCCGCCACCGCGCTGGTACGTCACGTACGCGATCTGCTCGCCCTTCGGGCCGACGGCCAGGTCCGACCATGCGGTCGAGACACCGGTGACGGTGGCCTCCGGCAGCGCCTCAAGTGCTTCGGGACTGCCGTCCTTCTTCAACTCGAGCCGCTGGAAGGTGACCTGCTTGCCCGCGCCGGTGGCCACGATGTACGAGCGTTCGCCCGCCGCCGCCACGCGCTGGAAGCGCTGGCCCTGAGGAGCCGCCACGGGGAGGCCGACATCGTGTCCCGTACGGACGTCCCGGACGACCAGGGCGGTGCCCTTCGTGCGGACGCCGACCACGAAGCGCGGGCCGGTCTCATCGTTCTTGGCGGCCGCCGTAGCGGACCGTTCCTTTTTGCCGGACTTCTGGTGCTGGTGGACGACGTCCACGGCGCCACCGATCGCCAGCGCCGCGCATGAGGCGATGGCGATGGGGACGAGGCCTCGTACGGCCTTGCCGACCTTCTTTTCCGAGGCAGGACCCGGTTCCTTGTGCTTGCCGTCCATAGGGGTTACGCCGCACCCGCCCTTTCTCGTCCGGCCCCGTTCAATGCCCCGTGCTGGCTCAGTGCCCGTGCTGGCTCAGTGACTCGTCGTTTCTATCTCATCTTCCCTGCGACAAACAGCCATGATTGCGGAGTTACCAAGTCGAAGTGAACCAGATCCCCGAACCGGTCCCGAGCCGGTACCCGGATCAGCGGGCCACCGCGAGCGCCGCCCGGGCGGCCTCGACCGTCCGTGCCCGGTAACCCCCGCCGAACAGTGCCACATGCACCAGTAACGGGTGCAGCTGGTGCAGCGGTACGCGTTCCCGCCAGCCGTCCGCGAGGGCCAGGGCTTCATCGTAGGCGGCGACGATCCGATCCAGTGACGGAGCGCCGAAAAGCGCCAGCATGGCCAGGTCGGTCTCCCGGTGCCCGCCGTGCGCCGCCGGGTCGATGAGAACGCCCCTCCCGCCCGTCCACAGGACGTTCCCGGACCACAGATCGCCATGGATGCGGCTCGGCGGCTCCGGCGGTCCCGCCAGGGCATCGATCTCCTCGATGACCCGCTCGACCAGCCGTACCCCGTCCCGGCCGAGGGTACGTGAACCGCGCCGCAGGAACGGCACCAGGCGCCGCTCCGCGTACCAGCCCGCCCACTCGCCCTCCACCTGCGTGTTGTCGAGCGGCAGATCGGCGATGAAGCCGTCCCAGGGCGCTCCGTACGCGGCGGGCGGCGAGGACGAGTGCAGCACCGCGAGCTCGCGCCCGAGCCGTTCGGCCGCCTCCGGGGTGGGCGCGCCGGGCGGCAGCCACGGCAGGATCAGCAGCTGGTCGTCGGCCGCTAGGACCTCCGGTACGGGCGGTTCCGGCCCGCCTCCCTCGGCCAGCCAGCGCAGCCCGGCCGCCTCCGCCGCGAACACGCCACCGCCGCCACTGCCGCCGTCCGCGCCGGACGCGGCCTTCACGAAGATCTCGCGGCCGCCGGCGAGGGCCGCGCGGTGCAGCGTCCAGGAGTGGCTGGAACCGAGGTCGGAGATCGACTCGACCTCCGCGCCGCCGCCGACCAGCCGCGCGATCCGTTCCGGAGCCGGGCGCGGCACGGCTCAGCCCGCCTTGAGCGCCGCGCGGATCTCGTCGAGCAGGCCCGGCATGGCCGCCTCGACCAGCTCCAGCACATGATCGAAGTCGGCGCGGTCGCCGTAGTACGGGTCGGGAACGTCCAGGTCACCCGGGTCGGCCGCAGGATCGAACTCGCGCAGCAGCCGGATCTTCCGCCGCGCCCCCTCGTCCGGTGCCATCGCGCGCAGCGCCCGGGCGTGTCCCTTGTCCAGCGCGATGACCAGGTCGTACGCGCCGAACCTGGCGGCCTCGAACTGCCGCGCGATGTGCGCCGACCGGTATCCGGCGCGCATGAGGGCCTGCACCGTACGGGAGTCGGCGTCGTCCCCCACATGCCAGTTGCCCGTACCGGAGCTGTCCACCTCGACGTCCAGCCCCTCCTCGTCCACATGGTGGCGAAGGACCCACTCGGCCATCGGAGAGCGGCAGATGTTGCCCGTGCAGACGAACGTGACGCGGTACGACATGACTCCATCCTGCCCGACTCATCAAAAGCGCTGTGGCCCCCGGCCGGAGATCCGGACCGGGAGCCACACCACTGCTAGCGAACGTGTACCAGCGTGACCGTGCTCAACGCCGTACGGCGCTCAGCGCGTCGATGATGCCGTCACCGAAGAACCCGTTGCGGGACTTGGACCCCTCGCACGTCTGCGTGGAGGTGTACTTGACCCACTTGCCGTCCTCCAGCCGGTACCAGACGTACTCGACCGTGTTCGGGCTCGGGCACGCCTTGGCGTTGGCCGTGCGGCGCAGGATCTGCTCCGAGACCCGCGCGTCCAGCGTCAGGCCGCCGGTCGCGCGGTCCTTCTTGCCGTACTTGCTGACGATCAGGGCGACGACACCGGCCGCGTGCGGCGAGGCCATCGAGGTGCCCTGGATCGACTGGTAGTACGCGCAGGTCCCGCCCTTGCAGTCGCGCAGCACGCGGGCGGTGTTGGGCGTGCCGTCCGGGTTGAGCTCGCCGCGCTCGCGGGCGATCGACTCGGGGTAGGCGGCCCAGATGCCGCGCCGGTCGTCCGGCTTGCCGTCGGGCGTGTCGACCTTGTCGCCGCCGGGGGCCGCCACCGCGACGTACCCGTTGCCGTGGCTGGAGTAGAACGCCTTGCGGGTGCTGATGCCGGTCGAGGAGACCGGAATCACGTTCTCACCCTCGGACGGCATCGAGATGCAGCTCGCCGGGACGGTCCGCTCGTACGGTGCCTCGCCCGGCTCCGACGCGAAGTCGGGGCTGGAGGAGTCCTGGTTGGTCTTGGTGTAGTCGATCTGCTCGTTGCCCGCCGCCGCGACCAGCGCGACGCCGCGCTTGTGCGCGAAGTCGAGCGCGCGCTGCGTGGCCTCGATGATGACCCGCTGTTCCGCCTGGTCGGCGGGCGAGTCAGCCGGGTTCGTCGCGCAGTTGAACAGCCACGGGTCGATGTAGTAGCTCATGTTGACCACATCGACGCCGTTCTTGGCGGCGTACGTCAGCCCGTCCACGGTCGGCTGCAGGAAGAAGTAGCCCGAGTCCTGGCCGACCCGCAGGTTGACGAGCGACACGTTCGGCGCGACACCGGCCATGCCCAGCCCGTTGCGGGGCGAGGCGATGGTGGAGGCCACATGCGTCCCGTGCTCGTTCTCGTCCACGTTGTTGGGGTCGTTACAGGACTTGTCCGGCTCGTCCTCGCACGGCCCGTCCACCGGCTCGCCGTTGGCGTCGGCGGGGATGTCGACGGTGAAGTTGCGGCTCAGCTTCTGGTTGAAGTTGGGCTTGATGTCGGGGTGATCACCGTCCACACCGGTGTCCATGACGCCGACCAGCACGCGGCGGTCGCCCGGCTCCACCCGGTACGAGCCCCTGGCGGTCGCGTTGATCTGCTTCATGTCCCACTGGACGCCGGCCAGCGGCTCCTCGCCCCGGCCCGGCTTCTTCACCTGGACGGGACCCTGCGTACCGGCCTCGGCCTCGACGCCCTTGCCGGCGGGAGCGCCGGGGGTCTTGGGAGCCTTGCCGATCACGCGGTTGGACGCGGCGCCGTCGAGCGCGCCCTGCCGTCCGGCGAGCGCCGCGAACCGCGCGTTCGACGATGTGACCGTGGCCACGCCCACATCGGTGTTCTCGCGAACGATCGTGCCTCCGGCCGCCTTCACGGCGGCCCGGGCCTGGTCGAGGGAAGCGCCGTCCTTGTAGAGGACGACGTACTCCGAGGCCTTGCCCGGTTCACGGGCCTGGCTCGGTGCTGCCGCAGCGGGGAGCGCGAGTGCCGTCGTGGTGACGACGGCACAAGCGGCCGCGGCTGTGATGATGGCGCGCCGCAATGCACACCTCCTGGTTTGGGGGGATGGGCCCGTTTTATGGACCCAGCCAGGAGACGCTACGCGTGTTGATGTTGAGAGATGTGTACGGATAAGTAACAAAAAGAAAGACCCACTGTTGGCAAGATCACCTTCCTTGCCTCATGAGGTGCGCAGTGCCAGCGTCAGGGCCTCCACGGCCAGCAGCGGATTCACGTTCGCCCCGAGCCGTTCCCGGCAGTCCATGATCGCGTCCAGCCGGAGCAGGGTGGCCTCCGCCGACCCCTGGGCCGCCGCCGTCCGCAGCTCGGCCCCCAGCTCCGTGTTGACCAGTTCCGACCCCGCACCCAGTTGCAGCGTCAGCACGTCCCGGTAGTACGAGGCGAGGTCGAGCAGCGCCCGATCGAGCGAGTCCCGCGTCACCCGGGTCGCCCGCGACTTCTGCCGCGCCTCCAGATCCTTCAGCACCCCGGCCGTACCGCGCGGCATCCGTCCCTTGGCGCTCTCCCCGAGCGCCTGCCGCATCGCGCCGGTCTCCGACTCGTTCAGCTCATCGGCCATCGCCTTGGCCTCCGCCTTGGCCGCCTCCACCAGAGCGTCCGCGGCCATCACCGCGGGCCCCACCCCGGTCAGCCGGCGCGGAATCGCCATCACCTCGGCCCGCCGACGCCGCGCATCCGGATCCGAGGCCAGCCGCCGCGCCCGGCTGATGTGCCCCTGCGCGGCCCGCGCCACGGTCTCCGCCGTCTCCGCGTCCACCCCGTCCCGCAGCACCAGCGCCTCGGCCACGGCCGCCACCGGCGGCGTCCGCAACGTGACCAGCCGGCACCGCGACCGGATGGTCACCAGCAGATCCTCCGGCGACGGCGTACAGAGCAACCACACCGTCCGCGGCGGCGGCTCCTCGATCGCCTTCAGCAACGCGTTCGCGGCCCCCTCGGTCGCACGGTCCGCGTCCTCGAACAGCACGATCTGCCAGCGCCCGCCACTCGGCGCCGACGACGCGCGCAGCACCAGCGCCCGCGTCTCCTTCACCCCGTACGACAGCCCCGCCGGCCGGACGATCTCAAGATCGGCATGCGTGCCCTGGAGCACCTGATGGCAGGACGGGCAGTGCCCGCACCCACGCGGACTCTCCTGGCACTGCAGCGCCGCGGCGAAAGCCCGCGCCGCCGCCGAACGCCCCGCCCCGGGCGGCCCGGTGAACAACCAGGCATGCGCCATCTTGCCGTCGGTATCGACAGCAGAACGCAACTGCCCGGTCACAGGCCCCTGCCCCACCAGGTCATCCCACACACTCATGGGCCAAAGGCTACGCCGTCCCACCCACCCCCGTTGACTCGTGGCGTGTTCGCCCCAGGAAGGCCCACGAACAGGCGAACACGCCACGAGTCAACCGAAGGATCGGGCCTCAGCGCCCGCTCGCCGCCGAGCGGAGGCGAAGGCCATGAGCACGGACTCAGTCTCGAATGGCGGGGAAGGTGCTGGTGACGTCTTCGGTGCCGGCGGGGATGGGGTCGGGGAGGATCTCGCGGATGCGGTACTGGATCTCGCGGGTGATCTCGGCGTGCGGGCGGCTCGCGTCCAGGACCAGGTAGCGGTCGGGGTCGGCGTCGGCGAGGGCGCGGAAGCCCTGCCGGACACGCTCGTGGAACTCGTGCGGCTCGGACTCGATCCGGTCGGCCGGGGACACCAGGCGGCCGAGGCCGGTGTCCGGGGGGACCTCCAGCAGGACGGTCAGGTCGGGGAGCAGCCCGCCGATGGCCCAGCCGTTGACCCGGGCGATCTCCGAGACGTCCTGCTCGCGGCCGAAGCCCTGGTAGGCCAGCGAGGAGTCGACGTACCGGTCGCTGACGACGATCGAGCCGCGGTCCAGTGCGGGGCGGATGACGTTGGCGACGTGGTCGGCGCGGTCGGCGGCGTACAGCAGCGTCTCGGCGCGGGGTGACAGGCCGGTGGTCTCGCGGTCCAGCAGCATCGCGCGGAGCCGCATCCCGATCTTGGTGGCGCCGGGCTCGTGGGTGGCGATCACGTCGTAGCCGTGGTCGCGCAGCCAGATCGCGGCCAGCCGGGCCTGGGTGGTCTTGCCGGCGCCCTCGCCGCCCTCGAACGCGATGAACACGCCGCGGTTGCGGATCACCGCCGGGCCTGCCTTGGCCTGCTCCGGCGGTACGTAGGTGTGCCCGGCCAGCGCGGCGGATAGGTCGGCCGCCAGCGGGATCCCGCGCCGGTCGTCCAGCTTCCGGTACGCGACCAGCGCGGCGGGCAGCGACAGCACCGCGATGATCAGCAGTGCCACGCCCGGGCCGCCGATCGTGTACGCGGCGTCGCCGAGCGATAGCCGGTGGTCGCCGATCAGGCCGGCCAGCAGCGGTACGGCGGCGACCGCGATCAGCCCGGTGACCAGGGCCAGCGAGCGCAGGACCGCGAACGTGCGGGCGCGGTCGTCCGGCTGGTCGCCGGCCAGCCGTACGCCGACCGACCAGGCGACACCGGCGGCCAGGCCGAGGAACGCCGTGAGGAAGACCACGACGACGAGGTTCTGGACGAGGGCCACCAGTACGAGCGCCAGCGCGGTGGTGATCGTCGCCAGGCCCGTCACGCGGCGGCGGCTGAGGGGTGTCAGGAGGCGGGGGCCGAGGAAGAGCCCGAGGGCCGTTCCGGTCGCCAGCCCGGCCAGCACCGATCCGTAGCCAGCGTCCCCGCCGCCCAGGTCGCGCGCGTACAGGCGGGCCACCGCGAACACGGCGGCGGCGGTCAGCGCGATGATGACGCCGGCGAGACCGAGACCCCGTACGGGACCGGCCGCGTGCGCGCCCGCGACGGGGCGGTCGCCGGTACGGCGTTGCCCGCGGAAGACGAGTTGCAGCGGCGATGGTCCGGCCGGGGTGGCGGGTACCTCGCCCACGGCGAACGTCGCGCCGGCCGCGGCCAGGAAGACGACCGCCGTCACGTACAGCGGCAGGTCGGCCCGCTCGGCCACTCCGAACGCGGCGCCCGCGATCAGTGCCAGAACGGCGAACAGCACCGCCGCGACCGGGGCCGAGCCGTACGCGCCGCGCAGGGCGGAACGGCGGGCGTCCTCGCCGTACTCCTCGGGGACCAGCGCGGGCAGCGCCGCGCCCATCGCCGGGATCCAGAGCGCGGTCGCGCAACCCACCAGGAACGCGGCGGCGAGCGTCCACGGCAGCGCGCCCACCAGCGGGACCGACAAGATCAGCGCGAACCGCAGCACATCGGCCGCGATCATCACCAGCCGCCGGTCGAGCCGGGCGGCCAGCGCCCCGGCCGCCGGGCCCAGCAGTACGGCGGGCAACGCCATCAACGCCAGCACGCCGGCGATCGCCTGCGCCCGGGCCGGCAGCGCCTGATCGCGCGTGACCGTACCGGCCAGCGCGGCCAGCGCCGGGACACTCAGCCAGTGGCCCAGGCTGGACAGCCAGAGCGCGATCCACAGCCGGCGGAACGGCTTGATCGCCGAGACGCTCGGCTGTGGATCGACCACGTGCGGTGACCGGGTGGCGCCCGTTCTGTTCATGTCGGTCAGGGTATCGGCGCCGTTGTCCTTAGGAGCCGGACTTTGCGGAGGATCGACGCTTCGGGGCCGGCTTCGCCGCCGTCTTGGGCTTGGCCGCTGGCTTCTTGCGCGCGCCACCGCCCGCGGCCACCTTCTCACGGCGTTCGGCCAGCAGTTCGGCGGCACGCTGGATCGTCACCGACTCGACCTCGTCACCCTTGCGCAGGCTGGCATTGGTCTCACCGTCGGTGACGTACGGGCCGAACCGGCCCTCCTTCACCACCACCGGCTTGCCGCTGGCCGGATCGTCGCCCAGCTCGCGCAGCGGCGGCGCGGCCGCGGCACGGCCCCGTCCCCGCTGCTTGGGCTGCGCGAACAGCTCCTTGGCCTGCTCCAGCGTGACCGTGAACAGCTCGTCCTCGGAACCGAGCGAGCGGCTGTCGGTGCCCTTCTTCAGGTACGGCCCGAACCGGCCGTTCTGCGCGGTCACCGGCTCGCCGTCCAGCTCGCCCACCGGGCGCGGCAGCGACAGCAGCTTCAGCGCGTCCTCGAGCGTGATCGTGTCGAGCGACATCGACTTGAACAGCGAGCTCGTGCGCGGCTTGGCGGTGTCCTTCTTGGTACGCCGCTTGGGCGCCGGCTTGCCGTCCTTGCCCTCCGCGGGCGGCTCGGGCTCGGGCAGGACCTCGGTCACGTACGGGCCGAACCGCCCGGACTTGGCCACGATCGCGTGCCCGGTACCGGGGTCGATGCCCAGCTCGCGGTCGCCGCTCGGCTGCGCGAACAGCTCCTCGGCCTTTTCGGCGTCCAGCTCGTCGGGCGCCATGTCCTCGGGGATGTTGACCCGGTCGCCGTCGCGGTCGAGGTACGGCCCGTACCGTCCGACGCGCACCATGATGTCGGTGCCCGCGATCGGGAACGAGCTGATCCCCTTGGCGTCGATGTCGCCGATGTCGCTGACCAGTTCCTTGAGCCCGCCCCCGTTGCCGTTGGCACCGAAGTAGAACCGGTCCAGCCAGCGCACCCGCTCGGCCTCACCGCGGGCGATCTCGTCGAGACCGTCCTCCATGTGCGCGGTGAAGTCGTAGTCGACCAGGTTGCCGAAGTGCTGCTCCAGCAGGTTGATCACGGCGAACGCCAGGAAGGACGGCACCAGCGCCGTGCCCTTCTTGAACACGTAGCCGCGATCGATGATCGTGCCGAGGATCGAGGCGTACGTCGACGGCCGCCCGATCTCCCGCTCCTCCAGCTCCTTGACCAGGCTGGCCTCGGTGTAGCGGGCCGGCGGGCGGGTCGAGTGGCCCTCCGCCTGGATCGAGTGCGCCGACAGCCCGTCGCCCTCGGCCAGGTTCGGCAGCCGCCGCTCCTGGTCGTCACGGTCGGTGGACGGGTCGTCCGCGCTCTCCACGTACGCCTTGAGGAACCCGTGGAAGGTGATCGTCTTGCCGGTCGCGCCGAACTCGGCGACCTCGCCGGCCGTGGACGTCCCGGTCACCCGCACCGAGACCGACTGGCCCTCGGCGTCCTTCATCTGGCTGGCGATCGTGCGCTTCCAGATCAGCTCGTACAGCCGGAACTGGTCGCCCGACAGGCGCGTCTCGCCGGGCGTACGGAACGACTCGCCCGCCGGGCGGATCGCCTCGTGCGCCTCCTGCGCGTTCTTGACCTTGCTGGCCCACACCCGCGGCTTGTCCGGGATGTACTGCGCGCCGAACAGCGTCGTCGCCTGCTGCCGGGCCGCGGTGATCGCGGTCGCGGACAGCGTGGTCGAGTCGGTACGCATGTAGGTGATGAAGCCGTTCTCGTACAGCTTCTGCGCCACCGACATCGCGTACTTGGCCGAGAAGCCCAGCTTGCGGCTGGCCTCCTGCTGCATCGTCGTCGTACGGAACGGCGGGTAGGGCTTGCGCGAGTAGGGCTTGCGCTCGACCGACTTGACCTCGTACGGCTGTTCGGCGAGCCGCTCGGCCAGCCCGCGGGCGGCGTCCTCGTTCAGATGCAGGACGTCGCGGGCCTTCATCGTGCCGTCGGAGGCGAAATCGCGCCCCTGAGCGACCCGCTTGCCGTCGACGGACACCAGGCCGGCCTTGAACAGGCTCGGCTCCTCGGCGGTGCCCTTGCCGGTGTCGAACTCGCCCTGGATGTCCCAGTAGTGGGCCGGAACGAACACGATCCGGTCCCGCTCCCGCTCCACGACCAGGCGCGTCGCCACGGACTGCACCCGTCCCGCGGACAGGCCCGGCATGACCTTCTTCCACAGCACCGGGCTGACCTCGTACCCGTACAGGCGGTCGAGGATGCGGCGGGTCTCCTGGGCGTTGACCAGCTGCATGTCGAGCGTGCGCGGGTTGGCCGCGGCGGCCCTGATGGCGTCCTTGGTGATCTCGTTGAAGACCATCCGGTGCACCGGCACCTTGGGCTTGAGCACCTCCTGGAGATGCCAGGCGATCGCCTCGCCCTCGCGGTCCTCGTCCGTCGCGAGCAGCAGCTCGTCGGCCTCCGCGAGCAGCTTCTTGAGCTTGGTGACCTGCTGCTTCTTGTCGGCGTTGACGACATAGATCGGCTCGAAGCCGTGGTCGACGTTCACGCCGAGCTTGGCCCAGGCCTCGCCCTTGTACTTGGCCGGTACCTCCGAAGCCCGGGGAAGATCCCGGATGTGGCCGATACTGGACTCGACGACATAGCCGCCGCCCAGGTAACCGGCGATCGTCTTCGCCTTGGCCGGCGACTCCACGATCACCAGGCGGGTCACGTTGGACCCGTCCCGGCCACTCTTCGCAGTGCCGTTCTTGGCTGGCACAGTCGCTCCAACCTCGCTGTCTGGTCTTCTTGCTCGGGCTAGCTAACAACGCTGCAAGACGCCGTTTTCATGCCCGAAAGTTCCCACCGCCGCCTGTTGATCACTGCGCAGTGCGGGCCACACGTCTCACCGCGACGAACCTCCGACAGGATGACACGTCGCCACCGGGGGTGCGGACCAAGGTCTCTCCCGGAGGCACCCCCAGGGTCTCCCCCGGTGAGCCCTGCCCCGTCATAATGGTCGGCGATGGTGGAGTACACCTACCTCGTATTGCGACTGCCGCGCGGCACCACCCGTGACACCGCCCGGCGGGTCCTGACCGAGCACGCCGAACGCGGCGGCTGGGAGATCGATCGGTTGCGCCTCTACCCCGACGGCAGCCGCCGAATCCAGCTCCGCCGCAAGATCATCCGCCAGGTCCGAACGTTCTGACCGAACCCGCCCGGATGGTAGCACTCCGCACCAAGCCGAGCACGACAGGTGACGTCCGCGGCTTCACCCCAACCGCCGCAGCAGCGCCAGCACCCCTGCCACGAGCCCCAACGCCCAAACGGCGCCTTCTCGTACACCCTGCCCGATTCCAGCCGGAACCTGCACATCACCGCGTACATTTCGGGCGGGAACGTACCGTTCAAGAGCCACGTTCGGCTCGACGGCCGGGTGGCCCGAGGCCGGAAGACCGCCGCCCGCCGCCGGCACCTGGGACGCGGCAGGAGATTGGGAAGTGGCCGGGATCTGCCAATCGGCCGGGAGCCGGGAAATCTTCGCGGCGCCGCCGTCCGCCCTCGCGACGGAGCGTTCCCGCGGCACCGCGCCCGGCCGCTGCAGCGTGACCGGGATCTCATCGATTCCGGTTGCCGACGGGGCTCCAGAGTCGGTGCCGTCACCCGGACCGGTGCCCGCGATCACTCTGCGCAACGCCTCGGGGGCGGCCGGGAGTCCGCCACCGCCCGTGGCGTCGTTGATCAGAAATGCCTTGGTCACCCTGGGCATCCGCCGGCCGGCGCCGTCCTCGCACACCGGCTCGGGGTGACCGGTCACCGCGGCGGCGTTGCCGCAGATGGACGCCGGTGCCCGTGCGGGCACACCGGCCTGATTGCCGCTGCCCAGGCTCGAATCTCCAGAAGTGCGGGGCCCCGGCTCGCCCCCGGCGATCGCGGTGCCATCACAGGCGGTGGCGCCGTGATGGGGAGCGGTGACGATGTTGCCGCAGAGCGTGGACGGGGCGTTCGAGGGCGCGTTCGCCTGGTTTCCGGACCCGATCCCACCCGTACCCGACGTGCGCGGGCCCCCAGACGCACCGCGCACATGTGCCCCGCCATCGCAGAACGCGCCCGCCTCGCCGAGGATCGCCGCAGCGTCACCGCAAGCCGAGGCCGGCGCCGAGACGGGCGTGTTGGCCTGGTTGCCACCCAGGACGCGGGAGTCGCCGTCGCTGGTCTGGCCGCCGTTCCGTACGGTGGCGCCGCCGTCGCAGTCGGCCACCGCATGGCCCGCGCCGTTGCCGCAGAGACTGATCGGGGCGCTCACCGGCGCGTTGGCCTGGTTGCCACTGCCCAGGCCCGAATCCCCGGACGTCGACTGGCCGCCGCCGTCGTTCCCGACCTCGGCACCGCCCGTACAGGAAGCGACCGTCCTGCCGAGGATCGCGACCGAGTTACCGCAGATGTTCACCGGCACGGAAACGGGAGCGTTCACCTGATTTCCGGCGACGGCTCCGTTCCGGCCGGTGGTGACACCACCGCTACCGTCCTGGACGGACGCGCCGCTCCCGCAGCCCGCTTCGGCCGCACCGAAGATCGCGACGGCATTTCCGCAGGCGTTGACGGGCGCCGAGACGGGCGCGTTCACCTGGTTCCCGGAGGCGATGCCGTGCTTGCCAGAGGTCCTCGGACCACTCCGGTCGGGGACGGACGTTCCGCGCGGGCAGTCGGCATCGGCCGTACCGAAAATCGCGACGGTGCCGCCGCAGGCGTTGACCGGTGCAGACACCGGCGCGTCGACCTGATTTCCGGAGCCGGCGCTCTCCACGCTGGAGGACGCGGCTCTCCCGCCCGAGTCGGCCGAGGCACCGGGCGGGATCACAGTGACACCAAGGGCGACGAAACCGGCGGTGAACACCGCCGCACGAGCGGTGATTCGAGCCCACGTTCGCATGATGCTCCGTTGGGGGGATGAGGGGTGGTTGGGAGGCGGCCGCGGCGCCGATCCTCGGCAGGCCTGACGAGCCGTCGGCGGACGGGCGTGCTCGTCCTCCGCGGGGCGCTCGGAGCGCTCAGCCGAAGCGGCCGTACGGCGGCGACGACCCGTCCAGAAGAAGGCCTGTCCGCGACCGGACGGGGACCGTCCGTATCCACGTAGCGCCGTCCGTCACCGGTGTCCCGTCCCATCGGCCGCCGAACCCCAAGAGCGAGTCAAGCGCCCGTACGGAAAGTGACCGTAGCACCACTCAGGGCTATACAGGGACCCTTTTCGGGGAAAAACTAAGCGTGGTCGAGGAAATGGTCGAGAACCTTGACACCGAAACGCAGGCCGTCGACCGGAACCCGCTCGTCGATGCCATGGAACATTCCGGAAAAGTCCAGATCCGGGGGCAGTCTCAGCGGCGCGAATCCGTAGCAGCGCATCCCCAGCCGCGCGAACGCCTTGGCGTCCGTACCGCCGCTCAGGCAGTACGGAACGGGCAGGGCGCCCGGATCCTGCGAGATCAGCGCGGCCTCCATGGCCGCGACCAGGGCACCCTCGTACTCCGTCTCGATGGCATCGTCATGGTGGACGAATGCACGCTGAACGTCCGGTCCGAGCAATTCGTCCACGGTCGCGAAGAATTCATCCTGATGCCCCGGAAGGAACCGTCCATCCACCTGAGCCGTCGCCAGCTGCGGAATGACATTCGTCTTATATCCGGCATCCAGCCGGGTCGGATTCAGCGTGTTCCGGAGCGTCGCCCCGATCATCCGCGCCATCGGCCCGATCTCCGCGAGGCACGCCTCCGGCCGCTCCGGATCGAACTCCACCCCGTACGCCATGCAGGCCCGTTCCAGGAACGCCCGAACGGTCTTGGTCAGCCGGATCGGGAACTCGTGCGACCCCAGCCGCCCCACCGCCGCCGCCAGAGCCGTCACCGCGTTGTCCGGATGCACCATCGACCCGTGCCCCGCGGTGCCCTTGGCCGTCAGCTCCATCCAGCCGATGCCCTTCTCGGCCGTCTCGATCAGATACATCCGCCGATCCCCGGGCACCGTCAGGCTGAACCCCCCGACCTCCCCCACGGCCTCCGTACAGCCCTCGAAAAGCTCGGGGTGCTCCCGTACAAGCCACTGGGCCCCCCACTTGCCACCGGCCTCCTCATCGGCCAGGAAGGCCAGCACCACGTCCCGCGGCGGCTTGCGCCCCTCCCGCATCCGCTGCCGCACGACCGCCAGGATCATCGCGTCCATGTCCTTCATGTCCACGGCCCCGCGACCCCAGACGCACCCATCGGCGATCTCCCCGCCGAACGGGTCGTGCGTCCAGTCCTCCTTCTGCGCCGGCACCACGTCCAGATGCCCATGCAGCAGCAGCGCGTCCCGCGACGGATCCTCCCCCTCGATCCGGGCGACCAGGCTGGTCCGCTTGGGGTGCGACTCGAAAACCCGCGCCTCCACCCCCACCTCCGCCAGCTTCCCCGCCACATACTCGGCCGCCACCCGCTCCCCGGGACCCGAATGGTCCCCCGGGTTGCTGGTATCGATCCGGATCAGCTCCTGGCAGAGCTGGACGACCTCGTCCACGATGATCACCTTCGCGCCGACGCTGCGTACCCCACCATCGTGCCCCTCCGGCGACGTCGCCGCGACTCCGGACCTTTGGTAGGGTGAAGCCCGCCGCAACGCACTGCGGCATGTCCGGGTGGCGGAATAGGCAGACGCGCTAGCTTGAGGTGCTAGTGCCCTTTACGGGGCATGGGGGTTCAAGTCCCCCCTCGGACACATCACGGCGAAGTGGGACAGGCAGGCGCCTGTCCCACTTTGCTTTCGTCCTCTGTGGCGTCGGCGGCCTGGACCGCCTGCCGGCGTCGTCGCCCGGCCGCGACCGTTGATCTCGTGCATGAAGGTTTCCGCGTAGCCGTCTGCAGCGACCAAGGGTGCGTTCACTCCCCGGTCACAGTGGCGGTTCGGTCACTCTGCGCTCGCCCCTGCCAGTATGAACACGACCGCGATCAACGGTATGAGTACAAGCCCAGAGCCGCTGATCACGTACGTCAGGATGAGGCCGGGCCATTTCTGCGGCGCGGCGCCGAGTGCGCCCTGCATGAAGGTGGCCAGGGGTGCGCGGTATTCGAGATGCACCTGCGCGCCCGGCTGCAGCGGTACGGATGCCCCGGCACGCCCGATCTCGGGCGGCAAGAGGTAGGGAATGTGTATCCCCAGCTGATAGTGGCCCGGCGGAAGCACCAGCGCATTGGGGCCCCAATTTGCAGGGACGCGCTGCCCGTTCAGCGTGACCACGGGTGTCCACAAGCGGTAGATGAACGCCAGCGGATGGTACTTGATGTCGATCACCAGTTGGCCTTGCCCCGCAGCGGTTTGGCCCGCCCACTGATACTGGCCCGGCTGCCCGTACCAGCCTGGCGACGGTTGCTGCGGGGATTCCCAGGGTTGATTCATGCCCCCCCTTTTGCGGCGTTACCGGCCAAGCTATCCCAGAAGGACCGGACGCAAGGGACCGTCTGACGGTGGTGCCTGACGACGGCCCCACCGGACGGCTGACCGGCTCGGCCGCGCCGGGGGGCTTCCCGTTGCATCGTCGCCCCTGGCGAGCCGGTGCCCTGCTGGGCGCACCGGCTCGTCAAGGTCATCGGTGCTCAGGCGAGGGCCTCCTGGCCGTCGCTCACCACGAACTCGCCGACGCCGGTGCTGCCGAACCCGTCCTGGCGCAGGGTCAGGGAGACCGCGCCCGCGCCTCCGGTCAGCACTTGCGATTCGGTGATCCGGTAGGTCGCGGGGACGGAGCCGTCCGCGAACAGGCGCTTGCCGTCCCCGACGATCACGGGGAACTGGAGCAGGCGGTAGATGTCGATGAGTCCGGCGTCGTGCAGCGTGCGCACCAGCTGCCAGCTGCCGTGCACTTGGAGTTCACCGCCGGGCAGTTCCTTGAGCCGGCGCACCTGCTCGAGGACGTCGCCGCGCAGGACCGTGGTGTCGCCCCAGGCGGTGTCGGCGTCGGACAGGGTGTTGCTGGCGACGTACTTCTTCGACCCGTTGAGAGCGGTCGCGACGGGGTTGTCGGGCTCGGTCACCTGCGGCCAGTAGGAGCGCATCATCTCGAAGGTGGTGCGTCCCAGCAGGATCGCGTCGGCCTTCTCGAACCACGTGCCCATGGGGTCGAGCTGACCGGCCTCGCTGTGCGGTACGAGCCAGCCCCCGCGCTCGAAGCCGTTGCTGTCGTCCTCCTTGGCCCCGCCCGGCCCCTGCATGACGCCGTCGAGGCTGACGAAGGTGTGAACGCTGAGTTCCATGAGAGTTCCCTGGTGAGATCGTTGAGCGTGAATGCCGTGGAGCAACCGGGATCAGCATGGAGCGCGACGAGGATGGGCAACAACCGGCAATAACGAAACGGACCCTTTAGTCACGTTCAACGATGGAGGTACGCGCTCGAAGCTGGAACGCGAGCCGCTCAGGCCGTGAGAGCGCGCGGCCTGCAGCAGCGGCGTGTTCGCGTGACGACCGCCGATGGCCAGGGTCTTTCCATTGAACATGGCTGGTCATCATGCTGGCCGGGCCCACTGGACGCCATGGTGAACCCCGTGGCCGAGTTCGCTTGATCCGGCTGCGGCTATTTCCCGGGGGTCAGGGAGATGACGGCCTTGGATCCGTCGGAGGCGACCACTTTGAGGTTGAGTTGCTGGTCGGCGGTCGGTCCGGCCCACGATCCCGAGTAGGGGGGTTCGATGAACTTCAGCTGCCCGCTGCCACCGTCGGGATAGGTGTAACGCCACGTGGAGTCGGCGGGATCGAAGGAGAAGGTCTTGAATCCGAAGCGGGCATCGAGCGGTATCGTCATCCGCTTGGTGACGAGGACCTCGCAGTTCCCGTCGCGGCAGGCGCGCACGCTCGTCCCGTCCGCGGCCTGAGGGAATCCCGGTGTCTGCGGAGCCTGTACGGGGGTACGGCTGGGCGCGGCACTTGATGCTTGAGCCGGGGGTGACTCGCCGGATGCGCCGCAACCGGCGCAAGCCAGCGCCAGGGTCAGCCCGGCGAAAGTGAGGGTCCGCGCGCCGTTCGGCATTATCGCCATTTTCATAGACGGACAGTGTCGCATCCGCTACACGGCGCTGAGTGGCTTTTGCGCGGCCCAATGGGCACGGGTCAACGCCGATGGAGCCTGGCCTGGCCGCCGCCGATCACCACGACGTCGGCCAGGCCGGAGGCGCCGGTGAGGTCATGGCGTGCCGGTACCCGCGCCTTGCGCCGGGGACGGGACCATCCGGCGGCGCAGCCAGAGCGCCACGTACACCAGGGCCACCAGCACCGGTACCTCGATGAGGGGGCCGACGACCCCGGCGAGGGCCTGGCCGGAGGTGACGCCCCACATGCCGACGGAGACCGCGATGGCGAGCTCGAAGTTGTTGCCGGAGGCGGTGAACGCCACGGTGGCGGTGCGCTCGTAATTGAGGCCCGCGCGGCGTGACAGCCAGAACGAGATCGTCCACATGAGCGCGAAGTAGGCCAGCAGCGGCAGGGCGATGCGGGCGACGTTCAGCGGCTCGCTGGTGATGGTCTCGCCCTGGAGGGCGAACATGACCACGATCGTGAACAGCAGGCCGTACAGGGCGATGGGGCCGATCTTGGGCAGGAACCTGTTCTCGTACGCCTCGACACCGGCCTTGGCGATCCCGATCCGCCGGGTGAGGTAGCCGGCGACCAGCGGGATGCCCAGGAAGATCAGGACGGCCTTGGTGATGCTCCAGATCGAGAAGTCCACGTCCTGGGTCTCCAGGCCGAGCCAGCCGGGCAGGATCTTCAGGTAGAACGCGCCGAGCAGGGCGTAGGCGGCGATCTGGAAGACGGAGTTGACCGCGACCAGCAGGGCGGCGGCCTGCCTGTCACCGCCGGCCAGATCGTTCCAGATCAGCACCATGGCGATGCAGCGGGCCAGGCCGATGACGATGAGCCCGGTCCGGAACGCGGGCTGGTCGGGCAGGAAGATCCAGGCCAGCGCGAACATCAGCGCCGGGCCGATCACCCAGTTGAGCAGCAGCGACAGCCACATCAGGCGCCGGTCGCGGGCGAGGTGGCCGATCTCCTCGTACCGGACCTTGGCCAGCACCGGGTACATCATCAGGAGCAGGCCGGCGGCGATCGGCAGCGACGTCCCGCCGATCTTGACCGCGTCCAGCCCGTCCTGGACCTGGGGGATCCACCGGCCGAGGCCGAGGCCGAGCGCCATCGCCGCGATGATCCACACCGGCAGGAACCGGTCGAGGGTCGACATGCGGGCCAGCACGGGCGCCGCCGCGGGATCGTCCCGGGCGGCCTCCGGTGCGGTGTCGCTCTGCGTCACGGACAGGGCCTCTTTCTCTCGGTGGTGGCGGAGTCGCGGGCCGCGCGGGCCAGGTCGCCGAGGTGTACGGCCAGGTCCTCCAAGGGCTCTGGCCGCAGGCGGTAGTAGGTGAACCGGCCGCACGGCTCGGTGTCCACCAGCCCGGCCTCGCGCAGCACACGCAGGTGGTTGGAGATGTTGGTCTGCTTGGCGCCGGTCTCCTCGACCAGATGGCAGGTGCACAGCGCCTCGCGCGACAGCAGTTCGACGATGCGGGCCCGGAGCGGGTCGGCCAGCAGCCGAGTTACATCACTTCTGACTGACATCACCATGGGCTGATACGTTACCAGGCGTGTTTCCGCAGCACAAAGTACCGGTGGTGCCGCCGGGCTTGACGGCTTGGACGATCGCCGAGTGCAGGCCGTCCTCCGCGGGGCTGATCGGGACGATGCCGATCTCGGTGAACCCGGCCTGCTGGAGGAGCTGTCGATAACCGGCCGCGGTGAGTGTCCCGGCGACGCATCCGACGCGATGCTCGGCGGCCATCCGGCGAGGCTGGTCGCCGTCGCCGTCGTCATCGGCGATGACGTCGCTCACGCCCAGCCGGCCGCCCGGGCGCAGGACGCGGAACGCCTCGTTCAGTACGCGGGGCTTGTCGGCGGAGAGATTGATGACGCAGTTGGAGATGACGACATCGACCGCGGCGTCGGGCAGCGGAACGTCCTCGATGCGCCCGTACAGGAAGCGGACGTTGGTGACGCCCGCTTCGGCGGCGTTGGTACGGGCCAGTTCGAGCATGTCCTGGCTGGCGTCCAGGCCGTAGGCGATGCCGTCGGGGGCGACACGGCGGGCCGAGATGACCACGTCGATGCCGCCACCCGACCCCAGGTCCAGGACGATCTCGCCTTGGCGCAGTTCGGCGACGGCGGTGGGGTTGCCGCACCCGAGGCTGGCGCGCACCGCACCTTCGGGCAGGGTGCCGATGTCGTCGTAGCCGGCGGCGCCGAAGCATCCGGCGGTGGACGCGCCGGGCTCGCAATCGATGATCTGCAGGCCCTCGGACGCGGCGCGGGCCAGGGCACCGTACCGTTCGATGATCGCCGCCTGAGTCTGCGGCGGGGGCTGCTCTTGTGCTGGAGAGTCGGTTGCTCGAGAGTCGGTTGCTCGAGAGTCGGTTGCTCGAGAGTCGGTCACGGCGGTTCTCCTTCTGCGGAGTCGCAGGCGGGCGGTACGGGCGCGGGGTTGCCCATCACGACATCGGCGGCCGAGGGGAAGCAGCTCACGCAGGCGTCGTTGATCCGGTAGAACGCGGCGGTCCCGCGCCGTTCCACCAGCACGAACCGCACCTCGGCGAGGACCTTCAGATGGGCCGAGACGGTGGACTGGCCGACCTGGACCGCCTCGACGATCTCGCCGACGTTCATCGACCTCCCCTGGCGGGCCAGCAGCGACACGATCTGGATCCTGGTGGCATCGGCCAGGGCCTTGAACCAGGACGCGTACTCGGCGGCGGTGAGCCGATCCAGCGGCCCCTTGTCCCTATTCATCGTTCATCGACGATAAACGATGAATGGAGATGAGGGAAGACCCTGCCGCACCGAGCAACCTCCAGACGTATCAATCTCGACTGATGTCATCCGGCGCTGATATATTGGTGAGGTCGTTTCCGCAGGCCAAGTCCCGCATGAAGGTGATCGATGATGCCCGACAAGCCCAGCGTGCTGTTCGTCTGCGTGCACAACGCCGGCCGGTCGCAGATGGCCGCCGCCTATCTCACCCACCTGGCCGGAGACGCCGTCGAGGTCCGTTCGGCCGGATCCGAGCCCGCCGAGGCGGTGAACCCCGCCGTCGTGCAGGCCATGACGGAGGAGGGCATCGACATCTCCGCCGAGACGCCCAAGATCCTCACCATCGACGCCGTCAGGGCGTCCGACGTGGTCATCACCATGGGCTGCGGCGACACCTGCCCGGTCTTCCCCGGCAAGCGGTACCTGGACTGGACGCTCGAGGACCCCGCAGGCCAGGGCGTCGACTCCGTACGCCCGATCCGCGACGAGATCCGCAAGCGGATCGAGACCTTGATCAGCGAACTGAAGCCCTAGCGGCCTCTCGCGGCCGAGGGGCGGCGATGCCCCCGAGGTCATTGCGCCCACATGGACCGGTTCGCCGCCCTGGCCGCCGCGCCGCTGCCGCACGGAGAGGCGATCTGAGGTCCTGCAGTCGCGACCACAGGAACGCGGCGAAGAAGTTCTCCATAAAACCGATTGCTCCTGGGCGGTCCATCGTCTTCAATGGAGACAGACGACAGGGACACGAAAGAAAGGACGCACGAGCGTGATCAATCGGACCGGCCACGAACGCTGTGCGTCCTTGCGAAGCCCGCAAGGCTGCGACGCCACGCCCGAAGGCGCCTCTGGATAGGGTTTTCCAGCCTCCAGAGGCCGCCCCGGGGAGACGTCCCGGGGCGGCCTTTCACATGCGGGTGATCCAGTCGGATAGGCGACCGGTCTCCAAAACCGGCGGGAATCGGGTTCGAATCCTGCCACCATGCGACAATTTCGGCCTGCGGCACGGAATATGCAGCGAACACGGTTCGCATTGACAAGTCCACAGTGGAGAACGCATGAACTGGGAGCGGCAACGCTTCCAGTCGACGGCCCTTGGGGCCCACTACCCCAGGTTCCTACCTCTGTAGCTCAGTGGAACAAGAGCAACGCGCTACGAACGCGGAGGTCCCAGGTTCGAGTCCTGGCAGAGGTGCCGTGCCGTACAAGCCGAAAGGGTTGAGGTGCCGGCCTTTCAGATCAAAGTACAGGGCCGAACCGGAGTGCAGGGTTCGACTCCCTGGTACGGCTCGCAAGCCGCTCGCGCCCGACCGGACGGGCACCGGCCTCTTAAGCCGGAATGAGGAGGTTCAAGTCCTTCGGGCGGTACTCCGTGCGGGAGTGGCGGAATGGTAGACGCACCGGCCTCAAACCCCGGCGAGCACGAGCTCATGCAGGTTCGACTCCTGTCTCCCGTACCAGGGCGCACGCTATCGCCGCGCCCCCATGCCGGATCGTCCAATCGGCAGGACACCCGCCTTTGAAGCGGGCAGGTGCAGGTTCGAATCCTGCTCCGGCAGCGCATGCGCTTCTTCGACTCGTCAAGACATGGCCCGTTGGTCTAGCTAGGGCAAGGACGTCCGGTTCTCAGCCGGAAGGACGTCGGTTCAAATCCGACACGGGCTGCTTCACTTCAGGGTGACCTGAATCAAGGCGCAGTGGACGAATGGTAGAGTCACCTGCCTTTCAAGCAGGGAACGTGCGGGTTCGAATCCCGTCTGCGCTGCGTGTGTATGCAACGAAACATGTCGGCCGTCCCGGCAAAGGGTACGGTCTTGTCTGTGTAGCTCAATGGGAGAGCACCGGCTTGTCAAGCCGGGAGGTGCGGGTTCGAATCCCGTCGCAGGCGCCACGGCACCCGCCGTCTTGCGAGTGCCAGGCCTGGTTGGCTCAATGGGAGAGCGACGCTTTCACACAGCGTAGGCGAAGGTTCGATTCCTTCACCGGGTACTGTGGCCGAACCGATTGGTGAGGAACCTGACTGTGACCCAGGTAGCAGGCGGTTCGATTCCTTCACCGGGTACTGTGGCCGAACCGATTGGTGAGGAACCTGACTGTGACCCAGGTAGCAGGCGGTTCGATTCCGCCCGGCCACCTTCCTACCCTCTTAGCTCAGGGGACAGAGCGCCCGGTTCCGAACCGGAAGGCCGCAGGTTCGATTCCTGCAGAGGGTACGTTCGGCGCCATCCGGGAGCCGCGAGGCGCAGCCCTCGCGGCTCCCCGGCCACGCTTTCCATTTGCGTTCTCCATTGTGGAGTCTTGTCCCGTTCTGCCCTCCGGGCCGTTCCAGCGGACGACCGACCACGACCACCGTGATGACCCGGTCTGCACAGGTGCCGCAGCGTCAGGCCTGGCTGCGCAGGGTTTCGAAGTTGGTGCGGTACCGGGTATAGATCTCGGGATTGTCGATCTCCAGGAGGGTGTCGTCGTTCCTGCGCAGCGACGTCTGGTTGTAGTTGTGGCTGCCGGTGAAGACCATCCTTGCCTTCTGGTCCCGTCCGTACGTGCCTTCGATCAGCATGTACTTGGAGTGGATGCGGCCTGCCGGCGTGGAGCCGTCCAAGACGTCCAGGTCGATTCCGGCGGGGGCGAGCCGTTCGGCGACCTCGGTGTCCATGGGGCCGTGGACGACGGAGATCCGGCATCCCTGGGCGGCCAGCGCCTTCAGACGGTCGGCGATGCCGATCCGGTACGCGTCCCACTCTGACATGCCGATGCGGATCTCGGTCCTGCCCTTACGGCTCCCGCACACCACCGGGTCGAGCAGTTCCACGACGGTGTCGGTGGAGGGGCCCGTCCCCGCCCGGGGGAAGAAGTGGGACCGCATCATGCCGTCCCGGGAACGACCGGTGGTGACCGTGTAGTGGTCCGGGTTCTTGCGCTCGGCCGCCAGGTCATGGAAATAGGAGTCGTAGGCACGGTAGATGTGCCGGTTGCCGACCATGGTGACGGCGTTGTTCCAGTACGTCGTGGTGTTCAGGTTCGTGAGGTTGGCGGAGGACTGGACGACGACCTCGCGCTTCCCGCCGGTCTCCGAGAAGACGTAGAACTTGTTGTGCTGTCCCTTGTCGCCGACGCAGGCCGCCGTGCCACCGGACATCGGCCCCGTGCAGCTGTGCACCCAGGATCGGGCCGACTCGTCGGTGCCCAGCCCCTTGGTGAGCTGCGCGAGGATCCCGGTGTTGCGCAGATCTCCGTCCAGGATGACCTGCACGTTCACTCTGCGCCCATGAGCCTTGATCAGTTCGCCGGCGAAGTCCGCGCCCGCGGCTCCGGACATTACGAAGTGCGCCACCCGGATCGTGGAGCCGGCGGGTGCCGCGTGGATCAGCTTGCAGATCTCCTGCACGATCTCTGCCCCGTCCCCCTTCGACGCGTCGTTGAACACCGCCTGTGTCCGGACGGGCGAGGCCGGGGCGTCCGCGCACGGCGTCGCCGCATGCGCGGGCGTACCGGTGACGGCCACGAGGGAGGCGGCGGAAAGGGCGGCAAGCGCCAGGGACCTGATCAGCATGGGGGACGCACTCCTTCGTAACGGCCGCAGAGCGGGCGTCCCATGCTCCTGATTCCGGACATCAAGATCAACAAATGATCCATGTCCGAAAAATGAACGCCTGGAGCTATGCCGAGCCGCGCTTCCTACGGGTGGTCCGCGGCTGTGGACGCCCCCGCGGACGCAGCCAGTGCTTCGGGCAGGTCGCCGATCTCGGGCACCTCGAAGCCGAGGGCGCGCAATCGATCCGCCGCCCAGGTAACGGAAACGTGGGTCTGCGCGGCACCGGCCACGAGGTTCCACAGCGGCACCGGAGCCTCCTGGTCGAGCCACCAGCCCCGGTCGTCATAGCGACGGGTGTGCAGCATCTCGGCCGGCGGCAGGACCGCGAGTTCGCGGCTCATGAGGATGAGATCTGTGGAGCCGACAGGCTCGTGCGGTAGTGCGGGGACCGCGAATCCGAGTTCTTCGAGGCGCTGGGCCGTCTCTTCCGGCATGCGGCCGGAGCGCTCGGCGGCCGTCAAGATGTGGCCCAGTGGCGCCATACGCTCGGTCAGCCACGGCCAGTCGCCGGTCAGGTCCCTGCTGGCGAGCACCCGGTCGCCCGGTAGCGGAGCGTCGAGCCGGGCGAGCTCGGACGGGACGAGGAAGCCGAACTGAGACAGGCGACGTGCCGCCTGGCCGATCGAGCACCCAAGCTCTTCCGCTGACGCGATGATGTGGCCGACGGGAACCGGCACGAGTTCCTCAGCTTCGTCCCACTGGCGCAGCCTGATGCCCGCCCGGAGGTCTCGGCAGACCAGCAGGTCGTCGCCCGGCTGGACATCACCTGCGTCAAGGATCGCCCGGGGGAGGTCGAAGCCGAGATCGGCCAGCCTGCGGGCCACATCCCCTACGGGACGTCCGCACACGATCGCCGCGTGAACGACGTGATGAGACCGAACCCAACCCTTCATGCTCAGCCAGGGAGGCTCACCATTGAATTCCAAGCTCAGGAGCCACAGGTCATCGGCAACCCCGGCGGCGTACGCATCCGGCACGCGGAAGCCCAGTTCGATCAGGCGTTGAACGATCTCGCCGATCCCTTTTCCGAGCCGCTCGGACGCGAAAAGAAGGTGCCCAAGGGGAATCGTCGGCACGCCGGGAAGCATTGGCGGATGGCCGTTCACCTCACGGCTGAGCAGCAAACGATCGTCCGGATCGACCATGCCCCCGACGGGCAGGTCCGCCGGCACCGTGAAACCGAAGCTCGCCAGCCGGTCCGCCACGCGGGCGCCGTCGCGGCCGAGCTGTGCCGCCGCGGACACGATGTGACCCGCCGGGATGGGTACGGGGTTCCCTTCGGCGTCAAGCGATTCCAACCAGGGCCGGCTGCCGTCGAGGGCCTCGCTGAGCAGGATGCGGTCGGCCGGCTCGGCGATCCCCGCGTCCAGCAGGACCTGGGGCACACCGAATCCGAGAGCGGCGAGGCGTTCCGCCACTCTGGCGACCGGTCGGCCGAGTTGGGTCGCGGCCGCCACGATGTGTCCCGTGCCGACTTCGGCCGCGCCCCCCTCGGGATCGCGCTCGGGCAACCATGGCCCGACACCGTCGATGTCCGAGCTAATGATCAAAAGGTCCGCCGGCTCGGCCTCGCCCAGGGCGAACAGCGTCGGCGGGGGCCGGTATCCCAGCCGGGCGAGGCGGTTCGCCACGTCGCCGATGGAATATCCGGTTCTCGTGGCGGCCTGCACGATCTGGCGAACGGGAACCGGCTCGGAAACGGACGCCCAGCATCGCTCGCGGCCACTCCTCACAAGGATCGGGTTTTCTGGTTCAGTGTCGAGAATTATCGCGTCGGAGGGCCGGGCCTGTTCGTCAGGACTCGACGGACACGAGGCATCGCGGCGACCCAACCCGGCCAGGCGCCATCGCGTCAGATGATCGGTCAACGGTTCGGCCCCGCGGCGATCCTGACGTTCCCTCAGGCTACGTACGTAATACTCCGGCTTTCGGTAGGAGTCGGCGGGCCGGAGCAAAAGACGATCGGGCCCCAGCAGGCCGAGCCGCGCGAAGTCCAGATCCCGACCATTGATCTTGAAGCCGCGACCGGCATCGAGTGCCGTCCGAAAGATCGAGTCCGCGACGATCGGCTGCTGCTCGGCGAACTCGCAGAGCCAGTCGAAGGTCGGCAGCGGACCCTGGGAGGACGCGAAGGTGTCCACGGCGCCCGACAGCACGCGCGTGAGGGTCTTCTTGTTCCTCGGGGTTGCGAGCAGTTCCTTGCGGTCGACCGACAGCTCAGGAGAATTTTTTCCGGTGAGATTGACGACTACCCCGAAGCACGACTCGTTGGTGCGCAAGCCGTCGACCAGGACGGCTCCGCGGCCATCGCACCACCAGACCGGCGCCCCGGGAACGGGGTACAACGACTGCGAAGAAAAGCTCGGTTTCAGCTCGTGCGGCCGCCACGTCGCGATGGACGGTCCGTCCCTGCTCTCCACGCGGAACTCCGAGTACTCCAGGACGTTGCGCAGAGTCTGCGTACAGGACACGGGTGTCTTGTCGCCGGCGGTTCGCAGGTGGAGCCGCACCACGGTTCCCGCGTCCGTCCCGGGGCCCAGGGATTCGATGTGGAACAGCGTGCCCGGTCCGGCGATCGAGACCTTGAGCCGCTCTCCTGGCCTGCCATCGCGGCCGAGGCGGCAGGTGTTCACCGTGATGTCGTCAGCGAGCATGAAATAGCTGAGCACGCCGATACCGAACTGGCTGTTCGGGTAGAGCTTCACAGGCCGTTCGAGTGAATCCCACTCGGCCTGCTCCTCGATGAATTCGGGAAGTTCGGCGAACCGGACGCCGGCCTGCGCGAAGACGTCGCGCAGTTCTCTCACGCCCATCCCGATGCCGTTGTCCTCGCAATCGATGTAGGGGCGTCCCTGGGCGTCGATGCCCTGCGTGAAGCGGATGCGGCCCTCCCACTCGGGTACGGGCCTTCCGGTGGCTCGCAGGTACTCGGTGCGCGCCTGGCGGTAGCGGCAGGCGTCGAGGGCGTTCTGGTAGATCTCGCGAATGGCGAGATCGGTGTCCCCGTAAAGGTTCTCGCCCATGAGCAGTTCCTGGACCCGGGCGTCATCGAGCTGGAACCGGATTCCCGCCGAGGTGTACGCGGAACCCTGCTCCGATTCCGCGGCGCGCACCTGAGTGGCGTCCGCGTACCGGGGAAGTCGCTTCAGCCCGGCCAGGGACGGATCCTCGGAGTTGCCGAGATCGGCGAGCAGGCGGTCGAGGGCACCGACGTGCTCGCGCAACGCCACTTCCACGGCGGGATGGGAGCAGGCGGCGCGCAGTGCGCGGCCGGAGCCCCGAGGCTCCCAGCGCGCCTCGTCCAAGGCTCGGAGCACATCCGCCGGCACGACGGATTTGGGGATACCGACGTGCTCCACGAGCACGGGTGGCAGCCCGGTGATCTCGATCGCCATCCGATGGGCGACCACGAGGAGGTAGACCACCAGGCGCTCGCGGAGCTCCTGTTCACCGAGCAGTCCCGGCGCCACCACCAGGGACGAGGAAAGGCCCTGCGGACGGTCGGTGCGGGCGATGAAGCCCGGGTCGGCGTACAGGAGGCGGATCATCTCGCTCAACCGGCCCGCGTCGAATACCTCCTCGGCCAGCCGGCCTCCCGGCGCCCACCCCGCCAGAGACTCGACGACCGCCCGCTCGCCGAACATCTCCCCCCTGCTGGTGATCCACCGGTGCAGCAGCCACCAGCCGATCTGACCCGCCACCTCCCGGTCGCCGGTGGCACTCGCGCCCGCCGCGCGGCGGAGGAGCCGCGGACGGCCGCGGGCGTAGGACTCGTACCCCTCGCGTTCGGGCGATGGCGCGGTGGCGGGCGAAAGCTCGAAGGGGTCGACCATCCTCGCGTCGGCGACGGACCGCGACCAGTGAGCGTCATGAACGAAAGGCAGCGCGACCAGCAGCGCCGCTTCCGCGGGGGTCAGGCGGATGTCGTCGAGGAGCGAACCGAGGATCAGGCTCATCCGCTCACTCGTCCGCAGCGCGAACCGCCTGTCGTACCAGGGGTCGGACGCGAGCGCCGACTCGGACGTCCGGCGCGCGGTGGCGAGGTGGCGGACGAGGGACGTCACGTCGTCCTTGAGCGAGTCGGCCCCGTGGACGTCGACGGCCTTCTGCCATGCGACGTGCTTGGCGGCGGCAGTGGCCCAGTCATCGGACTCGCTGTCGGCCACCGAGCCCGGAAGCACCACGAAGGCGTCACCGTCGGCCTCCCCCGCCGCCCGCGTCCGCTGGGGGGAAAGGTGATGCTCGGCGGTCAGCGCGTCCATGCGCTCCGCGATGGCGCGCGTGAACGCCGCCAGCGTCACCGACGCCGCCCCCTCGTTGATCGCGCCTTCCACCGCGGCGGCGAAGATGCTGAACGACCTGCCCTCCGGTCCGTCCGAGACGTAGTGAGCGACCTGTCCGGGCGTGCAGGGGAATATCCAGGCGACATTCCGCCGCGCCGACCGTGCGATCTTGTCGTGCGACCATTTGGTGCGCGCGGCGATCGACTTGGTCTGCTCGTGGAAGCCCTCCCGGCAGGCGTCGACGAGGAAGACGATGCCGCCGGCCCGGCTGGACTCGATCACCGGTCCCCATGCGTTCAGCGGGACGGCCACGTCGGCGAGTCGCAGCCACCTCAGGTCGGCGTCGCTGGGCAGCAGATAGTCGACGCCGTCCCCGTGCGCGCCATGACCGCTGAGGTACACGAGCAGCGTGTCGTTCGGCTGCGCGGTCGCCAGGAAGCGGCTGACCTCGCTGCGGATCCTGGTCTGCCCCAGCCTGCCGCTGTCGTCCGGGATCTCGGTGGCGTAGCCCCTCGCCTCCAGCGCGGTGGCGATGTTGACGAGATCATCGGGAACGAAGGCCAGCGGTGGCACGGTGGGGTCGTCGTACTCGGCGACCCCCAGGAGGAGCGCGCGAAAGCGTCCCACGGCCGTCCCTCAGTCGCCGAAGACCAGGATGATGTTCGCCTTGGCGCCGGTCTTGGCGGTGCCGATGAGTTGAATGCCGCCCTCGACGGAGACCTCCACCCCGATCTGGGCCTCTCTGAGCCGGAAGCCCTCCGCAGGGCCCGCCAGGTCGCCCAGGACGGCACGCAGGGCATCGGTGGTGCGCCGCAGGTTCTCCCGGAGAACGTCAAGGGGGATGTTACGGAGCAGTATTTGCCCATCCGCCCCGGTGAACAGGCCCATCGTCGTGTCCTGCTCGTCCACCGAAACGAAGAAGGGGAGGGTCTCCCCCCTTGCTTCCAGCGGAGATTCCTGTGCCGCATCCCCAGCCACCGTGAGATCCCCCGTCCATGATCGAGCAAACCGCCACATCCAGGCACAGGATGCTAACGCGTGATCACCCAGAATCGGTGTCGATGGCCGGGATAGGAACAGGAGAACGTCGGCACGGTGACCTATCGGGGCGATGCGCCTCCGTCGGGACCGGTGACCGTGTGCCCGTCCTGGTGGAAGAGTTCGTGCAGGTAGCGCAGGGAGATGTGGTGCGCGACGGCGATCGCGCCCGGCGTCAGGTCCGCGTCGCCCAGGTGTACGCGGATGAACGCGTGGATCTGGGCCATCAGCGCGCCGCCTGACGTGGGGCGGTACGGCGTCATACAGCACCAGATTCCCGACGTTGAAATAGGCGCGCCCACCGTCCTGCGCCACCATGCCCGCGACCGCGCACGATGCGACTCAGCTTGAATACTTCAGGATCGGCCTGCCGGATCAGCTTGGGCGTGCGGTAGATCGGTTACGTCGTCGTAGTCATCAACGCCGCCTGTACCAGACCCAGATCGCTGATACCGAGCCGAGCACGGAAAACGGCTCTGGGCCTCCGGCTAGCAACGCGAATCGCAGGGAACCCGCGTCTGAGAAGTGACCTCGCGCCAGAAAGTGAACCACTCTTTCGCCGGCCCCGGCCGTGCCGACAATGTCCATGACCCCACCACAGCGTCGACTGTCGAGAGGGCCATCTTCAGTGAATGATCCCACCCCGTCGTCCCTCACTCGGCGCAGATCCTCGTACTCCAGCCGGAGGAGGCACGGCCCGTCGTCTCCTGACCGCCGCCGCGAGAGCCATTCACGAAGACGCCCCCGGGCCTTCCGGCCGGGGGCGTCTCGCGGGTTCTGGCCAGAGGCTGTCTCAAAGTGGCCTCAGCCACCGCGCGAGCGCGTTACCTGGCCGGTGAGGCGAAGCCGAAGGCGAGCCTCATCCGGGCAGATCGCGAAGCGATGCCGCGCTCGCACAAGAACCGGTCAGGTACGAGCCGCCAGGCGAGTACCTGGGCCGGGTCTTTAGAAACACTGGCTAGCCGTTCGCGGCCTCGTACTGCTCAATCACCTTGGCGGGGATGCGGCCCCGCTCGTTGACCTCGATGCCGTTGCCCTTGGCCCAGGCACGGATCTCGGCGCTGCGCTCACGGCTACCGGCCTGGCGGGCGGCGGTCTTGGTCGCCGTACGGGCACGCTCCCGGCGGGCCTTCTCCATGTACGGGTGCAGCGCCGTGCGAAGCTTGTTGGCGTTCTCCTCGTTCAGGTCGATCTCGAAGGACTTTCCGTCGAGGGCGAACGAGACGTTCTCCACCGCCGTGCTGCCGTCCATGTCATCGATCATCAGGACTTCGATCTTCTGTGCCATTACTGGCCTCCTATCAGTTTTGTGCCAGTCGGTTCCGACGAGCGTGGTTTCAGAGGTCCCACCTGAGCGCCGTCCATCGGGATGCGCCGCCGACGCTCGGTGGGCACGAGGGAAGTGCTCCACGGGCAGGTTCGCGTTCTCGATACTGTACTTCCGGTTCTCGCGGCATCGCACCTTCGCTACTCGGCGAAAGTCTCCATTGCGGTCGAGGATCTGTGCCGCCGCCGGTATTCCGTGGGTGTCAGCCCTACCAGATTCCTGAAGCGCCGGGCGAAGTACGTCGGGTCGTCCCAGCCGACGGCGGCGCCTACTCGGGCGACGGGCAGGGCGGAGTTCGCCAGCAGGGTCGCCGCCCGTTCGGCTCGCACCCGAGCCAGGAAGTTCAGCGGCGTGAGGCCGATGTACCGGCCGAACAGCCGTCCCAGATAGGCGGAATCCAGGTTGACGGCCCGCGCGAGATCATCGAGCCGCCACTGCTCCGAGGGCGCCGCCTCCAGGCGCGCGATGGTCGCGGCGACCGCGGGATGGACGGTCGATTCGAGGGCGTCGTGTTCGAGATCACCGCCGTCGGCCAGAATGCCCAGCACGGTGATCAGGCGGCCGAGCATCCGGCCGGGCCGGCGCTGAACGGATTCCAGGTCCCGTTCGAGTAGCCGGATCTGCTCGATGGCCTCGTCCGCGTCGGAGGGGGCGAGGGGCCGTACCGCCACACCGCGGGCGCCGCGGGACACCGGGTCGGTCCACAGCAGCCGGCGCAGCATCGGCAGCCGGTAGAGCTCGGCTTGCAATGCGTCCGCGGACAGGCAGCAGTTGGCGACGGTGAGATCGGCGCAGTCCCGGAACGCGTGCCACGCCCCGGGGCGTACGACGATCGCGTCGCCATGGCGCAGCGGACGGTCGCCTCCGCTGGTGGTGTGGCTGCCGCCGCCGGGCCCGATGATCGCGATCTCGAGGAAGTCGTGCGTGTGCGGCTCGACGCCCGCGGTCAGGTGGTGGACGCCGCCCCAGATCGGGCCGCCGGCGAACAGCGCGTGCGCGTGCAGCGTGGCGACCATGTCGGGATCGTACGACTCTTCGCCGGAATCGGCCTAGCCCTTCGCGGCGCATCGGAGCGAGGCTTGGCACATCCCCACGGACGGAGTTCCCATGATGAACAGCCAGGCGGGCACCGATGTCGGCGCCGACGGCAGGGTTTCGCGAGAGCTGGTGGCGTCGTACCGCGAGCACGGCTTCGTCCGGGTCCGGGGCGTCCTGGACGCGGCCGCGATCGAACGGTTCAAGAGCGGCACCGAGTCCTTCCTGGAGGCCCATCGCGCCGAGAGCCTGGAGACCCTCGGGGTCTTCAGCCAGCTGGTCAACGTCTGGCGGCGCGACCCGGTCCTCCGCGATCTCACCCTGGACCGGCGGCTCGGCCGGATCGCCGAGCACCTCGCCGGTTTCCCACTGCGGCTGTGGCACGACCAGATGCTGGTCAAAGAGCCGCACAGCAACGCCGCCACGGAATTCCACCAGGACCGCCCGTACTGGCCGCACGGCGGCGACCGCCTGCCCCTGTCGGCCTGGATCGCGCTGGTCGACGTCCCGCCTGAGCGGGGATGCATGACCTTCCTGCCCGGGACCCAGCATCAGGACGGTCTGCGTCCGCAGGACCTGCACGACGCGGAAGACCTCTTCGCGGCGGACCCGTCACTGCGATGGGCGCCCCGCGTCACCGTCCCGCTGCGGGCCGGCGACTGCACGTTCCACAGCGGCTACACAGGACACATGGCGCTGCCCAACCAGACCGGGACGGCCCGGCTCGCGCACGTCAACATCTACATGGACGCGGAGACCGTCTACACCGGCGACGCCCACCCGGTGACCGACGACCTCGGCCTCACGGCAGGAGACCGTCTGGACGGCGAGAACTTCCCGCGCCCGTGGGCCTGAGGCGCTCACCTGGACGTACGGGATAATTCGGTGGTTCGGAACGGGACCCGTTGTTACGCTGCTGCCACTTCGTCCGTCGGTGAGTCGTGGGCGCCTGCCCTGGAAAGTAGTGATGTATGGCCCGGTCAGTGGTTCCGAGCGTCCCTCTTCGCACCCCTTCGTGCGCCGGTACCGGCCGGACCTGACCGACCGCCAGCCCCTCGAGGGCCGCTCGGTGCTTGCCTCTGCCACGTTCACACTTCCGGCAAGGAGTATCCGGGTGTCCACCGACAACCCTCAGCACAAGCGTCCGACCGCGAGCGGCTACCTGCGGACCGACACCTTCACCTGCGTGTGGTGCGGTCTCACGGTCGCCACGCTCGCGTCCGACGGAACCCGACGCAACCACTGCCCCAGTTGCCTGAGCTCGCAGCACAGCATCGACCACGTCGAAGGCGGACGTTCCGGCTGCCTCGCGCGGATGACCCCGATCTCGATCGCGGTGCTGCGTACCGGCGACTGGACGGTCATCCACCGCTGCGTCCGCTGTGACGAGCTGACCTCGAACCCCATCTGCGGAGACGACAACCAGCTGATCCTCATCCGGATGGCCGTACGCCCGCTGGCACAGCCGCCCTTCCCGCTCGAAGCCTTCGGCGACCTGTGAAGGGGCGGTAGACCATGCCACGACGTCGACCACACCATCCACGACACCGGCCGCAGCGGCCGAAGGACGTACCGCACGGTACGGGCGACGCGTTCCGCTGCGTCGGGTGCCGCCTCGATGTGCCCCTGGCCACGCCGGGGACCGCCCACCGCAACCACTGCCCGCACTGCCTGACCAGCCTGCACGTCGACAAACGGATCCCGGGCGACCGGGCGGCCGGCTGCCGCGGGCGGATGGCGGCACTGACCCTGTCGGTACGGCGGGACGGCGAATGGATGATCATCCATGAGTGCCTGTCCTGCGGTGAACTCAGCGCCAACCGCATCGCGGGCGATGACAACGCCCTCGCGCTGATGCGGATGGCCGTACGCCCGCTGTCGGACAACCGTCTGTCCGTGGGCGCGCTGCTCACCCTGTAGTAGCGAACGCAGGCTCCCGGCCGAAAGGCCGGGAGCCTGCGCCGCCGTGGCCGGCCACTCCGGGGCGGCCCGCGCTCCGGGGCCGCCACCGACCCGTGCGATCCGTTTTTCCATTCTCCTGAACAACCTGATCTTCATTGGTACCGTCCGCATGCTCGAAGATCATTTACTGGAAGGCGACATGTGAAGAAGCGCAACAAGCTCGTGGTGGCGGCCGGCTCCACCGTGGCGCTCGGCGCCCTGGCCACCACGATCACCGTCACCGCCGCGGACTCCGGTGCGCAGCGGACGGCGGCGTCCGCCGGGGCGGCCGCGGCGACCGTCTGGCCGCTGGTCCAGGGGACCCCCGGCCAGGACACCGGGACGAGTCTCAGCTCCATCGCCACCACGCCGGACGGCACGATGTGGGCGTCCGGCTCGCGGTACCGCGACCGCAAGCCGGCCCTCCAGCGCCTCAGTAACGGGACATGGACGAACGTCGGCCTGCCCGCCTCCCTGAGCAAGCTCTCGCTGAACTCCGTCACCGCGACGTCCGCGTCCGACGTGTGGGTGGCCGGGCAGCTCGCCGACAGCGGGGCGGAGAACGCGATCGGGCACTGGAACGGGAAGGCGTGGCGGACCTTCACCGTCCCGTACCAGTTCCAGTCCACCGGCATCGCCGCGCGCGACACGCGGAACGTGTGGGCGGTCAGCTACTCGGGCGCCAAGTACTGGAACGGCACGGCCTGGGCCGACACCCCGATCGGGATCAGGCCGCGCGCCGTGGCCGCCTCGCCGGGCGGCGCGTGGGCGGTGGGGACCACGGGCCCGCAGCCCGCGGCCGCCCGCTGGAACGGCTCGGCGTGGGTCACGGTGCCGTTCCCCGAGATCGCGGGTACGGTGCGGGGCGAGATCGCGTCCTCCTTCCACGACGTCCTCGTCGTCTCCGACGACGACGTCTGGGCCGTGGGCGCGGTCCAGCTGGCCGACGCCTCCGGCAAGGCGTCCAGCCGGTCGCTGTTCGCGCACTGGAACGGCACCAAGTGGACCCACACCATCGGCGATCCGCGCACCGCGTTCACCGAGATCACCTCGGACGGCGCCGGCGGCATGTGGATCATGGAAAACCAGGGCGTCATGCGGCACCGTGCCGCGGACGGCACCTGGTCGACCGAGACGGTGACCGTACCGGCCGGCACGACGCCGCGGATCAACGACATGGCCGTCCGGCCGGGCACCAGGACGGTCTGGGCGGTCGGAGCCACCAGCACCACCGCGACCGGGTGGGCGGACCTGGCCCACTGGCGCAGCAACTGATCGACGCCACCACGGAGGCCCGTGGCCGGTGAACCCGGTCCAGCGCCGCTCACGAGCGACGCTGGACCGGGTCCGTGACGCGGCGGCGGTAGGCCTGGGTCTTCATCCGGTTGCCGCACAACTGTGGGGAGCACCAGCGGGCCTTGCCGGGACGGGACCGGTCGTAGAAGACCCATTGGCAGTCCTGGGCCGGGCACATCCTGAGCCGGCGCCAGGTGCCGTCCGCCGTCGCGGTGACCGCCGCGATGACGATCCGGGCGAGCGCGGCGGTCACGGGGTCACCAGGGGAGACCAGTCCGGCGCCGCTCGCGGAGACGGTGACGCCGAACGAGAAGTCGAGTGGGATCTCACCGGCCTCGCCGTCTTGGCGCAGAGTCAGGCGCAGGGCCGTCCGGAGGGTACGGGCCCGCGCGAGATGGTCCTGGTCACACGTCGCGCCGGGCTCCAGGAGGTCGTGCTCGCACAGCCATCGTTCGAGGTCGGCGGGCGAGGCGAGGCCGTCGTGCGGCTCGAGACGCCGGCCGTGGGCGGCGAAGGCGCGCAGGTCCTCGGTGTTGGCGAAATGGTGGATCAGGGCGATGCCCGCGGGCAGCCCGCCGACCTCCTCAGGACCGGTCGGCGGGAGCATGCCCGATGTCTCCGTGAACCCTGCGGTAGGCGTCCTTCACGCGGATCCGGTCGCCGTCGAACTCGAACAGGTCGCAGCCGTCCACCCGGTGCACCCGCCCGCCCTCGTCCGTACGGACGTAGGACCACCGGCCGGCGCCACGGTCACCGGCGATGAACGCGGTGCCGCCCTGGGATTCGGAGCCCGCGTCATAGGCGAGCATCAACTCGAAGCCGCGGCGCACCTCGGCGGGCCCTCTGAAGGTCGTACCGGGCTCGACTCCGACGGAGGCCTGGAAGACGCAGTCGTCGGTCATGAACTCCATCAGCCGATCGAGGTCCTTGTCCCGCCACGCCGCACCGAACTCCGCCAGGCGTTCCAGGGTCATCGCCATGCTCAGATCCTTCCCTCGAAGTGGTCACCCAGGTAGGCCGCCAGGTCGGGGCCCTCCGGGTTGGCGAGCACATGGCGCAGCCACGCCCGCCGCTCGTGGTCGGTGACGGCCAGCTCCCACACGCAGCCGATCGCCGGGCTCGGATGGGGCGCCATCTCGTCCGGCCGGTCCACCGGCGCGGAGAACAGCCGTTGATGGATCTCGTTCTCGCCGGACCACCAGTGCACCAGCGCGAAACAGAGGTCGGCCGCGTCGTGCGCGATGGCGAAGCCGATGCCGTACCGGTCTCCGGTACGCGGCGGGGAAGGCAGCGCCGACGCCGCGAGCCGCAGGGTCGTGCTCATGAGAACGGCACGGGGAGCGGCGGCCTGCGCACTGATCCCGTACAGCTTCACCGTCCATCCGGCGATGGCCTCGACCCCCTGGAAGCTGATCGTACGAGGGCGATGCGGCTGCCGGAGGACGATGGTCCCTGCCTGTGCGGTCATTCCAGACCTCCAATACGACACTAGTTAAATTAATAACAGGTGTCATACTGGACGGCAAGGGACGGCGAGGGACGGCGAGAAGGCGGCTCCCGTCACGGGAGCCGCCTTCTTCGTGTGTCACCCTGCGGTCAGGCGCCCAGCGGTCAGGCGGCCCGGTGGTCAGGCGCCCGGTGGTCAGGCGGGTCCTGCGGTCAGGCGGACTTGGTGAGGTCGTAGGTCATCATCGGCGCCCAGGTGTCCTCACCGATCGGGACATCGGAGTCGACCGTGACCGACCCGTCGGCGTTGGGCGTCCGGGTGATCCGCGCCGGCCCGGTCACCACCAGAGCATCCCCGCTGAAGTTGCCGTGGTACTTGCTGGCGGTGTCGTCGTAGGGACCCAGGCTGTTGAAGAAGTGCGTACGGTACCGGCCGCCGGCCGGGTCGTAGTCCAGCATCTCGTACCCGGAGTCCAGCACCGTGATCCCGCCGACCTCGAACGAACTCGTCCAGCGGTGCACCAGGAAGAACCCGCCCTCCATCCACTCGAACGACTCGTGCCCCACGATCTCGGTCGCCGGCCCCATCGGCCCCTCGATCGTGGACCCCTTCAGCTTCCACTCCCCCACCAGGAAGTCCAGCTTCTTCAGCGCGGGGTCGGGGGTCGGCATCTCGAACTCGGGCGTCTCGGACATGATGTGATCCTTCCGTCCGCCCCCTTGAGGGCGTTTCCGTCGTTTCCGTTGCCCCAAGCATGCGCTCGGACCCCCCACCCCCACATCCGTGGCGACCACCTGCCCACCACGTGCCCACCACGTGCTCGGTGCCGGCTCTACGAGCGTCCATTGGGCGGGCCCTTGGAACGCAGCGCCCTGCCTTCGATCGCAGCGTCGTGACACGTCGCAGCGGAGATCCGCGTCAGTGCACGCGGGCGCCGCACTCCGCCGAGTAGAGAAGCGTGTTCGTCCGCACGTGGTCGGGAGGTACACCGACCAGGCGCAGGCACGCCTCGGCAGAGCCATCGTCGAGGGGATACTCGAGCGTCACCTCGAGGAGCGGAATGATCCGGTGCGCATCGTGCAGTTCCGCCGGGTGGTGGCCGTCGGGAAAGGTGCCGTCGAGGAAGCCGAAAGCGATCGTGTCGGTGTCATCGATGACAAGTTCGCGGATCGCGAAGCACCAGTGCTCCGCCGTCCTCTCGAGCAGGGACCTGCCTTCCTTGCCGTAACCGGTCAGCAGATCCCGACGTGCACGTACGCATTCAGCGATGGCACAGCACAGCGGGACCGCCCTGGCCGAAGGGACGTCGATTCTGGTGTATCCGCTGAACGGCTCGAAGTCGAGGGCGTCGTTGAGCAGTACTACAGCGGCATTCTTCGCCGCGGGATGGCCGCGTTCGACGATGTCGAGAAGAAGTGGAGCCGCGACCGCGGCCGCGGGAAAGACGGCGCCGCTGTGGTCGTGGAGAATGCCGTGGCCGCGCAGACGGGTGGCGGCCACGGCCGCTGCGAGGTTGCTCGTCGCGGCCGCCAACTCCCTCATGCCGGCGGCAGCGCACTCAGGGTCGTACCAATCCGGGCGCCCGGCTATCGAGGCCCAGTCCACCGACCCGATCGCCTCCATATCGGCACCTTCCCACAGCCGAACGACCTTGGCCGGGCCCCGCGCGTAAGCCCTTCGGCGTCCGTGCGCGGCCCGGTGGCCGGTCGCGGCGGTCGGTCGTCAGATCTGTTGGCTGTCGAGTCGTACCTCGTCGGCGGCCGGGCGGTGCCGGTTGCGCAGCCAGTGGCCGAGCGTGACCAGGCCGAATCCGGCGATGTAGATCACCGAGGTGAACAGCAGGTAGCCGATCGTGCCGTCGAGGAGTTCCGGGGAGTCGCTGCGGGGGAAGGCGTCGTCGGCTCCGTTGGTCCATTGCATGACCAGCAGACCGGTCTGGAAGGTGTAGACCTGAGCGAAGATGACGGCGAAGGCGAGGTAGGCGCCGAGCCGGTTGCGGATCAGCAGGCCGATCGGCAGGGCCAGCACGATGACGACGATTGCGATCACGGTGTCCTCCTGTGTGGTCGGGATGGGTTCACTGTGAACGGGCCCGGCCATCGCGCACATCGATGCCAGTACCTGACCGTTTCTGGTGCTGGCCGGTAAGTGCTGGCACTGATGCCCTATGTGGCGTGCCGGTGGACAATGACGCGATGAGCCGCATTCACCCGTGGATGCTCGCGGCGAGTGTCGTCTGCATCGGTGCTTGGACCGCGCTGGCGTACGCGGCTTTCGGGCCGGCGCGGTTGGACGGTGGCTGGTCGTTCGCCGTCTATCTCGTCGGACTGGTGCCTCTGGGGCTGGGGTGGCTGATCGCGGTCCGGGCGCCGGCCGGCCCGGTGGCGGGCGCGCTGGCCGGGGTGGCGGTCTCGATGCTGGCCACTGCGGCGGTGGAGGTCTGGGGACGTACGCACGGCACGCGCGGTCCTTGGCCGGGGTCGGGGTTCATGGCCGTGCTCGGCTCGGCGGTCTGGTCGTGGCAACTGGTGGGGTTCCTGTTCCTCCTGCTGGTGTTCCCCGCGGGCCTGCTGCCCGGGCGGCGATGGCGGGCGGCGGCGGCTTCGGTCCCTCTGTCGGCGCTGGTCGTGACGGTGGCGATGGTGGCGACGATGAACCACTACGATCCGCCGCCGGCGGCGCGTTCACCGGTGTCGGTACCCGAGCCGCTCTGGGGACCCGTGATGGTGGCCGCGCTCGCCGTCCTGCTCGCGGTGGTGATCGTCAGCGTGAGCGGGGTGGTGCTGCGCTACCGCCGCGGGGACGAGCGGACTCGCAGGCAGGGACGGTGGCTGGTCCTGGCGGCCATGGTCATCGTGCTGCTGATGGTGCTCAGCTGGGTGATCACCTCGCTGGGATGGGCCGGCCCCGCCGCCCACAGCGGCTTCCTGATCGGGATCGTGGTGCTGGTGCCGGCCGCGGTGGCCGTGGCCGTACTCCGGCACGACCTGTTCGAGATCGACCGGATTCTGAGCGATTCCGCGGCCTGGGCGCTGACCGCCGCCATCGCCGCCGGGGCGTTCGCGGCGTCGGCCGTCGTGCTCGGTTCGCTGCTCGGCCAGGACTCGCGGGCCGGTCTGGCGGGGGCGGTGTTCCTGGCCGCGATCATCTTGATGCCGATGTTCCGCCGGATTCACCGGGTCACCGGGCGGGTGTTCGACCACGATCGCACGGTGATCCTGGCCGGAGTCGCCGATTTCGTCGATCGGGTCCGCGACGGTACGGCCGAGCCGGAGTCGGTGCAGGAGATCCTGAGAGCTCTGCTGGACGATCCGCAGCTGGTGCTCCTGCTCACCGAGGCCGAGCACGGCGGGTACGTGGACCTTCAGGGCCTGGACGTCACACCCGCCGAGGCCTCGATCACGATGCCGATGCGTACCGCCGACGCCGACATCGGCCTGGTGCTGCTCGGGCGGGGATCGGCTCGCCGCCGGCGGCGGGTCCGGCTGGCGGTGTCGGCGGCCCGGCTGCCGATCGAGGTGAGCCGGCTGCGGCTGGGGCTGCGGCGGGCCCTCGCCGAGGCGTCCGACAGCCGGCGCCGCCTGGTGTCCGCCGCCGTCGCCGAGCGCAGGCGGCTGGAACGCGACCTGCACGACGGCGCCCAGCAGCACCTGCTCGCGATCGGCATGCAGTTGCGGGCCGCCCAGCGGCGGCTGGACCCGGACGATCCCGTCTTCGCCGAGCTCGACCAGGCGGTGGACCGGCTGGAGGACACCGTCGGCGAGCTGCGGCGGCTGGCCCACGGCGTGCGTCCGGCCAGTCTCGACGACGGGCTGTCCGTCGCCCTGGGCAGGCTCAGTGACCGATGCTCGCTCCCGGTCGACCTCCACGCCCAGGAAGTGAGGACCAGTGACACCGTGAGCGCCACCGCGTACTTCCTGGTGGCCGAGGCGATGACCAACGTACTCAAGCACGCCCAGGCCACCAGGATCTCGGTCCGGGTGCACCAGCGGGACGACCATCTGCACATCACCGTCACCGACGACGGGATCGGCGCGCCACCAGCCCAGCTGTCTCTGACGGCCCTGCGTGACCGTGTCGGTGCCCTTGGCGGAACCCTCACGGTGACCAGCGCACCGCGCCGGGGCACCACGGTCGAGGCGGCGATGCCATGCGGATCGTAGTCGCCGAAGACTCCGCCCTGTTCCGCGAGGGCCTCGTCCGGCTTCTGGACGACGCCGGCCACCAGGTCGTCGCCGCCGTCACGGATGCCGGCGCCCTGCTCGACGCCGTTCGCGCCCACCGTCCCGACATCGCGGTCATCGACGTGCGGATGCCGCCCACCATGACCGATGACGGCGTCCAGGCCGCGCACCTCCTGCGCCGGGAAATGCCCGGCCTGCCCATGCTGCTGCTGTCCCAGCACATCGAGATCAGGAATTCCGTCTCGCTGGTCACCACGGGTGCGTTCGGCTACCTCCTGAAGGACCGGGTGCTGCGCGTCACCGACTTCCTCGACGCCCTCTCCAGAGTCGCCGGCGGCGGCTCGGCCCTCGACCCCGACGTCGTCTCCGCGCTCCTGCGCCCCGGAGACACCCCGCTGGCATGCCTGTCCCAGCGCGAGCGCGAAGTCCTCGCCCTCGTCGCCGAAGGCCACTCCAACGCCGCCATCGCCGGCCGCCTGGTCATCACCGCCCGCACCGTGGAAGCCCACATGCGATCCATCTTCCACAAGCTCCACATCTCCGACTCGGCCGAGACCCACCGCCGCATCCTGGCCGTCCTCACCTATCTGAAATCCCTGTGACACCTGCACATCGCCGCCCCGCCCCTCGGCAGCTTCCGTTGACTCGTGGCGTGTTCGCCTCTCACCATGGCGTTCCAGGCGAACACGCCACGAGTCAACCCTGCCGGGGGCAGGGTCCGGTCCTCTACGTTGTGGCGGCGGGGCATCGCCTAGGAGTGGAGGGTCTGGATGGCCGAACGCAGGTACGGTACGCAGGCCGCGCCGACCGAGACGACGATCCGGTCCGGGGACTGGGAGTTCCGCGATCTCGAGAACGAGGTGTTCACGCGGGTCCTGTTCGTGGATGTCGATCTGACGGAGACCCTCGCCGGTGGGACGACGTTCGAGGAGTGCAGCTTCCGGGGGGTCCGGTTCAACTGCGCGGTCCTCACCGATTCGGCGTTCGTGAACTGCACGTTCACGCGCTGCGCGTTCTTCGACGCCACGTTCAGCGGGTGCAAGCTCACGGGCAGCATGTTCGACGGGAACACGTTCGGGGCGCTCAAGGTGACCGGTGGCGACTGGTCGTTCGCCGGGTTTCCGGGCGCCGACCTGCGGGGGTCGAAGTTCACCGGGGTACGGATGCGCGAGGTGGACTTCACCGGCGCCCGGCTGGAGAAGGCCGAGCTCCGCGACTGCGATCTGTCGGCCTCCTGGTTCCACCAGGCCGAGCTCGCCGAGTGCGACCTGCGGGGCAGCGACCTGAACGTGCTGAACCTCGACACCGCGCGGTTCCGTTCGGCGATCATCGACCCGGCGCAGGCCGCGGCGGTCGCGGGCGCCTTCGGCTTCGATGTGCGCTGACCAATGTGCGCTGGTCAATGTGCGCTGGTCGACGTGCGCTGGTCGACGTGCGCTGATCGACCTGCGCTGAACGGTCAGACGACCAGGCCGAGGGCGCGCTCCTTCATGGCCGGAGAGGCGGTGGCGGCGGAGCCGCTGTCGAACGGGGGCTGCGGGTCGTACTCGATCGCCAGCTGTACGGCCTGCGCGGTCGCGTCGTCGGTGGCCCGCGCGAGCAGGGTCAGTGCCATGTCGATGCCGGCCGATACGCCGGCCGCGGTGATGATCCGGCCGTCCTCGACGACGCGTTCGCTGACGGGCTCGGCGCCCATGCCCGCCAGGTGTTCGACGAAGCCCCAGTGGCTGGTCGCCTTGCGGCCGTTCAGCACGCCCGCGGCTCCCAGCACGAACGATCCGCTGCACACCGAGGTCGTCCACTGCGTGTGCTCGTGGGCCTGGGCGATCCAGTCGAGCATGGCCTTGTCGCCGACGGCTTCGGCGGTGCCCGGGCCGCCCGGTACGACGATCACGTCCGGGCGGGGCACGTCGGCGTAGGACGCGGTGGTGGTGAGGGTGAGGGTGCCCTGGTCATCGGTGATCGGCCCCGGCTCGGTGGCCAGGAACGTGACCGTCCAGCCGGGCGCGAACGCCAGGACGGTGTACGGGCCGACGGCGTCCAGCGCGGTGAACCGGGGGTAGAGCGGGATCGCGACCTGCATGTTCAGCTCTCCTTGAGGTGGAAACGGCGGCGGTAGTCGCCGGGCGAGACCCGCCAGTGACGGCGGAAGACGCGGTAGAGGGTTTCGGGACGGCCGAGCCCGCAGGTCCTGGCCACCCGGTCGAGCGGATGGTCGGTGATCTCCAGCATCCGGCGGGCGGCGTCGGCCCGGCTGCGCTCGACGTACCGGCCGGGCGGCAGGCCGGTCTGCGCGGTGAAGACGCGGGAGAAGTGGCGCTCGCTCATCCCGGTCCGCCGGGCGAGCGCGGGTACGCTCAGGTCCTCGGCCGGGTGCGCGTCGATGTACGCCTGCAGTTCGCGGAACGGTTCGCCGGCCGGTGCCAGGGCGCGCATCGGCGTGCTGAACTGGCTCTGCCCGCCAGGACGGTGCAGGTAGACGACCAGACCGCACGCGACGTCCCGGGCGAGCACGTGGCCGTGGTCGTCGGCGACCATGGCGAGGGCGAGGTCCACACCGGCCGAGACACCGGCCGAGGTCCACACGTTCCCGTCCCGGATGTAGATCGGGTCGGCGTCCACGTTGATCCGGGGGTAGCGGGTGGCGAGGTCGTCGGCCGACAGCCAGTGCGTGGTGGCGCGCCGACCGTCCAGCAGCCCGGCCTCGGCGAGGATGTACGCGCCACTGCACACGGAGGCGACGCGGCGGGCCGTACGCGCCAGCCGGGCGACTCCGTCGATCAGTTCACGATCGTCCAGGTGCGCCGTGGCCGTCAGGCCGCCCACCACCAGGAGCGTGTCGATGGGTCCGGTGATGTCGCGGAGCGCGGTGTCCGCCGTGATCGTCATTCCGTTCTGCGCCGCTACGGCCCCCGCTCGTACCGCCGCGACCTCCGGCCGGTAACCGCCGTTCCGCGCCATCAGGTCCGCCGCCGCGAACACGTCGGCCGGGCCCGCCAGATCCAGCATCTGGAAGCCCTCGAAGACCACGGTCACCACGCGGCGCTGCATGCCTTCGATGCTGGTCGCCTGCCGGTATGGCGTCAATGACACGAACATTGCGTTTCAGGCCACCGGGAACGGCCGGAGGGCTGTGGGATGGCCGGGCCCGAGGGACGGGCCCGGCCTTCGCTCAGGGGCGCCAGGTCACCAGGGCGTCCAGGGCCTCCACGTCCTTGCCGTTCACCAGCAGCGGGTTGGTCTCCAGGGACTCCAGCCGTTCGCCGAGTGCCCCGGCGAGGGCGCCGACGCGGGCGATGACCTCGCTGAGCGCGTCGAGGTCGGCGGGCTCGGCGCCGCGCGCGCCGAGCAGGAGGTCGATGCCGCGCAGCTCGCCGAGGGCCCGGCGGATCTCGGTGGCGTCGACCGGCAGCAGCCGCAGGGACGAGTCGCGCAGGACCTCCACCCAGACCCCGCCCAGCGCGACGGCGAGGACCGGGCCCCAGGCGGGGTCGCGGATCACGCCGATCAGGAGTTCGACGCCACCGTCCCGCTGGGGCTGGACGAGGGTCGCGGCGCCGGTGAGCCCGGCCTCGCCCGCGGCGGCCAGGATGTCGCGGTGGGCGTCGCGGACCTCGGCGGGAGTGCGCAGGCCGAGTCGTACGCCGCCGATGTCGCTCTTGTGGGCGAGCCCGTCGGCCGCCAGCTTCAGGACGACCGGGTATCCGAGCCGTTCGGCGGTCGCGGCGGCTTCGTCCTCGGTGGACGCGAGTGTGCCCGGGATGACCGGAATGCCGTTGTCTCTCAGCAGTTCGGCGGCACGGTGCTCGGCCCACACGCCGGTCGTCTCGCCTCGTACGACCGGTTCCAGGGGCGGGGTGTCAGGGGCCTGCGGTACGCGGCGATGGTGTTCGGACCAGGTCGCCGCTGCCGCCAGGGCCCGCATGCCGTGCTCGATACCGCCCACGACCTGCGGGTATCCGGTGCGTTCCTGGACGCTGCGGCCGAACGGGGAGATGTCGATGAGCGCGTTGCCCATGAGGATGGTCGGGCGGGGGGACGCGGCCAGGCGGCGGGCGTTCGCCTCGTACAGGGCCATGAGGGGTTCGGGATCGGCGGGGGAATGGCGGGGCAGTTCGGACAGGCCGAGGACCGCGTCGATGCCGGGATCGGCCGCCACGATCTCCAGGGCGCGGCCGAGGAGCGTGCGGTCGACGACGACGTAGCCGGTCACGTCCAAGGGGTTCTGCGGGGTGGCGAACGCGGGCAGGATCTCCTTCAGCCGGGCCACCGTGCGCGGGTCGAACGGCGGGAGCTCCAGGCCCTCCTCCTCCGCGCGGTCGGCGATGATCTCGCAGGCGCCGCCCGAGGGCGTCACCACGCCCAGCCGGCGGCCGGGCAGCGGCCCGGTCTCGGCGAGCAGCCCGGCGGTGATGATCAGGTCTTCCAGCGATCCGACCCGGACCACGCCGAGCTGCCGGAACGCGGCGTCCACCACCCGGTCGTCACCGACCAGCGCGCCGGTGTGCGCCTGCGCGGCCCGGGACGCGATCGCGCTGCGGCCGATCTTGAGCGCCACGATCGGCTTGCCGGCCGCCAGCGCCCGGCGCGCCGCGCGGGCGAACTCGTCCGGATGCCGTACCGACTCCAGGAACAGCGCGATCACCTTGGTGGCCGGGTCGTCGATCAGGTGGTCGACGACGTCGGTGATCGAGACGACCGTCTCGTTGCCCATGGCGGTCAGCATGCTGATGCCGATGTTCCGGGACTGGGCGAACGACAGCACGGACGTGGCCAGCGCGCCGCTCTGCAGCACCACCCCGACCGAGCCGCGCACGAGCGGGGGCGCGATCGGCAGCCCGTACGGGGTGATGCTCGCGGCGGCGTTGATGTAGCCGTTGCCGTTGGGGCCGAGGATTCGCAGATCGTGCTCACGGGCGAAGGCGGCGAGCTCGTCCTCGCGGCGCTGGCCCTCGTCGCCGGTCTCCCCGTACCCGGCGGTGAGGATCACGTAGTCGCGGATGCCGCACCGCACGCCCTCCTCGAGCACCGTCTGGACCGCGCCGGTCGGGACCATGATGAACGCCAGGTCGACCGGCTCGGCGATGTCGGACAGGGACTTGTGGGCGCGCTGCCCGTGCACCACCTCGGTACGGGGATTGACGAGATGGACCTGACCGGTGAAGCCGTGCCGCCCCAGGTTGGCGAACGTGCTGAGCGACCAGCCGGACTTGTCGGTGGCGCCGACGAGCGCGATCGAACGGGGATTGAACAGGGCGGCCAATCGACTCGCCGTGGTGGCGTTGCCGTTCATGCGTCCTCCCTTCCGGCCAGGCGGAAGTACGGGAGCGTGAGGTCGTCCGCGACCTGGGTGATGTCGAGCCGTACACGATCACCGATGCGGGGCCGCCCGGAGCCGGTGACACGGGTCATCATCCGGACGCCCTCGTCGAGGTCCACCAGCGCGATGGTGAACGGGACCTCCTCGGCGAAGTCCCCGAAGGCGCGGTGCGCGACCGTGTACGAGTAGATCGTTCCGTCGCCGGAGGCGGCGAACCAGGCGAGGTCGGCGCCCCAGCAGTGCGGGCACACGGCGCGCGGGTAGAAGACCGCGCGCTCGCATCCGCCGCAGCGCTGCAGGCGCAGCTCACCTGCGGCGACGCCCTCCCAGAACGGTGCGGTGTCGGCGTCGGGTACGGGACGGGGCGTCAACGGTGCCTCCCGAGGGGGACGGTGGAGGTCAACGGTGCCTCCCGAGGATGACGGTAGAGGTGGACGACAGCACGCCGCCGGTGCCGTGTACGAGGGCCAGCTCGGCGCCGGGCACCTGCCGGTCGCCGCACTCCCCGCGCAGCTGCCGGGCGGCTTCGATCAGCAGGAAGATCCCGTACATGCCGGGGTGGGTGTACGACAGTCCGCCGCCGTTGGTGTTCATCGGGAAGGCGCCGCCGGGCGCGGCGCGTCCACCGGAGATGAAATCACCCGCCTCGCCCGGTTTGCAGAAGCCGAGCGATTCGAGCGTGAGCAGCACGGTGATGGTGAACGAGTCGTAGATCTCCACCACGTCGAGATCGTCGTGCGCGACCCCGGCCATCCGCATCGCGGCCGGGCCGGACTGTGCCGCCCCGGTCACGGTGAGGTCGGGCATGTTCGAGATCGTGGCGTGGGTGTGCGTCTCGCCGTGCCCGAGCACCTCGACCGGCGTGGTGGCGACGTCCGGGAACCGGTCCTCGGCCGCGACCACCACCGCTCCGCCGCCGTCGGTGACCAGGCAGCAGTCCAGCTTGTGCAGCGGCTCGCAGATCATCGGCGAGGCCAGCACGTCCGCGACCGTCAGCGGTTCATGGGACGGCGCGCGCGGGTTGAGCCGGGCCCACTCGCGGGCCGCGACCGCGACCTCGGCGAGCTGCTCGGGTGTGGTGCCGTACTCGTGCATGTGCCGCATCGCCGCCAGCGCGTATGCCCCGACCGGCTGCGGCAGCCCGTACGGCAGCTCGAACTGCGCGGTGAGCTGCGGCGGGGCCGCGCGTCCCCGGGACCGTCCGGTGCGCTGCGTGCTCCCGTACGTGATCAGCGCGACGTCGATCAGGCCGGCCCGGATCGCCGCCGTGGCGTGCCCGACGTGCGCCTCGAACGACGAGCCGCCGATGTTGGTGGAGTCGGTGTAGCGCGGCTGGATGCCGAGGTACTCCGCGAGCGTCAGCGTCGGTGCCCAGCCCCAGCCACCGGCGGTGAACACCGCGTCCACGTCGTCCTTGCCCAGCCCCGCCTCCGCCAGCGCGTCCCGCGCGGCCAGCGCCTGCTGCGACAGGACGGTCAGGTGCGGGGTCTTGCCGATGTCGGACTCGGCGACCCCGACGATCCCCGCGCGCCGCTCCCCCGTCATTCGCCGATCCCGCCGAGGCGGACATGCCCCTTGATGAGGTTGCGCGCGATCGTGCGGCGCTGGATCTCGTCGGTCCCCTCGAAGATGCGCAGCAGGCGGAGCTCGCGGTACCAGCGTTCGATCGGCAGTTCCTTGGTGTAGCCCATGCCGCCGTGGATCTGCAGGACGCGGTCCACGACCTGGTTGGCCATCACGGCGCCGTGCAGCTTGGCGATGGACGAGGCGTGCCGGGCGTCCTTGCCCTCCTGGACCTGCCACGCCGCGTACAGCGTGAGCCACTTGGCCGCCTCGATCTCCACCTGCGAATCGGCGATCATCCACTGGATGGCCTGGTAGTCGGCGATCGGATGGCCCATGGAATGGCGGATCCTGGCGTACTCGACGGCCATCTGCAGCATCCGCTCGGCCGAGCCGATCGCCCGCGCCGGGATCAGGTAGCGGCCCTGGCCGATCCACCGCATCGCCAGGTCGAAGCCCTTGCCGACCTCGCCGAGGACGTTCTCCTCCGGGACGCGCACGTCCTCGAAGACGAGCGAGGCGGGACCCCACTGGCCCATCGTGGGGATGGGCTCGGACTTCCAGCCCATGTCACGGTCGACCAGGAAGCAGGTCACTCCCCCGTTCGCGCCCTTGTCGGGGTCGGTGACGGCGAACACCATCACGAAGTCGGCCTCGTTGCCGCCGGTGATGAACGTCTTCTCGCCGTTGATCACCCAGTCGCCGCCGTCCTTGACGGCACGCGCCCGGATGCTGCGGGCGTCGGAGCCCGCCCCCGGCTCGGTGATCGCGAAGCACGACCGCCGCTCACCCTCGATCGTCGGGACGAGGTAGCGCTGTTTCTGCTCGTCGGTGCCCGCGTACAGGATGTTGTCGGCCGAACCGCCGAAGCTGAACGGGACGAACGTGCGCCCGGTCTCCATGGCGAGGATCGCCGACATGACCGCGCCGAGGTTCATCCCGCCGTACTCCTCGGGCGTGTTGATGCCCCAGAAACCCACCTGCCGCGCCTTGGCCCGAAGCTCGCGGACCACGTCGGGGTCCACGGCCGGCTGCCCGGCCCGCTCCCGGCGCAGTACCTCCGGCTCCAGGGGCACGACCTCCTTGTCGATGAACGCCCGTACGGTGTCGCGGATCTGCCGTTCCTCGTCGTTGAGGGAGAAGTCCACCATGAGCTTGCCGCTCCTTTTCGGGCCTTCACGAGGCCCTGTCGGGTGAAGGGGGACGAAGACGGTTCAGTGCTGGGAGCGCAGCGTCAGGCGGCCGTGGTCGATGACGACGGTCCCGTCGTCCTTGGTGGTACGGAACGACACCGCGTTCCGGTCGTCCTCGTCCGTCCAGCCGGAGACGGTCAGCGACTCGCCAGGGAAGACCGGGCTGCTGAAACGGCCCGAAACAGAGGCGACGCGCGCCGGATCGGAGTCGGCGAAAGCGTGCAGGAGAGCGCGGCCCGTGACGCCGTACGTGCAGAGCCCGTGCAGGATGGGCCGTTCGAACCCGGCGCGCGCGGCGAACACCGGATCCGAGTGCAGCGGATTGCGGTCACCGCAGAGCCGGTAGAGCAGCGCCTGCTCCGGCCGAGTCTGGTACGTCACGGACTGGTCCGGCTTCCGGTCGGGGAGCGTCCACGTGGCGCGGGGGCCGCGCTCGCCGCCGAAACCACCCTCGCCCCGGATGAACGCGGCGCTGCGTACATCGGCGACCGGCTCGCCGCTGTCCGGATCGACGGCGGAGGTCTCGCTCACGACCAGCGCGCCCGAACCCTTGTCGTAGATGCCGGTCACCGTCGAGGTCACCCGTACCGATCCGGCGGGAGGCAGCGGCCGATGGGCGGTGAACGACTGCTCGGCGTGCACCAGCATGGCCGGGTCGAAGTCCCCCAGCCTGCGCCGCCCGGCCGCCTGGGTCACCAGCACGGCGAACGTCGGCAGCACGCGCTGCTCCACTCCCGCCGAGTTCTCGGTGGTGAAGGCCAGTTCGCTGGTGGGGTCGTCCAGGCCGGCGCCGACCGCCACCGCGTACAGCAGGGTCTCGGCGGACGTCCAGCTGCGGACGACCGGCTCGGACGGCTCTCCGACGAGGCTGTGGTCGAGCGTCATTTCGCATCCTCCGGGGTCACGCCGTCGGGACGGACATTGGGGCGCGCCTTCTCCAGCAGCGCGGGTACGACCTCGTCCAGCTCGTGCGGGGCCCAGCGGGCGCCCTTGTCGACCATCGGCCCGGCGCGCCAGCCCTCCGCGACGCTGATCATTCCGCCACGGACGTTGAACACCCGCCCGGTGACGTCGCGCGCTCCCGGGCTCGCCAGCCACACCACCAGCGGCGCGATGTTGTCGGGGGCCGCCGGGGCGAACGCTCCGGGCTCGGGCTCCGGCCGTCCCGACGCCGCGATCAGGCCCTCGGTCATCCGGGTCAGCGCCGCGGGGGCCACGGCGTTGACGGTCACGCCGTACCGTCCCAGCTCGCGAGCCGCGATCACGGTGAGCCCGGCGATGCCCGCCTTGGCGGCACCGTAGTTGCCCTGGCCGGGGTTGCCGTAGATCCCGGACGAGGAGGTGGTGTTGATGATGCGGGCGTCCACGTCGTGGCCCGCCTTGTGCCGTTCCCGCCAGTACGCGGCGGCGTGCCGGAGCGGCGCGAACGTCCCGCGCAGGTGGACCCGGATCACCGAGTCCCACTCCTCCTCGGTCATGTTGACCAGCATCCGGTCGCGCAGGATGCCCGCGTTGTTGACCAGGACGTGCAGGTCACCGAAGCGTTCGACGGCCGACGCGACCAGCCGCCGCGCACCCTCGAAGTCGGAGACGTCCGAGCCGTCGGCGACGGCCTCGCCGCCCATCGCGCGGATCGCCTCGACCACCTCGCCCGCCGGTCCGGTGGACGAGCCGCTGCCGTCGACCTCGGCCCCGACATCGTTGACGACGACCCGGGCGCCGTGCCGCGCGAACTCCAGCGCGTGCTCGCGGCCGATGCCCCGGGCGGCGCCGGTCACGATGACGACCCGTCCATCACAGATCGCTGCCATGGTCATTGCTCCCTTCGGATCGTGTCCGCGTGGCCGGGACCATGCCGTAACGGCCCCGAAAGGAGGAAGATGGCGAAGGGGACGATGGCCGCGAGGGATACGGCCGGGACGACGGCGGCGGAGGCGGACGGCTTCATCGGCACGCCTTTCTGCGAGGCGGGGAGACCCACAGGACCTAGAGGCGGATTCTAGAATCCGCCTCTAATGTGCTCCCCGTCACCCGCGGATGTCAACGGTCTCCCGGCACCCGGTACGGCGCCCGGCTCACCGCCACATCTACCGGGGGCGGCCGGTGTGCGAATCGGCTACATCGCCTGGGCGGCGGACACCGGCGATCCGCCTGGCCGCTCGGCCCCGGAGACCTTCCGATCAGGGAAACCGCAGGTGCGGCGGGCGCATCGAGAGAAAGAGCCGCTCGCGGCTGCGGCGGTTGTTTCACTTTCATGACGACGAGTGTTTCCCCCGGCGTGACTGGTGGCTTTACTGACGAAACCACCGTCCCGCTGGAGGTCCTATGCGTTTCTCTCGCATCCCGTCCGTGATCATCGGCGCACTTTCCCTTGCGCTTCTCCCGCCCCTGTCCGTCGCACACGCGGACGAAAACGAGTACGTCGCGCTGGGCGACTCCTACGCTTCAGGGTCCGGCGCCGGAAACTACTCGGACGTGTTCTGCTCCCGCAGCCGGAACGCCTATCCGGCGCGATGGGCGACCGCCAATTCCCCCGGTACGTTCAGGTTCGTGGCCTGCGGGGGCGCCCAGATCCCGGACGTGCAGAACTCCCAGCTCTCGGCGCTGCGGTCGACCACCTCCCTGGTCAGCATCAGCATCGGCGGCAACGACTCGGGCTTCGCGGCGACGATGATCAGCTGCATGTTCTCCACCGACAGCGCATGCGAAAGCGCCCTGAACAACGCGTCGGCGTTCGTCCGCTACCAATTGCCCGGACGGCTCGACCGCCTCTACACCGCCATCAAGACACGCGCACCCAGGGCGAAAGTCGTCGTGGTCGGCTATCCCTACCTTTACAAGGAGGGTTTCTGTTTCGGGGGAATCAGTGCCCGCAAACGCTCGATGATCAATGACGGCTCGGATCTGCTCAACGGTGTCATCGCCGACAGGGCCGGGGCCGCGGGATTCGCGTTCGCCGACGGCCGGCCGGCGTTCGCCGGGCACGAGATCTGCACCGCCGACGCGTGGATCAGCGCCACCAACATCCACCCGACCTCCGAGGGCCACGCCAAGGGCTACCTCCCAGCCTTCTCCGCCGCCGCGAACTAGCAGACCCCCCGCCACCCCCGCAAAGCATCAGGAAGGACCGTCCATGGGCATCCATGTGCCTCCCCCCAACGAGAACCCACGTACCGAAGGAGGCGACCGCCGCGGCCGGCCGGGCAGTCGGCTGAGCATCCGGCTCGGCGTCCGGCTGGCGCTGGCCGCGACGGCCGGGCTGATCGTCGCGGCCGGGACCGTCGCGCTCGCAGGCCAGGTGCCGCAGTCCGCCGCGCCTGCCTCGGCCACCGGCGACCAGGCCGTACGGACCGTTCCGGACGGGACGGCCAGGAAAGACGCCACGCGCCATGCGGGCACCACGCTGGACGGCGTACGGGCGAACGCCCCCGCACGCCAAGCCGCGCAGCCTCGAGCACAGGCACAGGGCCCGGTCGAGGACGCGCGCCGCCTAGCCACCCGCAACCTGCGCGGCGCCAACAACTGGTCGTGCCGACCGGGGGCCGCGCATCCGCAGCCCGTGGTGCTGGTGCACGGAATGCTGTCCACCGGCAGCGTCTGGTCCTCGCTGGCACCGCAGCTCAGCCAGCGCGGCTACTGCGTCTTCGCGCTCGACTACTCGGCCACCATCCCGGTCACTCGCGGGGTCCAGCAGCTGTCCGTCTTCGTCGACGGAGTGCTCGCCGCCACGGGAGCGGAGAAGGTCGCCTTCGTCGGCCACAGCCTGGGCGGCGGGATGGTGCCCCACGGCTACCTGACCGAGAACGCGGCCAAGGTGTCCGAGCTGGTCGGCATCGCCCCGGCCAACCAGGGCCAGCGCATCCGGGACGGTGTGGACTACACCGTCGTCGCCAGCCAGTACGACGGCATCGTGGGAACGCCGGAGCAGCAGTTCCTCCAGGGACCGGCGGAGCGCGTGACCAACGTGCGGCTCCAGGACCGGTGCGCCGGCAACCGCGCCTCGCACCTGACGATCATCTTCGACCGGGTCGCGTTCCAGTGGGTCTTCAGCGCGCTGGACCGGCAGGGCCCGGCCGACCCGGGGCTCCGCCCGCGCTGCTGACCCGGATGTCCGGGCACCGTTGAAGCCAGGCCTGGAGTTCCCGTACGAGCCCTCCCCGGCGCGTGCAGGCGCTCCAGGCCTCTTCGCGTCGCGATCGACCCGTCGCGATCAGCCCGCCTCGATCGTCCCGTCGCGATCGACGCGTCGCGATCAGCCCGTCTCGGCGAACCGGCGGATCAGGTCGCCGCGCGAGGTGATCCCGAGCCGCTCGAAGACCCGCCGCAGGTGGTAGTCGACCGTACGCGGGCTCAGCGAGAGCCGGGCCGCCACCTCCTTGTTGGTCGCGCCGGCCGCCACCAGTTCGACGATCTGGCGCTGGCGTGCGGTCAGCACCGAGGCCGTGCCGGCCAGTTCGATGGCGTGGCCGGGGCCGTCCCGTCCGGTCGCGTTCCAGTCGTCGCCGCCGGCGCGCAGTTCGGCACGGGCGCGTTCCAGCCACAGGCTGGCGCGGTGCCGCTGGAAGATGTCCGCCGCTTCCCTGAGGTGGACGCGGGCCTCCCCGCGCCTGCGTTCGCGGCTGAGGTGCTCGCCGTACAGCAGTTCGGTGCGGGCCCGTTCGAGTTCCCGTTCACCGGTCCGGTGCAGCCGGAGGGCCTCCTGGTAGTTCTTCTCGCTGTCGCCGATCCGCAGCAGGGCGCGGCAGCGGGCCGCCTGCGCGGCCGGCCAGCTCCCGCCGATCGCCTCCGCCCACCGGGTGAAGGCCATCGCGGCGCTCTCGGCCCGGTGTCCCTCGCCGGCACGGACGGCCGCCTCGACATAGGCGGGTACGGCCTCCAGCGCGATACCCGGGTGGCCCGTCCGTGCACGGGTGACGCGGTAGAGCCTGATGGCAGCGTCGGCCCAGTTGCCGCGCGCGAGATCGAGCTGGGCCTGCCCCCACAAGCCGAGGGAAGAGGCCAGACCCAGTCCGTGTTCGGCCGCATCGTCGACCACGCGGTGCGCGTACCGTTCGCAGGCCTGGGCGTCCCCGGCCAGTCCCGCCGACAGCATCAGCATGCCCATGAGGTTGCGGGCGCAGTTGAGCTGGCCGGTCTCGTGGGCAAGCCGCAGTCCCTCGGTGGCCGTGAGCGTCGCGGTGGCGGGCCCGCTGAGCCAGCATTCGGCGTACGCCAGGTACTGCATCGCGTGCGCCATCGTGGTCGTGTCGCCCGCCGTACGGGCCAGCGAGACCGCGCGTGAGGCCAGTGCGCGGGCGCGATCGTCGCTCGCTGCGAAAAGCGCGCCGTACGCGCCCCAGGCCAGCAGCAGTGGATCGGTCACCTGCCCGGCGACGTCGAACAGCCGCCGCAGCCGGGTCGCCGCCTCGGGCAACCGCCCCTGGAACGAGTCGGCGACGCCGAGCAGGAAGTCGGCGGCGAAGCGGATCTCCGTACGGTCCGGTTCGGGGGAATCGTCGAGCAGGGCCAGCAGGCGGTGGCCGGCCTGGATCGGGAGCGCGGCGTCCCCTACGTACAGGCCCGCCTCACCTGCGGTGACCAGCGCCTTCACGGCGAGGGGCCGGTCGGTGGCGGCGAGGACGTCGGCGGCGATCAGCAGCGCGTCGTAGGCGTCGGTGGCCGCCGCGTGGTGCAGGCAGATCACGCCGCGCAGGTACTCGATCCGTCCGCGCAGGGCGGGCCGGTCCGTCTCGACGAGGGCGGTAGCGCGTTCCAGCAGCCGCGCCGCCCGCCGGGGATGGCCCGCCTGGCTGACCCAGTCGGCGGCGCTGACGAGGCGGCGTCCCTGAAGGCCGCCGTCGCGGGTCAGCCGGGCCGAACGTTCCATCAGCCCGGCGGCCATGGCCGGTCCGCCGCGCCGCCGGGCGTCGGTGGCCTGGCGCTCCAGGACGTCCGCCAGCTCGTCGTCGGTTCCGGGGTGCAGCGCCGCGAGGTGCCAGTACCGCCGGTCGTCGCCGGTGTCGGTGAACGCGTCCGCCAGCGACTCGTGGGCACGGTGCCGTTCGGCAAGATCGACGCCGTGGTAGACGACCCTGCCCAGATCGGCGTGCCGGAAGAACACGGTGGTGGCCGTCTGCGTGATCAGGCCCGCGTCCTCGGCGGCCTCCAGTACGGCGGGGTCGGTCCCGGCCCGTTCGGCGAGGTGGAAGAGCGTGGCGGGGTCGAGTCGCGGCTCGGCGGCCAGGAGCACCAGCAGGCGCCGGCAGTCGGCGGGCAGCCCGTGGAACCGGGCCAGCCGGATGCGGGTGAGCCGAGGCCCCAAGGGCAGCGGGTCGGGCAGCAGGGACGGCTGGCTCAGCTGCGCGGGCGTCAGGGTACGCAGCAGCTCCAGCAGGATGAGCGGGTTGCCGCCGGCCGCGTGCACGAGGACCTCCCGTACGGCGGGCGCGACCGGCGAGGGCTGCTGCTCGGCGATCAGCCGCAGGCAGCCGGCGTCGTCAAGGGCACCGATCGGCAGCACCGGAACGCCGGGCATCAGCACCGCCGCGTCGCCGTCCGTGGCCGCCAGGACCGCCACCCGCTCGGTACTGATCCGGCGGGCCACGAACCCGAGGGCGTCGCGGGACTCGGGATCGATCCAGCCCAGATCGTCGATCAGGATCAGGATCGGGCCCGCGGCGGCCATCCTGGTCAGCAGGCCGAGCGTCGCCACCGCGACGGGCAGCCGCTCGCGAGGCGGCGGGCCGCGCCGTACCAGCACCCGTTCCAGCGTCTCCCGCGAGGCGGGCGGCAGGTGGCGGAGCCCGGCGGCCAGCGGCCGTACGAGCCGGTGCACCGCCCCGTACGTCAGCGCCTCCTCCGACCGCACCCCGTCGGCGCGGATCACCCGGAAGCCGTCCGCGAGGCTCGCCGCGTGGCCGAGCAGCTCCGTCTTGCCGATCCCCGGGTCTCCGGTCAGCACCAGGCCACCGCCCCCGGCCCTGCGGCAGGCGTCCACCAGTTCCGCGAGCCGGCGGCACTCGGCCTGCCTGCCGATGAACGGCTGCTCGGTGCGGTGTGTCACGGCCACGCTCCAGCTCGGGAGCTCAGAATAATCGTTATTATGCCTGCGCTACCAGGGCCGGCGGCGCCGCGCACTACGCTGCCGCCATGGCAGAGACCGCTTCTCCCGCGCGGGCGGAAGACGCCGCCCCGGCGGCGGAGGGCGCTTCGGTACGGGACCGGCTGATCGCCGCGGCCGTCCAGGAGTTCGGCGAGCAGGGGTACGACCGGGCCCGGGTCCAGGACATCGCCCGCCGCGCCGGTCTCACCACCGGTGCCATCTACGGCAACTTCCGCAACAAGGCCGAACTGCTCGCCGAGGCGGTCGACAGCGGCCTGGCCGCCGCGTCGCGCATGGTGGACCGGGCCCTGAACGACGGGGTCGGGGCCGCCAGGCTGCTCGAGACGATCGTGACCGTCGCCGCCGATCCCTGCCAGCGGGCCTGGGCCCCCTTGATCAGCGAGGCCCTCGCCGCCGCCAAGCGCGACGCCGAAGTGGCCGCCAAGGTCCACCGCTCCCTGCGCGCGAGCGAGAAGCGGCTGACGGACCTGGCGCTGCTCGCCCAGCGGGAGGGCACCCTCACCAGGGAAGTGGACGCGGCCGTACTGGCCCGGTTGATGCTCTACATCTCCGTCGGCATGGACGTCCTGGCGGCGCTGGACGTCCAGAACCCCGAACCCGCCGCCTGGTCCTCGTCGATGCGCCGCCTCTTCGCCGGGCTGTCGGACGAGGATCCAGGGACGCCGTAGAACGACGGGCGCCGTAGAACCAGGGACACCGTAGAACGACGAAACCCCCGCTCCGTTCCCGGAGCGGGGGTCGTCAGGCAGGTGCCTCAGACCAGGCGGACCTCGTCGGCCTGCTGGCCCTTGGGGCCCTGGACGGCGGTGTACTCGACGCGCTGCTCGTCGCGCAGCGTGCGGTAGCCGTCCATGGTGATCGCCGAGTGGTGGACGAAGATGTCGGCGGTGCCGTCATCGGGGGCGATGAAGCCGAAGCCCTTGTCGTCGCTGAACCACTTCACGGTTCCCTGAACCATTTCCTGAGCCATGTGTGTCTCCTTCGCGGGGACGGATCGTTCGGTGCCGTACGGTCGCACGGTCCGGGCTGCCGGTCGTCCACGCACGAAGAAAAGATCTCCGGATGCGGCGAAACGCCCGCTGTCAGAACTCTGCGGGCGTTTCCACTTCGCAAACCTCAACTACAACCACCGGGTATAGCGCCCCAGGCCCCTCGACTATTCCCGCCCCCTTCCGGACCCCTGGGAGCCTCGGCTACCGGCGCTCGCTGCCGGGGTCCCTGCGCAGCTCTTCCTCGACGGGCGTCCGCTCGGTGTCGCGCATGTGCTCGGCGAGGCCGGACTTGCGGTGATGGGTCCGCTGGTAGTCGCGTTCCGAGGCGCTGCGGCCCGGGTCCGGGTCGGTGGGGACGGACCGCAGCACTTCCTGCAGGTTGTCGTAGTCCCCGAGCGGAAGCGCGGCGAGCGCCCTTTCGGCCTCGGTTCCGGGACCGGCCTGGTGCGCATGCTCGACGATCTGCTGCTTGCTCGCCGGGAAGTCGATGTCGTTCAGCAGATCCGCGATCTGGCCGGTGTCCTTGATCTTCATCGGTACTCCTCCTCCTCGGTGTGCACGATCCGCCGCTGCTCGACCACATCGGCCTCGTCGGCGTTCATCGGAAGGTCGCCGGTGAACTCGGCGTCCGGGGCCGACTCGTCGTCGTCGCCGTTCTGCCGCTGCTCGACCGCGTCCCCTTCCGGCGTCTCGACTCCGACGTCCGGATCCGGAGTCGGGCCGGCCGCGGTGACCTCCCCTGGGGGAGCGGGCTGGCCGCGAGACGGCACATCGCGTTCGCTCACCGGTCTGCCACCTTCCGCTTAGGTGATCTCGTCGGGCGGGAACCGGGCCGCCGTACCTGGGAAGGACCAGGGCAGGGTCGCGGGCCGCATGCGCTGGGCGTGCCCGGTTTCGGACGACCAAAACCCGAGGGCGACTTGGGTGGTAATTGGACGGCCGCCAGGACCGGCCTCGCCGCGGGAACGGCCGTCCCCGGGCTGCTCAACGGCGCCATCCGCGTACCGCGCCGGGAAGGCGTAGACTCCCGGTGAACGAGGGGTTCTCGATGCGGGTAACAAGCCGGCGTCCCCCTGGTATCCGCTACTCGGTCCCCCTCGGGGGCCCAGACAGGTCCGGCGCGCATGACGCCGCAACACCAGTCCACCCGCGCGCGGGTGGCACCACCTCGCGGCGGGGCGGTCACGGCGGCCGGACCATTCCATCCCTCCGCTGGGCCTCGCCCCGGCCGGAACGAGCACCTTCCCGCGGGCTGACCCCCGCGGAGCAGCCGGTCCGGATTCGGTCCGGACCGGCATCTGCAGGCATTTGGATCGGAGATCCAGCATGATCAACACCGTCACACCCCCGATCGGGGCCGGGCTCAGCCGGGAGCGGCTGCCGGGACACGTCCTGATCACCCTCCGCGGTGAACTCGACGTCGCCTCCACCCCTGCCCTGCGGGAACGCCTGCACGCCGCCCTGCAGGACCCGGGGCCGCTGGTCGTCATCGACCTCTCGCAGGTCACCTTCTGCGACGCCTCCGGCCTGGCCCTGCTCGTCGGGGCCCGCCGCAGGACCGAGCCCAAGGGCGTCACGCTCGTGCTCGCCGCGCCCAGCGCGCAGATGACCCGGATGCTGGGCGTCACCGGACTGCACGGCGCGTTCACCATCCGCCGCTCCGTCGCCGCCGCGCGGCTCGCCCGCGCCCATGGCCGATCGGCGGCGGCCTGACCGCGCGGCGCTCCACCGCCACCGGAACGGACCCCAGCCTGGCCGAGAAGAAGCGGGATGACGACATGACGACGGACGATGCCCTGGCGATGGCGTGGGGGTCCGCGGGCAGCCCCCGGGCCCTGGGCGACGGCGACCGGCTCGCCTCGTCGTTCGACCTGATGGCGGCGGTCCTGAACGGGATCGGCCTGCCGGAGGCGCTCACCCTCGTGGCGACCCGCGCCCGCTCCATCGCGTGTACCCCGCTGGCGTTCATCGCGCTGCCCATCGAGGACGGCAACACGCTGCGGGTCGACGTCGCGGTCGGTACCGGCGGCGACCGGATCCTCGGCCTGACCGTCCGCCGCGGCCGCTCGATGATCGGCCGGGCGTTCAGCTCCCGGCGCGCGCTGTCCTCACGGATCGCCGACGACCAGGTGCTCAGCGGCCTGCCGCCGGGACCGATCCTGATGCTGCCGCTGGACACGGGCGAGGCCACCCGCGGCGTGCTCTCGGTCATCGGCCGTCCGGGCGCGTCGCCGTTCAGTACGGCCACCGCTCGCGAGCTGCTGCTGTTCGCCGACATGTCCGCCCGGCTGATCGAGCTGTCGGAGGAGCGCCACTCGGCGGCCCCGACGTCCACCGCGCGCATCCCTGGCCCGGCCCATGGCTCCGTCCACGTCCTGCACCCGCCGACCGCGCAGGCGTGATCCCGGGCCGTTCCTCAGCCTTCCGTCTCCCCGGCTCGGTCCTCCTGGGCGCGGTGCCGTAGCTCAGCCCGCCTGACCTTGGCCGAGGCGGTCAGCGGGAGTTCGTCGACGACCGTCCAGCGCCGGGGCACCTTGAACGGGCTGAGCCGCTCGCGGCAGTACGCGCCGACCGCCCCGGCGTCGAAGGCCGCGCCGGGCCGGAGGACGACGAAGGCCACCACGAGTTCGCCCCATCGGTCATCCGGGACGCCCACCACCGCCGCCCGCGCCACGTCCGGATGGCCGGCGACGGCCTCCTCGACCTCCTCGGGCGCGACGTTCTCGCCACCCGTCTTGATCATGTCCTTGAGCCGTCCCACGATGCGCAGCCGGCCGTGCGCGTCCATCGCGGCCAGATCGCCGGTGTGCAGCCAGCCGTCCGCGTCGATGGCGCGCGCCGTCGCCTCCGGGTCGTCGTGGTAGCCCCGGGTCAGCCGCGATCCGCGCAGCAGCAGCTCTCCGGACACCCCGATCGGGGCGATCTCGCCGCCGGAGTCGACCACGCGGACGTCGGTGCCCTCGATCGGGGTACCGACCGTGGTCCGGCGAACCTCGGCGGTGTCGCTCAGCGGTGCGGTCTGGAGCGCGCAGCCGCACGTCTCGGTCATGCCGAACGTGATGGACAGCGGTGCGCCGAAGCCGTCCTCGACGGCATCGACCATCGACGGGGTCAGGGGCGAGCCGCCGGTGAACACGACCCGCAGCCCGCTCAGGTCGGTGCCGGCGAATTCCGGTCGGTCCATCAGCAGATGCAGCAGCGTCGGAGCGGCCGACAGCAGGGTCGCCCGCCGCACGGCCAGGGCCTCCAGTACGGCGGCGGGCTCGAACCGCAGGACGACATGCTCGGCACGCTGCCACAACGCGCCGAGCACCCCGAGCACGTTGCCCGCCGTGTGGAACAGCGGCATCGGGTTGACCCACACGCCCCCTGACGGCAGGCCGATGCGGCGGGCGAACGCATGGGACGTGTGCACCATGCCGCGATGATGGATGCGCACCCCCTTCGGCCGCCCGCTCGTCCCCGACGTGAACTGGATCTGGGCCGGCGAGTCGGGATCGACCGGCGGGAGGGCAGGCGGCGGCCCGTCCTCCAGCAGCGCCCGCCACTCCCCGTCCAGTCGTACGACCTCGGTGAGCCGCGGCAGCCCCGTCCTGATCCCGTCCACCAGCCCGGCGGACTCCTCGTCCGCGTACAGGCTCACGGCCCCTGCCAGGCCGAGCGCGTGCGCCAGCTCGCCCGGCCGGGCCTTCGGGTTGATCGGAACCAGCACCATGCCGGCCAGCGCCACCCCGAACTGCAGCAGCACCGCTTCGGGCCCGTTGTGCAGGTACGTGGCGATCCGCGAGCCGGTCGGATGGCGCCGCAGCAGCGACGCCGCCACGGCGGACGCGTCGGCCAGCAACCGTGCCGCTGTCCAGCCGGACGCCCCGCCAGGGTCCAGGGTGGTCAGGACGATGTCGTCCGGCCCGAGCCGGGCGGCCCGGCGCAGGACGTCACCGACCACCGCCTCCTGGAGTGGTGCGCCGGCCGGGCCGTACAACTCCGACCGCTGGAGATCGTCCGCCATGGTTTCCCTTCCGCTGGGGTCTTCCAGGGTGGCCTCCACCTCAGGCGCGGGGCCGGTGTCCCGATCGGGCGGGGGATTGGTGGACATGGCGGCAAACGTTAGACATGCTGATGTCGCCCGTCAATAGTTGGTTGAGCATTCTTGTGACCGGCATCACCGCTTACGGATCATGGGATGCTGCCGTGCGGGCACCTGCCGTGTGCGGACAGTGAGAGGAGCGCGGATGACGGCTGGGCGGGATTCGCTCGACGGCGGAGGCAAGGGCCCCCGCCGCTCGCAGCAGCTGCTGCTGAGCTTCCTCGGCTCGCTGGTGCTGGACCGGAGCCTCCCCCCGATCAGCTCCCGAGTCTTCCTGGACGTGCTCGACGACCTCGGGGTGGCCGAGGCCGCCGGCCGGGCCACGCTCGCCCGGATGACCCGGCGCGGCCTGCTCGACCGGGTCCAGGAGGGCCGTACGGCCCGCTTCCGGCTCACCCCGGCCGGCGAGAAGGTGCTCCGCCAGGCCAGGTCGAGGGTCGGTTCGGACGCGCCGTTCAGCCATCCCGAGGGCGAGTGGACGCTGCTGAGCTACTCGATGCCGGAGAGCCGGCGGGACCTGCGGCACCAGATCAGGGCCCGCCTCGCCTGGGCGGGGTTCGGCGGCCTGCGCGACGGCCTGTGGATCGCTCCCGGCCGGGTCGACATCGCCGAAGTGTTCGGCGCGCCGCAGTTCACCCAGGTGGCCGAGCTGGCCCAGGCGTTCGCCGCGACCCCGCTGCCGGGCACGCAGGTGGAGGTACTGCTGCGCAAGGCCTGGGATCTGGACGCCATCCGCGCCCAGCACGAGTCGTTCATCGGCACCTGGGAGGCGGACCGGGACGAGCGCGGGCGAGCACTGGGCCGGCTGACCCTGCTCGGCGCCGACTGGCTCCAGCTGCTGCGCACCGATCCGGGCCTGCCCGTCCAGGAACTGCAGGACGACTGGCCGGCGCCCCGTTCGGCCGCCCTGTACCGCGAGCGGTTCACCACCCTCGAACCCGAGGCCATCGACTGGCTGGAGCGCCTCCTGCGCTCCGACGCCGGCCGCCGCTGAGCCCGGAACGGCGAAGCGGGGCCGAGGCCGGAGCCTCGGCCCCGCGAGCGGGGGGCGCCTTCGTTTCAGTTGAGTCGTGTCAGTTGAGCCGGATCAGTGAAGCCGGATCAGTGGAAGTTGAACGTGGCCGAGTCGACGGTCGCCGTACCCGGGCACAGGAAGCCGCCCGAGGTCTTGGTGGCCGTGTACGGGCCGCCGCTGTAGGTACGGGTCGTTCCCTCGCGGTTGATCGACACGTTGCTGACGCTGTAACCGCAGGTCATGCCGAGCCCCGAGCCGGTGACGGAGATCGACGGGGAGGTGGCGGTGCCGGCCGCGTCGTCGAACGTGACCGTCGGGGAGCTGCTGATGCTGACGGTGACGCCGCCGCTGCAGGACGCGTTGATCGTGGTGTGGTCGACGGTCAGGGTGTTCGGCGGGACGTCGCTGGTGACGGCGTCGGTCCAGGTGCAGGTGGCGCCGATGGCGGTGACGGAGCCGTCGACCAGGCCGGGGGCCGCGTGGGCGGGGGCGGCCATGACGCCGAGGGCGACGACGGCGGTGGCGGTGGCGCCGATCAAGCGGGCGGATCTCATGCGGGGGGTCCTCCTCCTCGAGAGCGCGGCGGTATCTCCGCCGCAGTCCGGCACGGCCACCGGTCGCCTCGCGCGGGGTGCGAGGCGCGGCGGGTGGGAGCCCGGTACCGGCCGGCCGAACGTGAATCTCCCTCATAGTCGCCGGAACGCCGCGCCGATGACCCGTCCGATCAGGACGGGTTTAGTCGGCGCCCGCATCGCCCGCAGCGGCAGGTGTGCCCGCCGTCGGCGGTCCCGGGGTCGAGGGCGTCGCGCAGCTGCCGGCGGCTGCTCACCGCGAGCTTCCGCATGGCGTTGGCCAGGTGGTACTTGACCGTGCGGTCCGAAAGGCACAGGTCAGCGGCGATGTCCCGGTTGGTGTGGCCCGAGGCGGCCAGGTCGGCGATCTCCCGTTCCCGGGGGGTCAGCCGGTTGCCGTACCCGGGCCGTCCCCGGCGGTGCGGTACGGGCAGGCCCGCCGACCGCATCAGCTGCTTCAGCCGGTCGGCGTCCCAGGCCAGGCCGAGGCCGGTGAACGTGCTCCACGCATGGCGCAGCAACTCGGCGTCCGGTGCCTGCCCGGCGGCAACCTGCGAGCGCGCCTGGGCGGCGGACGCATGGGCCGCGAGCCGGGGATCGGGCAGCGCGGCGTACCGGCGGCGCGCGCGGCCGTAGCCGGCCGACGCCCGCCGCGCGTCGCCGTCCCGCTCGTTCATCCGGGCCTCGGCGAAGCTGAGCGCGGCGCGCGCGAGCGGTACGTCCCGTCCCGCCAGGGCACTCCGGTACGGGGGCAGCGCCGCGCTCACCAGATCCAGCGGCGCGAACGGGAGCAGCGGCGCCGCCCAGACCCAGATCTGTTTGCGGGCCACCTCGTCCAGGATCCGGCGGGCGAGTGCGTGCCCGAGGCGCCGCTGCCCCGCCGTCAGCGCCACCCGGTTGAAGTCCGCGGCGGCATGGGCCGCGACGGCGATCTCCCCGATCCCCAGCGCGTCCTCGGCCACGGCCCGCAGCGCGCGGCGCGCGTCGTCCAGCCGCCCCCGGCCGGTACGGATCTGTGCCGGAAGCAGCCGGGCGGCCGGCGGCCCGTACGACTGGGGCTCACCGGCCTGGTCGTTCGCGCCGGTCTCACCCATCGCCCAACGGACCCTCGACGCGGTGGCCCGCAGCCGCGCGTCGTACGCATGCGACCGTACGCCCGAGGCCAGCCGCCGGCCCCGTTCGACCAGTTCCAGGCTGCGCGGGTAATGCCCCAGGTGCAGCGCCGCGTCGGCCAAGTCGAGCAGCCCCCGTACGAGCCGCAGTTCCACGTCCGGCCGCTCACCCCGAACGGGCAACGCGCCCACGGCGGCCCACGCATCGGGGCTGCCGATCGTCAGGAGCAGGTGCGCGGCCGTGGTCAGGACGACCGCCCGCGCCATCGGATCGTCGGTACGGGACAGCGCTTCGCGGGCCTCGGCCAAGGAGGCGAGCTGCGCGGGCAGATCGCGGTCCGGCAGCCGGTTCGGCGTGGCGAGCAGGGCATGCGCGATCGCCTGAAGATCAGGCCGCGAAGCGAGGTCGTCGAGCACGCCGCACAGCTCACCCACGGCGGCGCCGACCGCTTCTCCGCCCGAACCAGGTCCGCTCGAATCCAGCTCCCACCAGGCCCGGAGCAGCAGCAGCTCGGCCCGCTGGACGGGCGAGGCCGTACCGCGGTCAAGCGCCGCCGCCAGCAGCGCGGCGGTCCCCGGACTCCGCCCGTCGCCACCCAGCGCGGCCCGTCCCAGCTTGATCGCCAGCTCGGCCCGCCGCTCCCGCGCGACCGCGCCGGACCGCAGGATCTCGCGCAGGTAGGCATGGGCGGTATCGAAGGAGCCCCCGGCCGCCGCGAGCGCGGCGGCGGCCTCGGCACTGGCCGCCCATCCCCGCAGGTCACCGGCCTTCCGGTGGTGGTCGACCGCCCGTACGACCATGCCCCGGCAGGTCAGTTCCCAGGCGGCGGTGCCGTGCAGCTCGCGCCGCCGGTATCCCGGAATGGACGCGTACACGGCGATCCGGGCCAGCTCGTGCCGGAATCGCACGGTGCCACCGTCATCACGAAGCAGCCCGCAGCGGATCGCGTCCGCAAGCGCGCCACGTGTCTCCCCGGCATCCACCCTGGCGACCCTGGCCACCAATTCCGGCTCGGCCGGCTCGGCCAGCACCGCCGCCGCCTCGAGCACGGCGCTTCCGGTGACCCCGAGCCCACGGGCCCTGTCGACGATCTCCAAGGCGACCGCACGTGGCGCCACCGCCGGAAAGCCGGCCGCGTCCCCTCCGGTCCGGAGGGCCCATTCCCCGTCCACCGGACGGAGCAGCCCGAGATCCCGCAGGAGCCGTGCGTCCTCCCGTACCGCGCGCGGCACACCGCCATTGCGCTCGTAGAGCCGTTCCGCCAGGTCGGTGGGCACGACCGCCGCCTCGTCCAGGCTCGCGGCGGCCAGCAGCCCGGCGCCCGGCACCGACAGCGGCCCGAGAGGGATCCGTACGGCGCACGACCCGTGCTCGGGAGGGTCGGCCGGAGACCCGCGCGTCACCACGACCGACAGCTCCGGCGGCGGCCGCGCGCCGATCATCCGGAGCAGCTCGACCGTGGCATCGTCGGCCCACTGCAGGTCCTCCAGCGCCAGTACGGTGGGGCCGAGCTTGGCCAGCAGCTCGGCGGCGGCACGTACCAGGCGATGCCGGAACAGCCGGGGCTCGACCAGCAGCGGCGGTGCCGGCGGCAGGATCCCGGCGAGATCGGGAAGCACCGTCCGCAGCACTCCGGTCAGTTCGCTGAGCCGCTGTACGGGCGGCCCGCTCGCGGTCGCGAGGGCCTCGATCACCGGCCCCAGCGGGCAGGGCGCCGCCATCGGCACCGCGCACCCGAGCAGCCGCTGCCGCCCGGCGAGCCGCCGGTCGGCCAGCGCCTCGCGCACCAGCCGGGTCTTCCCGACCCCGCACTCCCCCTCGACCACCACGATCGCGGGAGGACGGGCGAGCGCCGCCACCAGCGATGCCAGGTCGCGCTCGCGCTCGACCAACGGCGAATCCCGAGGCGGCATGACGGGGAACCTCCAGCCACTCGCCGGGATTTTCACACGGCGAGATCGCGCTGCCTAGCTCCGTTCTGTGCCGCTGTGACTAACTGCCATCCCCACTCGCCACCGGGAGCGAGAATTGACACACCCGGTTAGCACCACCTGACAACCACCCGGGAACGTTTTCACCCCCACCGCTACACACCTATTCCGTTGACTCGTGGTGGATCAGGCGGTGGCTTCGATCTGGGCGCGGGTGAGGATCGGGTCGGGAGCCGTCGGAGCGGTGGAGGGAGCGATCGGGGTCCTCGTGCCCTTCGCTACGCGGGCGCGGGCCTCGTGGAACTCGCGGATGGGGCCGGTGGCCTCGTACAGGCCGTTGAGGGCCAGCCAGAGTGAGGTGCGGCGAGCCCGCAGGCGGATCGGGTTGGGCGGCTGGTAGAGGGCCAGTTTCTGGGCCCATCTCGGGAGCATGTCGCGGGCCGCCCAGTCCATGAACTCGCTGCCGGGCTCCCATGGCCGGGCCTTGCTGTCGCGCAGGTTGGGTCCGGTGGCGAACGCCTTGATCGGGGTAAGAGCCAGGCGCGGCAGGTACGACTCCAGGCATTCGGCCACTTCCGCCTTCGTCGCGGGCAGGTCGGTCCCGCCCAATGCCTCGCCGACGCGGACGAACTCGCGGTAGTAGCGGTCCAGGTCGGCTCCGCGCAGCGGGCGGCGGTGGTAGCGCTCGTGCGCGGTCGCCAGGCCCCACACGACGGTGGCGTAGTTCCAGCGCAGCCAGTCGGGGTCGTCGGCGTCGTAGGCCAGCCCGTCGGGGCGGGTGCCCTTCACGGTGTGGTGCATGGCGCGGACGGTACGGGCCAGGCGCTCGGCGGTCTCGGTGGAGCCGTACGCGGTGCCGATGAAGAACGAGATGGAGTGGCCGAGGCGAACGGCTCCGCCCTCCATGTCGATGTTGCCGGTGGGGATGCCGTCGACCCGTTCGGCCAGCCGCGAGTGGTCGTAGCCCATCCAGCTGATGCTCGGGTCGAGGCCCTCGATGTACGCGGCGCCGATCAGGCCAACGATGAGGGTCGGCAGGTGCGAGTGCACGTACCAGACCGCGCTGCCGGGGCCGAACCAGCCGGGGTCGCCCTCGGGGCCGGCGAACTCCAGGCCCTTGAAGAACCTGGACCGGATGTCGGCGTCGAAGGACTGCTCGAACCGCTGGGCGACGACGTTGGTCTTCGGTGGCATCCGGACTCCCTGGTTCTGGGTACGACTGTAGCCAGAATAAGTGTCTGGTTACAGTCGTGTCCAGACCTGGCGCCGGTTGCTATCGTGAGCGCCATGGTGAACGCCCGGACGGCCACGTCCACCCGATGGGCCGGGGTCCCGGTGGCCCTGCGGAAGGGCGAGCGGCGCGACATGCTGCTGCACGCCGCGTTCACGCTGTTCGGGGCCGAAGGCGAGGCCGGGCTGACCGTCCGCGCGGTCTGCCGGGAAGCTGAGCTTCACACCCGCTACTTCTACGAGAACTTCGCCGACACCGGTGAGCTGCTGGCCGCCGTCTACGACCAGCAGGCGACCGCGCTCGGCGAGGCCCTCGGCGCCGCCCTGGACGAGGCGGGCCCCGACACCGGAGCCCGGACGCGCGCCGGCATTCGCGGCGTGCTGCGGTTCATCAGCGACGATCCCCGCCGGGGACGCATCCTGTTCGGCGAGGCCCACGGCAACGAGGTCCTGGCCGGGCGGCGCCGGGCGGCGCAGACGGCGCTCCTCGAGGGGCTGCTCATCGAGACGAGCCGTCCCGGGGACGCCGGGGACGGCCCGGCGCTCCCGGTCGTGATCGCCGCGACCATGTTCGTGGGTGCCATGGCCGAGCTGGCGCAGCAGTGGGCCGACGGCCGGCTGGGCGACGACCTCGACGCGGTCGTCGACCATGCCGTCCGGCTCTCCCTGTCCCTGCACGCCACGACCGCCGAACGCCTGGCCCGCTAGGCGTACCCGGTTGTGAGCGGCGCGGCGAAAGGGGACACGGCGCCTTATTCGATCCGACGGTACGGGTCGTTCGGTGCGTAGAAGCCGTTGGTGGGGGTGTGCCCGAGGCGCTGGGATGCCTGGGTGATGGCGGTCTCCACGTCGGCGACGCGGTCGGTGAGGAGGCCTAGAGCGCCGACCGCCCGGCCGATCGGGTCGTCGGCGTCGCCGCCCATGGCGAGCGTACGGGCGTGCGCGGCCTTGATCTCGGCCCAGCGGGCGGCCTGCTCGGGGGTCGTCCGGCCGCGGATCATCGCGAGCTTGAGCAGGTTGGCCTCCGCGCCCGAGGTGAGGGTCTGCGCCTCGCCCGCGTAGTGGTCGTCCAGGACGGCCTCCAGCTCGTCGTCGTTCATCACCGGCAGGATCCGCGCGGCGATCTTGCTCAGGTTCCGGTACGAGCCCTGCAACCGGAACGGCGGCTCCGTACGGGACGCGTCGGCCTGGGCGGCCGAGTCGATGTAGGCGCGGTTGACCGCGAGGACGACGTCGCGGGCGCGGATGAGCTTGCGCAGGACCGAGAGCACCTCGTCCAGCTCCACCTGCGAGTACGGGTGGGAGAGCCGGTCGGGCCGGACCGTCCCGTCGCCGTCCGCGAGCCGTACGAGCAGCTCGATGTCGCCGGTGTCGCGGGTGGACAGCGGCGCGAGGACGGGGTTGGACGTGAGCGCGTTCTCGATGTAGCTGAGCGCGAACAGCTCGTCCCGGCCGGACAGCACGTCGCCGAGGTTCCAGACGTCGGCGCGGTTGGCGAGCATGTCGGGGATCTGGAAGCGGGTCCCCGACTCGGTGTACGGGTTTCCGGCCATGCACACCGCGAACCGCTTGCCGCGCAGGTCGTAGCCCCGGGTCTCGCCGTCCCAGACGCCGTCGATGCGGCGCTGCGCGTCGCAGAGCGGGATGAACTTCTGCAGCAGTTCGGGCGAGGTGTGCTGGATGTCGTCGAGGTAGAGCAGCACGTTGGTGCCGAGTTCGAGTGCCAGGTTGATCTTCTCCACCTCCTGCCGGGCGGTGGCGTTGGGCGCCTCGGCCGGGTCGAGCGACGTGACGCCGTGGCCGAGGGCGGGCCCGTCCACCTTGACCAGTAGCAGGCCGAGCCGGTCGGCGACGTACTCCATCAGCGTCGTCTTGCCGTAGCCGGGCGGGGAGATCAGCAGCAGCATGCCCATCTGGTCGGTACGCCGCGCGTCGCCGGCCGCGCCGAGCTGCTTGGCGAGGTTGTCGCCGATGAGCGGCAGGTACACCTCGTCGATCAGCCGGTTGCGGACGAACGCGCTCAGCACGCCCGGCCGGTGCTCCTCCAGCCGGAGCCGGCCGCGCTCCGTGGAGATCAGCTCGGTGCGGTGCCGCTGGTACGCGCGGTACGCCGGGACGCGTTCCGCATCGAACCGGCGCACGCGCGTGAGCGTCTCGTCCAGCCGGAGCCGCAGGCCGCGCCCGGACAGGCGCGGGTGGGCTCCGAGCAGGCCGTCCACGGTGGTGGTCAGCTCGGCGTCCGACTCGTACCGGGGTACGGAGCCGCAGAGGAGGGTCGCGATCGCCTCGGGCCGGTCCAGCTCCCCGGCACCGTACGAGTCGAGCCAGGCCTCGGCGAGCTGGTGGCGGGCGGGGAGCGCGGTGAGGGCGTCCAGGTCGCGATCGAAGTCGGCCGATGTGTCACCAAGCGCCGTACGGAAGCCGCTCAGCAGCTCCCGGGAAGGTGCACCGCTGACGAAGCCGGACGGGCCCGAGGCCAGTTCCTCGAAGAGGTACTCCCCGGCGAGAGCCGCAGTCGGCAGTCCGGTGGCGTCGCAGAAGCCGGAAATGGCGGCGTCCAGCTCTGCGCACAGCTCGCCGACCGCGTCCGTACGGCCGAACGCGGCGCGCGCGCGGGCGAGGGACGTGGCCCGCGTGGCCCATGCCGTACGGGCGGCCGCGTCGAGGCCGTACGTCCAGTAGAACTGGGCCGCCGCTCGGGCGCCGGACGGGTAGCGCAGCAGGCCCGCGCCCTCGTGCAGGTCGAGCAGGGCCTGGAGCAGCAGCGCCGCGTCGTGATCGTGGACGCCGCGCTCATACCCCTCGTCGAAACGCTCCCCCGCCACCTTCTGGACGAGGGCGAGCAGGCCGTCGCTCCCGGACGGCGGCCGGTCGAGAAGGATGGACGCCGCCAGGTACTCGGCCCGGTAGACCTCGGGCGTCTCCGACACCAGGAGCTGGTCCCAGAAGGGCCGGGTCTCCAGGAACGCCGCGTCCCGTACGGGAGCCCGGTAGTCGGTACCGGTCACGGCGAACGCCATCGCGCCCTCGTGCGGTACGAGGGTCAGCTCGGCAGGCCGGGTGTTGACGGCGAAGCGGTGCGGCCCGAGCCGGATGACCTCGCCGCCGTCGGCGTACAGGTCGAGCCGGTCGCGCAGGGCACGTCCCGCCTCCTGGCGAGCGGCCTTGAGCCGTCCTTCCAGCTCCTCGCCCCGCGCCTGGTCGCCCAGGTCGCGCAGTTCGCCGGCGACCGCGCGCAGCCGGTCCACCATCGGGTCGGTCCCGAAGTAGGTGTTGACGTCGTCGAGCGAGCCGAGCGCGGCGGCGCGGCGCTGGACGCCCGCGAGGATCCGTCCCGCCGACTCGACCAGCCGGTCGGCGCGGCGGGCGCGCTCGTCCAAGAGGGACTGCCGGCGCGCGGAGAACGCCTCGTAGACGTCGGCGCGCTTGGCCTCCAGCCGGGCGAGGAAGTCGTCGAACTCGGCGAACCGCGCTTCCAGGCCCTCCAGCCGGAGCAGCAGCCGCCCGAGCTGGTCGTCGCAGCGCTCGGGTGTACCGGCCATCGCCAGTGCCCCGGCGACGGCTTGGTCGAGCAGCGCGAACTCGGCAGCGAACGCGGCCCGTCCCTCGACGTCCAGCAGCTCGCGGCGGCGCGACTCCAGGACGGCGCGGGCCCGGTTGACGCCGCCGAGCGCCTCGCCGACCCGCGCGAGGATCTCGGTACGGACCGTCGCGTCGGCGATCTCCAGCCCGCCGACGACCTCGGTGACGATCTCCAGGCCCTCGGTCTGCGCGGCCAGCCGCCCGGTCACCGGAACGGCGTCCGCCGCGGTCTCGATCGCCGCCGCGGCCGCCGTCAGCCCGTCGATCTCGGCGTGGTAGCCGGCGAACGCGCCCTCCCCGCGCAGGAAGTCGACCGTACGGTGGCCGGTCGCGTCCTGCTCGTCGGCGAGCGCGGCGGCCAGCTCGTCGATCCGGGCGCCGTCGGCGTACCGCATCCCGCGTACGGTCTCCAGGTGCCCTTGGGCGCGGCGCAGCTCGGCGAGCCGCGCGACCCAGGCGTCCGCCGTGTCGATGTCCTGGCTCTCGGCGAGGCGGATCAGGGAGGTGACCGTCCCGGCGGCCTCCGCGACCGCGTCCGCCGCCTTCCGGGTGAGTTCCTGAACGTTCTCGTACTCGGCCAGTACCTGCTCGGCCGTCGCGCGGACCTCGGTCAGCGGGGCGAGCGGGTCGGCGAGATCGTCCTCGCCGAGCCAGTGGTGGAAGTCGGCCGCCCGGACGCACGCCGCGATCAGCGCCTCGAACACCTCCGCCGACGCCGACATCTCCTCGACCATCCGGGTGACCGACATGCAGTCGGAGATGCCCCGCACGAGGTCGGCGTTGCCGATCCGCTCCAGCGGTCCGCTGCCGGTCGGCTGCGCGGCGGCGTAGGCGTCCGACATGTACGGACTCGCCCACACCTGGAGGGGATGCACCCGGGCGGCCTCGCCGGTGTTCAGGCGCAGCACCACCAGCGTGCCGTCGTCGAACAGCGCGTACCCCTGGCAGGTGATCGGCGTCGCCACCTCCTTGCGGATCACGTTGTAGTGCAGCAGCAGCGACCTGCCGTCGTCGGCCGAACGGAAGACGTAGAGCACGTCCTCGCCGTTCGGCGACCGTACGACCCGCTCGTACTCCAGCCCGGTGACGTCGGTGTCGAACGTCTTGGCCGTACCGGTGTCCAGGTAGTAGCCGCCCGGGAAGATGATCCCCTTGTCGCCGGGCAGCCGTCGGCACGCCTGCGCGATCCCGTCCAGCCGGGTGACGGTCTTGGTGCGCGTGTTGAACACCAGGTGCCGCCAGGCCGTCTCGTTGTACGGGCGGACGCGCAGCAGGATCAGCGCCCCGACGCGGGCGTGGTGCACGTCCGCGTCGGCGAGGCTCTGCAACGGCTCGTCCACAGGCTCGGTGTGGATCGGGGCGCCGCCCTCCTCGACCGCGAGCGTCAGAGTGCCGCCGAGCGTGTCGACGAGCACCTCGCCGCCGATCGAGATGTACGGGTGGGGCCCGGTGACGTGGTCCTCGCGGGTCGCCTCCGTCCACGCGAAGTCGTGCGACGGCGGCCGGACGTGATCGCGCTCGCCCCGGTTGTCGAGGTAGCGGACGCTCCCGTCCGGCCGCGCCTCCCAGCGGAGCACGCGCACGTCGTCCAGGCGCGGCCCGGTCTGGAACACCGCCAGCAGCCGCCCGTCCACCCGCCGGAACCGCAGCAGGCGCGCCTGCCGGTAGTAGCGGTACATCTCCGCGAAGTCGCGCTCGAACCCCGGGTCGCGCAGCAGCTCGGGCAGCGCGCCACCGCCCGCCTCGAACGAGACGCTCTCCCCTTCCCGGGCCAGGCGGTGC